>CAMHFW010000124.1 GCA_946184675.1 uncultured Clostridia bacterium | reverse complement strand
CAAAAAACTGGTTCCAAAAAGCAGCTGCCAAGGGAAATGAGAATGCCAAAAGCCATCTGGAGATTATAAGAAAGCTGGAAAAAGAAGATATCAGTTCTGCACAGCAGGCTCAGGAATGGTATTCTCAGGCTAAAAAACTAGATCCTTCACAAAAAAAGGAAGCAGCCCAATTGTATAAATTAGCGGCTGAAAAAGGCCATACGGAATCGCAATATGAATATGCAAAGATTCTGCTGTTTGGCGACAAAACCCTAAAAAATGAAACAGAGGGAATAAAATGGTGCAGAAAAGCAGCTGAAGCCGGTTATGCACCAGCGCAAGACACCCTTGGAAGCTTTTTGGTGAGTACAGGGATCAATAGTAATATGATAGAAGGTATTTCCTGGTTACAAAAGGCGGCCGCGGCTGGAGAAGTTAATGCCCAATTAGGTTTGGGAATGGCCTATGAGTCGGGACAGGGAGTGAACGCAGACAAGGAAGAGGCCATCAAATGGTATCAGAAAGCAGCAAGCCAAAAAGGGTGGATAGCCAGACTGGCCCAGAAACGACTAAAAAAACTAACCAAGAAAGGCTTTTTCTCGTAATAAATAATAATTGGAGGATGATATGATTACCGTATATTGTTACAGCAGATGCAGTACCTGCAAGAAAGCTTTGAAATGGCTGGTTGAAAAGGGGATCGAACATGAAGTTCTGGATATTAAGGAAAATCATCCGAATGAGGATCTGCTTCGGAAATATTATGCCATGAGCGGCCTGCCGCTGAAACGCTTTTTCAACACAAGCGGCATACAGTACAGGGAGATGGGGCTTTCCAAGAAGCTGGCGGACATGAGTGAAGAGGAGCAGATTGCTCTGCTCGCCACAGACGGCATGCTGGTAAAGCGTCCTCTTGTAGTCGGGGATGATTTTGTCCTGACTGGCTTTAAAGAAAATGAATGGACAGAAAAACTAAAATGAAAAATAAACCGATACTTTTTATTAATGTCTGTGTGCGCAAAGAGTCAAGAACCAGAAAACTGGCAGAGAAATTACTCATAAAACTGGACAAACCGTATGAAGAGATCTGTCTTGCAAATATGAATTTTCCAATCGTGAATGAAGAGTATCTCATCAGGCGGGATCAGCTTGTCTCCCAGGGTGATTTTCAAAATACCATGTTTGATCTGGCGCATCAATTTTCAGAAGCCCAAACGATCGTGATAGCCGCGCCATTTTGGGACCTTTCTTTTCCGGCTATGTTAAAGCAGTATCTGGAACTGATAGGTGTTGTCGGAATCACATTCAAATACTCAGAAGAGGGGATTCCCATCGGTCTTTGCAAGGCAGAGCGATTATATTACGTAACCACAGCAGGTGGAAATTATGTTCCGGAAATATTTGGTTTTGGATATATCAAAGCACTGGCAGAGGGGTACTATGGTATTCATGATATCAGAAAGATAGAAGCTGTCGGTCTGGATATCCAGGGGGCTGACGCTGATGCAATTATGAGATCTGCAGAAGATGCCTTATTAGATATATGAAATCACAATGGAATGGGTTCTGAATGGTTATAAATAATGCTTTTTTATACTGAGGAATCTTATAAAGCAGACTATCATCGGGCTATGGATGAATATCTGAAGACCTATCTGGAATCCGGCGATTTCGAGAAAGAAATCGCCGCGATGACTGAACTGCTTCTCCCTTATGTGGAGAAAGATCCGACTGCATTGAAAAAACATGAGTAGAGAAAAGACCATTCCCTCGCGGAGAAGTTTTGCCGTGAGGGAATGGTCTTTTCAGGTGGTAACAGAGAATTATTATTGCAGATAGCCAAGTACCTGCTCCCGGTTTTTTAAGGCGGTGCCTGCACCAACCGCGCTGGTGCAGATAGCCCCGCAGATGTTTGCAAAGGCCAGGGCCTCATCCGGCTTCTTGCCGCGCAGGAGTTCCGACATAAAACCGGCGACAAAGTTATCACCGGCTCCGGTAGCATCGACGGCATTTATGGGATGGGCCGGGAGACGGATCAAACCTGCTTCGTTTTTAAGCAGACAGCCTTTGGAACCGAGCTTGATAATGACATTTTTTACACCATAATTCAAAAAAACATCTGCCATATCTTCCGGATCCTCTTTCCCGGAATAATATCTGGCTTCATCTTCATTGGGCGTAATGTAGTCAAGAAGAGGCAGAGAATCTTTGATATCTGTCAGATTAAGAAAATGAAAATTCGGAAGTTTGGTGTCGGCCAGGACAATCAGGCCGGCATTTTTCGCTGCTGATACCACAGCATATATGATATCCGGATCATCAAAAGGAGCACGGAAAAGAGACCCCAGGATCAGAGCTCTGGTATCTGGCAGGGCAGAAAGATAATTCTCCGGATGCCAATTATAATTGTGCGCTTTATTAGTAATGGATTTGCGTGTCCCATCGTCATTGACAAACATGGTAGTAACCGGAGTCTGATGATCCTCAGAGCGGAGGATGAGCTTCGTATCAACGCCATTTTGTTCCAGATAATGGAAAACCAGGTCACCGGCTACATCATTTCCCAATGCGCAGAGTATTGCGGTTTTCATGCCTAGCTTTGCGGCTGCGACAGACTCGTTAATTGCTTCACCGCCTGCGTTCAGCGCAGAAGACTGCGCACGAAAGCCTGATGCTGATATTGGATTCGGATCAAAACCCTTGATGATGGAGTCTACAAGTGCCATCCCGGCACAGATGATATCATAAGATGCTGTCATAATCATTTACCTGCCTTTCCTTTGCGGCTATTATAACGCTTTTTACCAGCTTACGCAAAGAGTATGCACTATCTCTCATTAGATTAGTCAAATCATGAGAATATGATGATATAATGCAATAAAGTTAAATGACCGATATAAATGAGGTTGATCCTATGTCCATGAAAGCAGTCAAGATTATTGATACAATAGGTATCATACTGTTCATATTCCTGATAGCCATTATATTTGTTCTGCCAGATGTGCCGCAAGACTTGTTCATACTTGTATTCAGCATCATTTATCGCTGCAGTGCCTGGATAATCGGAGCCGGACTTCTGGTCACCTGCATCTGGGGCAAGGGGAAAAGTGTTCTGGTTCTTGGTTTCATAATGCTGATTTGCTACCTGATCGCAGCATTTATTACTATGTTTGGACTTATCGTTTTGACAAGCGAGTGGGAACTGTTGTGGTATATACATCCTATGTTTATCATTCCGGGATGTGTCATTGCACTCTGGAGAAGGAACAGTAAAAAGAAATAAGCAAGTTTGCCCCGCATATCACGAAGATGAACTGCCGGTGTTTTTTCTGGCATGAACAACATAATCAGGGTAATAGATGATATAATGAAAAAAATGCGGCTCGGATAGAGAGGATTACATATGGATACCAAGATCAAGGAACGCTGTATCTACTGTGGCGGCGATGTATATTATCACGGCGATGAATCACTGATCAAGTGCGACTGGTGCGGGCAGACAGTACCTGTCATGAAGTTTCAGGGTGAGATGACTCGCATAAAAAAGACGATAGAAGAGAATGCCCAGATCAAAGAGCAGCTGAAAGTGGCAGAAAAAGAGAAGCAGGCGGCAAATGACCGTCTGTTTGCTGCGCTCTCAGACCTTGGCCAGATTCGGGATGAGCAGGACACTCTGGGAAAAGTTGTGCATAAGTTGACAGAAGGACAGGGAGATGCCTTGCAGAGCCTAGAATTTCTAAAAGGTGTTTCTGAACGGCTTATAAACACACAGAATGATATCTTTGGCAGAATGGGCGTCATGCAGGAAATCGGTATGCAGCTCAAAAAGAACGGAATGGCAGATCAGGAATTCCAATCTGTCATGAACGAGTTCATGATGTGGAGCCAGCAGATCCAGCAGGATGATATGCATCGGCTGCAGGAGATCACAAAAAAGGCAGACTCCCTTTATGCCGGGCAGAAGGAGATCCGTGAGAAGTCAGAGGAGCTGCAAAAGGCAGTTGCCAGGAATCAGGAAACATTAGATGGGATTCATAATCAGCATTTAGAGAAGATCCGCAACCTATATGAGAAGGCGGAGACTGCGCAGGCTGCCTGGGAATTCGATAAAGCGCAGGGATTTTATGAACAGGTTCTTACAGAAGGCGGAAAAGATCCTGAAGTATATTGGCGCATCCTGATCTGTCATTACGGCCTCACCTACCAGAAAAATGATATGGAAGAGTGGGTTCCCGTCATTTTACGGCCGGATCTGAGAGAACCGGATATGATACCGGAGCGCTGCGATATGAAATCGAATATGGAAGATACGAACAGGGACTACTATGTGACTGAGCTGAAGAAGATTGACAGTATCATCGATTCTTACAGGAATGTCAGACACGACTGGCAGTTTGATGTTTTTATCAGCGTGAAGCAGTCTATAGATGGAAACTATACTACAGACAGAAATACCGGATTGGATATATACAATTTTCTAAAAGCAAAAGGATTAAAAGTATTTAACTCAGAAGTGACAAAGATCCCGAGCGGAGACCTGTATGAGCCTTACATCATTTCTGCTTTGCTTTCCTCAAAAGTCATGATCGTTATCGGCAGCTGTAAGGAGAACATGGAATCCCAGTGGGTCAAGAATGAGTGGTCCAGGTTCCAGTGGCTGCAGTATCAGGATAAGAAAATAACAGGAAAGACAGAAAGGAAGCTTCTGTGCTATTTGACAAATGGCATGCAGCCCAGGGATATCCCCAAAGGACTGGACCCCAACCGTCAGGCAATCATGGACGGAGTACAGGCACATGACGCCATGTTGGAAGCTGTGCGAGAGATTCTTCCTTTTTCTCAGAAGATTCCTGCAGGTCAAACAGAAAAAGTGCTTGTTCAAAAGGAAGCCCCGTTTGAAACTGTCATGAATCAGATTATGGTGTGGCTTTTCGAGGGGGATTATCAGGCGGTAATTGATAAATACGAAAGCCTGAAGAAGACAGGCATGTATTTGGACCAGCCAAAGCTACATTTGTACGTACTTTGTGCTAGAAATCAAGTAGATGATCCAGACCAGCTACAAGATATAAAGATTGACCTGCGGAAAGAAGGCCTTTTTAAACTGGCCATGAAACAGAGCAAAGGTACATCATTGGAACAGGACTTAAAGAGGATATTAGATGCTAATCAGGCAAATAAGAGACCAGAAACAAAAAAGAAAGATGAAGTAAAAGCAATAATTTCCTCTCCCGAAACAGAACACAAGGATAATATTGATGAGTCTGTCTTTGATGAATTAAAGAAAGCTGT
>CAMHFW010000123.1 GCA_946184675.1 uncultured Clostridia bacterium | reverse complement strand
GATCACTGTCCTTCATAATGGTATTGACCGATTCCTTCATGGAATCATATATCTTGTTGGCTCTGGTTGTAATTTCCTCAGTCAGACGCTGCCTGGTCCAGCCCTCATAGGCTTCATTTTTCAGAGGCAGGGGCTCGATCGGGATACCCAGATTATCTTCGGCAAGCATTTCACCTTTTTCATCTTTACGGGTGCTTCCCATGATTCTGCTGAGCACACGCTTGATATCCCAGGTGTCGGGCGTCTGATCCTCTGTGATCACACTGTTTACAGTATCCTCGATGGCCTCGTCGATCATATCTTTGATCTCCTCATGCACATCTTCACCCTTTAAAATGCGGCGGCGCTCCCCGTAAATCAGCTCGCGCTGCTCATTAATCACCTGGTCATAATCCAGCAGATTCTTTCGGATGGCAAAGTTGTTGGACTCCAGCTTCTTCTGGGCTCTCTCAATGGTGTTGTCCAGGATCTTATGCTGGAGGGCCATCCCGTAATCATGCGGGATTGCTTTCAAGGCGGTCATGGCACGTTCTGCACCGTAAAGCTTTAAGAGATTGTCTTCCAGAGAAAGGTAGAAAATGGACTCACCCCGGTCTCCCTGTCGTCCGGAACGTCCGCGAAGCTGATTGTCGATACGTCTGGCTTCATGACGCTCTGTACCGATGATCTTGAGACCGCCGATCTCCTCAACACCTTCTCCCAGCTTGATATCCGTTCCTCGGCCGGCCATGTTGGTTGCGATCGTGATCGCTCCCCACTCTCCGGCTTCGGCAACAATCTCCGCCTCACGCTCATGGAACTTGGCATTGAGCACATTATGATTGCGCAGCCCCTCTTTATCCAGACGCTTGCTCAGCTCCTCAGAAGCTTCGATACTGATCGTGCCGACCAGAACCGGCTGTCCTTTTTCATGGGTTTGCCGAATATCCTCTACGATAGCATTGATCTTCTCTTCGTGGGTAAAATATACCGCATCATTGTGATCAATACGGCGTACCGGTCTGTGTGTCGGAATCTCCACAACGTCCAGACCGTAAATATCCTGGAACTCGTCTTCCTCCGTCTTTGCAGTACCGGTCATGCCTGCGGACTTTCCATATTTATTAAAATAGTTCTGAATAGTGATCGTAGCCAGAGTCATGCTTTCCCTGCGGACTTCTACGCCCTCTTTTGCCTCAATGGCCTGATGCAGACCGTCCGAATATCTTCTGCCGGGCATGATACGTCCGGTGAATTCATCAACGATCATAATCTCCTGTCCGGTCACATTTCCATTCTCATCCAGCTTGTCGCGCACTACATAATCCTTGTCCCTGTGCATCAGGTTGTTGGCACGCAGGGCCAGGTTGATGATATGCTGCTTTTCCAGATTCTCCGGGTCTCCCAGATTGGAGATTCCCAGCATCTTCTCGACCTTCGCGACGCCCTGTTCCGTCAGTACGACATGCTTTTCCTTTTCATTGACAATATAATCGCCGGTCTCCTTCACCTCAAGGCCTGTCATCACGGACATACGGTCAATCTCGCCCTCACGCTCACCGCGCTCCAGCCTCTTTACGACCATGTCGCAGATCCGGTACTCCTCCGTGGATTTATCGCCGGGGCCGGAAATGATCAGCGGCGTTCTGGCTTCATCAATCAGAACTGAGTCAACCTCATCGATGATGGCATAATGCAGTTCTCTCTGCACCAGATTCTTCTCTTCCTTGACCAGATTGTCTCTCAGATAATCGAAACCGAATTCATTATTGGTTCCGTAGGTAATGTCACAGGCATAAGCCGCCTGTCGTTCCTCTGCCTTCATGCTGTTGAGGATCACGCCGACACTGAGGCCCAGAGAGCGGTGAACTGCTCCCATCCAGTTGGCATCACGCTCTGCCAGGTAATCATTGACCGTGACAACATGGACGCCCTTTCCCTCCAGCGCATTTAAGTAAGCCGGAAGAACGGCAACCAGCGTCTTACCTTCACCAGTCTTCATCTCTGCGATACGTCCCTGATGAAGAACGATACCGCCCATAATCTGCTCTACAAACGGCCGCATCTGAAGCTGCCGGTATGCCGCCTCGCTGGCTACTGCAAATGCATCCGGAAGAATGTCATCCAGAGACTTGCCCTCTTCGCTGAGCTGACGCTTAAACTCTGCTGTCTTCGCAGCCAGCTCCTCATCGGAAAGGCTCTGCAGCGCTTCTCCTTTTTTATAGATTTCTTCGGCTCTCGCTCTCAGCTCTTTTAGTTCCTTTTCACTGTGCGATCCGCCCAAGAGCTTTGAAAAAAATCCCATCGAATCTCCCCTATATCATAATATGTTGATTTCAATTATCCTGTTTTTGTATACATGATACAGCTGTATACAAAAAGCCTATATTATTCTAGCACTTCAGAAGGCTGTTTGTAAAGCAAAACAAAACAATAGAAAAAGCTGCTTCCCCCGGACTCCTACAAGCCCGCAAGAAGCAGCTGCTCTTTTTCTTTTGTTACAATTTATTTTTTCTCAATAACCTCTATTCCGCCCAGATACTTTCTCAGCACTTCAGGAACCACGATGGATCCGTCTGCCAGCTGATTCTGCTCAACGAGGGCCGGAAGAATACGGGATGTTGCCAGTCCGGAACCATTGAGAGTATGCATGAACTGGATGGACTTATCTGCTCTGCGCACACGCATATTGCCGCGGCGGGCCTGATAATCGCGTGCGTTCGATACGGAAGATACTTCCTTGTATCCATTCATGGAAGGAATGGAAATCTCAATATCATAAGTCCTTGCCATGGATGCGGAGCAGTCTCCTGCAGCCAGCTTGACTGTGCGGAAATGGAAACCAAGGCCTTTTACAAGGTTTTCTGCCTTTGTTACCAGTTCTTCAAAAGCCTCATCCGATTTCTCCGGAAGGGTATACTGGAACATCTCTACCTTATTGAACTGGTGGCCGCGCACCATACCGCGCTCGTCCGCTCTGTAGGAACCGGCCTCTCTGCGGAAGCAGGGAGTATAGGAGAAGAACTTCTTAGGCAGATCCGCCTCTGTCAGGATCTCATCTCTGTATACAGATGCAAGTGCTGCCTCTGCAGTCGGAAGCATGTAATGAACTCTGTCATCTGTGGGATTGGCAATCTTGTAGACCTCATCCGCAAATTTCGGGAACTGGCCTGCAGTCAGTCCGCACTGGTACTCCAGCATATAAGGAGGCATAATCATCTCATAGCCATCCGCAAGATGTGTATCAATAAAATAATTGAGCAGAGCCCACTCCAGGCGGGCGCCCATGCCCTTGTAGATCCAGAATCCGTTGCCGCCCAGCTTCACGCCGCGTTCGTAATCGATCAGGCCCAGATCAACGCAAAGATCTACATGGTTTTTAGGCTCAAAATCGAATACCTTGGGCTCGCCGAAATACTTCAGAGGCTGGTTGTTCTCCTTACCGCCGGGAACCAGGTCCTCATCCGGCATGTTGGGGAGGCTGAGCATATTGTCATTATACTCTGCAACGACCTCGCGCAGCTGGTTGTCAAGCTCGGAGATCTGTCCTTTGATTTCTGACATCTCCTTAAATACAGGTGCTGTATCCTGACCCGCCTTTTTCATGGCAGGAATCTGCTTTGTCACTTTATTCTGACGGGCCTTGAGTGCCTCTGTCTGGCCAATCAGGTCTCTTCTCTGCTTGTCCAGCTCCAGAATGCGGTCAACGATCGCATCACAATCTACTTCCTTGGCCTTCATACCAGCCTTGATCTTGTCCGGATTTTCTCTGATCAGTTTAATATCAATCATGATTTTGTCCTCTCAAATTTTCGTTTCTTCCGTCTTATTTTGCGGCAATTCTGCTGCTTTGCCCAGTATATCACTTCATAAAAGGATTTTCAATATATTAAGATAGCTGTCCCTGCAGCCAGATGGTCCCGCGGAATCTTCTTCCGGTCTTCGGTTCTCCTGTCAGATCCTCTGCATTGATACAGATATCAATCAGCTTTCCGCTGCACAGGACCGTCAATTGCCAGATTTCTTCTCCTGACAGCTGGTTATACTCTTCTTTGCACTCAACGATGTCACCAAGGATGGAATAATGATCACTCGCTGTCCCGTACGGCATAAAGGAGGTCTCCACAACGGAAAGGACATCCTCTCCCCCGAAAATTCTCTGTGTGATCATATTATACATATAGAATTCCCGGATGGCAACTTCCGTCATTGCCTCCGGATCACCCTTCTGCGCCGCCTCATACCGCCGGCCTGCCGACGTCATCTTCTCTTTCTCCCCTTCACTCACCTTGGCGCGGGAGAGCGGAAGCAGTACACTGCCGCGGATGGATAAAGCCGATAGCCTGACTGGTGTTTCTTCCAGGTATCCATACTCTCTGATCCGCATTGCGTAATCCTTCATCCGGTTCATATGAAAAACCACCACAATACCCATATCGGAAGGCTCACAGACCCCGTTATAGTCTTCCCGGTCAATTTTCTTTTCCAGCTCGACAGTCCCGGTTAAAGACGTGTGTCTGCTGTGAAAATGAGGGAAAAAATACTCGTAGACAAGTTTCCCGTTTTCATCCGTGTCTCCGCGAACAGTAATCCCGGCTCCGGGCAGAAAATCTTTGCTCTTCTCCCAGTAGGAGGACATCTCCTCCCCTTCAGTATAATATTCCTGATCGGGTCCTGCCATTACCAGATTCAGCAGATACTGAAGACTTTTCCTGTCCTTGAGTCTGCCAAATCCAACAGCTCTTAAATAATCATGCATTTATTGTACTCCTGTGCTGCCGAATCCGCCCCGGGAAGGATTATCAAGTGTCTCACATTCCTGAAAACGAATAACCGGCTGATGCTCCATGATCCGGAACTGGCATACTCTGTCTCCTTCATGAATCTGCGTATCCCGAACCGCGTATACCGGCATCATCAGATGGTCGTCATCTCCGCAGTATGACTCATCCACGATCCCAACTCCATTCGTCTGAATCAATCCGAAATTCTTAAACGTACTGCTCCGCGGCGCGATATGCATCTCATATCCTGCCGGCAGTTTTACGGAAACGCCCAGATCAATCAGATGAAAGTCTCCCTTTTTCAGAATGACATCCTCAGCACTCCGAAGATCAATCCAGTCTGACTTTCCGTCAATATAGCGCAGCTTTTCAATCCGGTCATTGTGATATTTGATCTTAATCTCTACTTCCATTCCCGTATATCTCCTGAACTGTTTTTCACATTTTATCTTATACGGATATAGTCCGCAAGCATAATTCATTACTGCAGTAAAAAAAAATAAACGATGCGATCAGTTCACATCGTTTCTTTTGTAAAAAATGAGACATCCGGGACTCGAACCCGGGACACCTA
>CAMHFW010000122.1 GCA_946184675.1 uncultured Clostridia bacterium | reverse complement strand
AATGATATACCTGGGTCTGCCTTTGACTTCTTCGTACATCTCGGCCAGGTAATAGCCGATGATGCCCATGCCGATCATGATAAAGCTGCCGACCAGCAGGACCACAAGGATCACAGCAAAGGCAGCGCCGATCGTATGGCCCAGGATGAGGCCGATGATCAGCTGCAGGATCATGAGGCAGGAAAGGATCAGACAGACGACTCCGGCGCCTGTGATGATCTGCATAGGCGCGGAGGAATACTCTGCGATGTTGGTAACTGCATATTTGATCAGGGATTTCGTGGACCATTTGGACTCGCCGGCCTCACGCTCTCGCACGTCAAATTCTACCTGGACTGACTTGAAACCGACCCAGGAGGACATGGCCCGGAAAAAGGTATTTTTCTCCGGCATGGCCAGGAGGGTGTCGACGACCTTGCGGTCCATGAGCTTAAAGTCCGAAGCACGGGACATGTCGATCTTGGTCGCTTTGGACATCAGGCTGTAAAAGGTGCCGGCACTGAACCTGTGAAAGGCACTTTCTTTTCCACGGCTCTTTTTGACACCTTCGACGATCTCATAGCCCTCTTCCCATAAGCGGTACATCTCTACCAGCGTTTCCGGCGGATGCTGCAGGTCACAGTCCATGACAGCGACGCAGTCTCCCTTTGCATTGGCCAGGCCGGCAAAGACGGCGGATTCTTTTCCGAAGTTGCGGGAAAAATAGACGCCGGTAATATTGGGATCGCTCTCCTTGGCGGTCTTGATTTTTTCCCAGGTCGCGTCTTTGGAGCCGTCATCGACGAAGACCAGCTGATAGGGAATCTCTTCACTGCTCAGGATTTCTTTTAAAGTGGAAGCTGTCTTGAGCAGCATTTCTTCTTCGTTATATGCGGGAAGTACCACGGATAACACGGACATGATATTCTCCTTCAATATGATTAATTGTTTTTCTTTCTGTCAAATACCAGGAACTTGCTGAAGACATAATTCAGGATCACGACTACAACACTGATGATGATCTTGGCGCCCATTCCCTTGATTCCCATTACCGTAAAATCCAGTCCGATCTTGTGGGCAAGGGGAACGGCGACCATCTCAAATACGCCGGTCAGGAGCCTGGCCAGGATGAACTTTACCAGCTCCGGCCACCAGACACTCAGTTTCCAGGACTTGCTGCCGAAGACCCAGACCTTATTGGTCACAAAGGCAAATGCCACGGCGCAGATCCAGGACAGGATATTGGAAATGGTGATCAGGAGATCATCTGAGAATAAATGATTCAGCAGGACGGAGAAGATGGCATAGGAACCCCAGCTGACTACTGTCGTCATTACTCCCCAGAATAGATATGATATAACTTCCTTATTTAATAACTTTTTCATCGGTTGCAACCCTTTTTTCTATAATATAAGATCAGCCAGCCTTCCAGCAAGAGGAAAATGAGGAGACTGATGACAGATAACATAAGTCCTATCGTGAGATAGCGGTTGTGGTAGATCAGCCGGACCGTATGGCTGCCGGGCGTTAGCTCTACGGCAGGCATGAAACGGTCGGCGATACGGATCTCTGTCTCGGTCCCGTCCACATAGGCGGTCCAGTTGTCTGAGTAAGGGACAGAGAAGCAGAGCATCTTAGGCTCGTCTACGGTCACAGTTCCTTCTATCCCGCTTGTGATTTCCTGAAAACTGCTGGTATCATCTTCCCGAAAGACGCTCATAGCATCCCCGATTCCGGCAACAGGCTGTGCCTTTAAGGCAAAGGAGTCAAAGGAATAGACGCCGGCCAGGGGGAAGGTGATCGTAACGGTCTGCTCTCCCTCTTCCAGTCTCCCGATATTACAGATAAAGGAATGAATATCATTGTAATAGGGCGAGGCCGGAGTCAGATATTTGACATTGTGGGAAAGCCCCTTTGCGGACATCTTGATATTGGCAGTGTCGCCGGCTTTCCATAAGGGGTCTGTCCCGGGATCGCTTTCTGCAAAATCGAGCCCTTCAAAGACCACATAATATTCTGTACCTTCCGAGGCCTGAAAGTCAAGTGTCACAGTGGCATCTTTGTGACTCACAAGAAAGCTGTCCCCGTTTAGTGTGACCTCTTCCGAAGCAGACACTTCATAATCGATGTCATTTGGCAGGATTGTGTAGTCTGCCTTTTTCAGAGGCGCGGGATCTTTCAGGACGATGGTCTGCGCCAGCAGCTGTTCTTTTTCCAGTGCCGGAAGGGCTTCGTACTCCTCCTCCGGGATATAGTCAGCAGCAGTAAAAACAATCGGAAGGACCTTTTGATTCTCGTAGACCGAGTAGGAATCGGTCTGCCGGACCAGATCTGTATAGCCGTAAGGCAGGTAGGCTTCCTTGCCGTTTTTTACTACAAAATACTTCACGCCCAGGAGGCTCTCCAGGATCAGTCGGGAGTTCAGATCATTGTAGGTCTGCTCCATGGGGGTATATAAGTAAACTGACTTGAACAGGCCGGACACCGCTTCATTGGCAGTACTGTAGTAGTAGGAACAGCTGTTTAAGTCCAGCAGCATGGCCGAATTGCGCCTGACGCTGTCGGTAGTAAAGCCGCCTGAATCATAGCGGCAGAGGCCGGAGTCTCCGACTTTGGAGACCTGGTATCCTGGGGAATCCTGCAGCAGCTCGTGCAGGGCCCGGCCGGAATCCGTAAACCGGGTCACATAATTGCTGTTTTTCGCCTGATTGATGTAAGCAGAGTTTATGACCAGGCAGACCAGGGTCACCGCCACAAAGAGTGCCTGCACGGGAAGCCGGATCGAGCCGGAATGCGAGATATACAATACAATCACGAATAAGAATAGGCCCGCCGCAGCCGCCATGTTCTTTTCATTTTGCAGGAGTTCTGTCAGAAACAGGACTGCCGCGTAGAGGAAGGCCGCCGCCGATACGATGGTGAGCTCCTTCCCTGTCAGAGCCGTCATCTCCGGAAGCATGGCCGTCACGATGAAGGCCACGGTAAAGGCGTAGGCCCAGACCCATCGGTTGGTCACATAGGAGAGACCGTTAAAGAGGTGCCCGAAGAAGGGGAGCAGCAGGAAAACAGTCAGCAGGACAAAAGCCGCAGCCCAGAACCGGTTTTTCCTTTTTCCTTTTCGCAGTCTCATAAAGAGGACCAGGACTGAGACCAGTCCGACTCCTGTATAGCCCAGATGGGTATAGGATCCCGCAGAGCCGCTTAAAAAAGCCCCGATACAGTTTAAATAATAGGATGCGTCATAAAATGTGTCAACAATAACTTCCGCTCCAACCCGGTTGGAATTTAAGATATTGAGCATGGTCGGCAGAAAGAGGACCAGAGCCATGCCGATTCCCAGCAGGGAAAAGACCAGAAATCTGATAAAATACCGAATCAGTTCTGAGAAATAGTGGTCTCTTACCGTATAAAAGAAGCGGAAGATGACATAGATCACGGTGATCAGGCAAAGCATGTAGAAGAAATAAAAATTCGTCAGTGCCGACAGCGCGATCATGATGATATAAAGGCCGGGCCCCTTTTTCTCAAAAACACGGTCAATCCCCAGCAGCAGCAGGGGCAGATAGATCATCGGATCCGTAAAATAAGGGTGCAGGGTGGACGCCAGCAGAGTATATGCAGAAAAGATATAGATAAAACTGCCGCAAAGGGTCATCGCGGATCTGTATCCGTGAGCTCTTGCATATACAGAGAAGGTGACGCCGGCCAGGTAGATCCGGAGCATGATCAGAGCGCTGTACAGGTATTCCGCATATTTAGCCGGACAGAACACCGACAGGGCAGAAAAAGGATCGCCGATCACATAATAACTCAGCGTGGTGATGATATCCTGGCCAAACCCAATGCTCATGTCCCATTCCGGAATCACAAGCCCCTTGTGAGCTAAAAGACTGCGGATGATGCTCCGCAGATACTGCCCGTAGTAGACAAAGGAATTGAAATGCTGGACCAGACCGTCGCCGCCCCCGTGCGTATCACAGAAGACAAAAGACTTTCCGTTGATCCAGTAGCCGGAAAAAATCATAAAAAAAGCAACAGCAAAAAGAAGCGTATATACTCCATAATACTTTTTGTTATTGATCTCGCCTCTTGCAGACGCCGTAATCGTTCTCAAATCCGTTTCTCCTTGCTGATGGTTAGATGATCTATCAAATCTGGTCAAAAACTACCTATATATCGTCATTTGCAGTTCAACCATCTGTTAGTATATAGCGAAAGAGAAATTAAGTCAATCGTCAGTGCGCGAGTAAATTTGACTTTCGCGTAAATGTAATGTATACTTTGATACAACGGATAATTGTGTATTTACAATAAAAACAGAGAGGATATGGAATGGTTACAAAAGAGAAAAATGGACGTTTCATAGGGTTTATTATGACTCTGATCATCTGTCTGTGCGCATTTGTGTTTCCGGTTTATGCAGCAGACCTGCAGGAAGCGGATACCGATGCAGCAGCGGGGATTGTTCAGACAGATCTGACAGGGGAAGACATGACGGAGGAGGAGCAGGCAGTTGCTGCCCCTGCCCAGGCAGAGACAGACTTACCGGCAGCCGAGGCGGAGCCGGTTGATACCGCTGCGGAGGACCTTCCTGACACAGAGCCGGCAGCTGAGTCCGCAGACAGCAGCGATGCAGCTCTGACAGAGGCCCCGGATACAGCAGAGACAGATGCCGTAATCACAGAGACAGAGCCAGAGGCTGTTTCTGAAGAGCCTGTTTCTGAAGAGGCTTTTGAAACAGAGGTTGCTCTTGCAAAATATGCAGCTGAGCCGGCTGCAGAGACCGTTACAGCATCTGCAGCAGCCATCGAAGCGATAAAAGAGACAGCGGATACTCCGGTCCCCGTTGTCCGCCCCTTAAAGGACGGGACCTATATCATCGTATCCAAACTCAACGGATTTAAGAGCCTTCAGCCGGAGGACTATAAAACGGATAACGGAAGACAGATAGAAGTGCGTGACTGCGATGGAACAGATGCACAGAAGTTCAAGTTTGTTTCAGATGCGGAAACAGGTTACTATACCATTACCAACGTACTGTCCGGAAAGAATCTGGCAGTGAAAGGGGACAATCCCGGAGAAGGTACATCGATCGTGCAGAATAATTCTTCTTCCACCCTGGGACAGAAATGGATCCTGGTTGAGAAGGATGGATATTATATGATTCAGTCTGCACTGGATGGAGGAGACTTTGTTCTGTCATTAAAGAACGGGTCTACTGGAAATGGTGCGGACGCGATTTTGCAGGAAGCAAAGGATGCTGCCTCTCAGTTATTTTCTTTCCTGGTTTCCAAACCTTCCGTGACAATCAGCGAGGGAGTTTATGAGATCAGTTCTGCTTTGAACAGTTCTATGAAGTGGGATATCGCTTCCGGAAACATGAATAACAATGGTAATCTGCAGCTCTATAAGTCCAATGGATCAGACGCGCAGAAATTCATTGTTTCAAAAGTCGG
>CAMHFW010000121.1 GCA_946184675.1 uncultured Clostridia bacterium | reverse complement strand
GTCACGCCGGGCGTGTCTTTGACAATAGAGATCTGCTGGCCGGCCAGCGAGTTAAAAAGCGTTGATTTTCCGACATTGGGTCTGCCGATGATCGCAGCAATAGGTTTGCTCATCTTGTATTCACCTCTCTCCGAGAATGCAGTCTGCCAGGTCTTTCCCTTCATTTCCAACGATGACAACCGGGATCTGCAGAGCTTTTTCTATATCAGAAACCGTAACATCATCCAGAAGGACCTGCTCTCCGCTGCGCAGCACATTGATGGGAAGCAACAGGGCATCGCCAAGTTCCTGCCCCTGCAGCTGACGAATAATATCGCTGCCTGTCATGAGGCCGGAAACTGTGATCTGACTGCCAAAAAATTCATTGATAATAATATGGACATCCACACGGACTCCCGGGAACTTGCGGCAGAGCCGGTCTGCCAGCTGTCTGATGTAGGGGCCGGCCAGGCGTCCTGTGGCAATCGTTACATGACGTGTTCTCTGATCACCCGGATACTCTTCCAGGGCCTGCTCAAACTCTGTCATCAGCAGACGGAGCATGCCCACACCGTTTTCCAGCTGCAGATATCCGTCGTATCTGTCTTCTTCCGGCAGTTCCCTTTCTGCCAGTATATACCATTCATCGGATGCATGCACAAAATGTTTTCCAAATTCCGGATAAAGTTTGTCCTGCCAGGACTCGATCAGATCGATCACCCGGATGGCATCCTCTTTCTGAAATGGTTCTAATGGATAAAGGCCCTCTCTGTGATCAGAAAGACCGACAGGAACCACAGACAGACTTTCCATATAGGGAAGAAAAGAGGAAAGATCGCGGATCGTCTGATCCAGCTCTTCTCCGTCATTGATTCCTCTGCACAAAACGATCTGCCCGTTCATAACAATGCCGGCATCACTCAGCTTTCTGAGCTGATCCATAATCTTGCCTGCAAAGCGGTTATGGAGCATGCAGCAGCGCAGCTGCGGGTTGGTCGTGTGCACAGAAATATTGATTGGTTCCAGACGATACCTGATCAGGCGGTCCAGGTCTTCATCCTTCATATTTGTCATGGTAATATAATTGCCCTGCAGGAAGGACAGACGGGAATCATCATCTTTGAAATACATGGTTTCCCGCATACCATCCGGCAGCTGATCAATAAAGCAGAATATGCATTTATTGCTGCAGGAACGGTATTCATCCATCAGACTGCTGTCAAAAGCCAGCCCGATATCTTCATGCTCTTCCTTTTCTATTTCCAGGACAAGTTCTTCTCCGTCTTCTGTCCGGAGCAGGATCTCAACATATTCATCTTCAATCAGAAACTGATAGTCAAAGACATCCTCGATCTCCTGACCGTTGATGGCGATCACTGCGTCTCCGGGACGGATATCCATCTCTTCTGCGATGCTGCCCGGCGCTACAGCGCGGACAATCTGTTCATGTTTACGCACTTATTTTCCCTCCGGAATCAGCTGCAGAAAGGCACACAGTCCTCCTCTTTGTCCTTTTGTTTTCCTGTGAGACCAGAGAAGATCACTGTGACAGGAGGTACAAAGGCCGGAAATGGTAATGTTCTCAGGCTTTACTCCGGCTTCTTCCAGGATAATCCGGTTGGCCTCCCACAGATCCAGCTGATGCTTCCCGGGCTTTCCGGGCTTTAAGATGGATGGCCACTGGTCTTCCTGAAAATCCTGACGGAATGCCTCTGCGACATCTTCACCGATCTCGTAACAATCTACACAGATGGAAGGTCCTACGACAGCGATCAGATCCGAAGGATTGCTGCCGTATGTTTCCTGCATTTTTTCAATCGTCACTTTGCCGATCCGCTGCACGGTTCCCTTCCAGCCGGAATGGGTCAGACCGATTGCTTTTCTGACCGGATCAACAAAAAACAGGGGGACACAGTCTGCATGCGAGCTGACAAGCATGAGCCCTGGTACATCCGTGATCATACCGTCAACATCCTGATAATCCCGCTCTCTGACCAATCCCTTTCCAGCGTCCTCCTGTGTCATCACACGGACATTGGCTGTATGTGTCTGGTCAGAACGAACCATATGATCAAGCTCTGTATGCAAAGCAACCGAAACACGGCGGAAGTTCTCTGCAACTGCCTCCGGATTATCTCCCCTGTCATTATTCAGATTCATTGAGGTATAGATACCGCTGCTCACACCGCCGTATCTGGTAGAAAAGACAGCTTTTACCATAGCCAGATTGTCTAAGGCCGGAAACGTAATAAAAGGTATCCCATTGATCTTGGTCAGACGGGCAGGATCTTCTCTGTACATATTACCATCCTTTTGTAAATTGAAAAGGAAAAGCGTTTTTTACCAGCACAGGCTCTTCTCCCAGAATCGCCAGCACATCAAAGCGGCAGGGAACCGACATATTATAATGATGCGTCTGCAGATAATGCAGTGCTGTCACGCTGATCCTTTTTTGTTTTTCCTGACCGACGGCTGCAAGCGGATGCTGCCTGGCCGCCGATTTTCTGTATTTGACTTCTATGAAAACCAGATAGTCTTTCTCTTTTGCAATAATATCGATTTCCGTATGCCTGAAACGGTAATTCCGGTCAAGAATGCGGTATCCGTGCTCCTCGAGATAAGGGGCCGCGGCATCCTCCGCAGCATTGCCTATCTGGTGTGTATTCATATAAAATTACCAATAAAGCTGCGTCTGTGAATGGGACAGGGCCCGTATTTCCTGAGCGCAGCGATATGATCCGCCGTTCCGTAGCCTTTATTTTTCGCAAAGCCGTACTGGGGATAAATCTCATCAAATGACACCATAAGCCTGTCTCTGGTCACTTTTGCAACAATACTTGCAGCCGCAATGGAAAGACTTTTGGCGTCGCCTTTGATAATATTGATCTGCTGTTTTTGTATGCCGGGAATCGTGACGGCATCATTGAGCAGGGTATCAGGTTCGGGAGAAAGTGCCTGAAAGGCTTCCCGCATAGCCTCATAGTCTGCCTGCAGAATATTGATGGAATCGATCCGTTCCGGAGATGCAGCACCGATCCCGACACTGACAGCTCTTTCCATGATTTCTTCAAAAAGCTCTTCTCTTTTTGTATGGGAAAGCTTTTTGGAATCATTGACATATAAGATCGGATCGTTCATATCCAAAATGACAGCCGCTGCGACAACAGGGCCTGCCAGAGGGCCTCTTCCTGCCTCATCGATTCCGCAGACGATCCTGCCATCCGTGCAGTGCTGTCTCTCGAAAGTCAGCATCTTATGCACCCGGTCCAGCTCCTTCTGATAAGCAAGAATCTTCTTTTCTGCCTGCGCGAGCAGCTGACGGACTCCGTTTCGCTCATCTGACTTATAAGCGCTGATAAAGGCGTCGAGACTTCTTACATCTGTCTTTTTTAATTCATTTCGAATCTCAGTAATCGTTTTCTGTTCCAAAATATGCTCCTTAAAAGACCAGATCATCCGGCTCTTCCAAAGAAAGACGGCCCATTCGCAGGTTCCTGAAATCATCGATCAGGAGGGAGCAGGCCCTGTCGATATCCGCAGCGGCGCCGCTTTTTAAAGCACCCCGCTCCAAAGCGATTGCCTCCAGAATCTTCTCTGTATCTTCCAGTTCCTCAATATGGTAACGGCCTGCAAGGGCCTGCGGATACTTTCTCTGCAGATATGTAATCAGATGATGACAGATCTCTCTGCTGTCAAGAATATCGTCATTGATAGAACCGGAAACAGCCAGTTTCAGGCCAATGCTCTGATCCTCAAACTTGGGCCATAAAAGTCCCGGTGTGTCCAGCATCTCCACCTGCTGATTCAGACGGATCCACTGTTTTCCCCTGGTAACGCCAGGCTTGTTTCCGGTTTTGGCCGCAGCTTTGCCGGCAAAAGAATTGATAAAGGTTGACTTTCCGACATTGGGTATGCCTGTGATCATGGCACGCACTGGTCTGTTCTTGATACCGCGCCGCCTGTCACGCTCTATCTTCTCTTTGCTGGCCTCCATAATCAGCTGATTTACTCCGCGAATGCCGGATTTACTGCGGGCATTGACAGCCATGACATAAAAGCCCTTGTCCTTATACCACTTTTCCCATGCAGCGGTAACAGCAGGATCTGCCATGTCAGCTTTCGCCATCAGAAGGATCCTGTACTTGCCGTTTGCCAGGGCATCGATATCCGGATTCTTGCTGGAATAAGGGAGTCTGGCATCAACAAGCTCCACCACGATATCAATCAGCTTTATATTTTCCTGCATCATACGGCGAGCTTTGGTCATATGACCTGGATACCACTGTATTATCATAATATTCCCATCCTTTTCAAAGGTGCCGCGACAGCCCATACTTTCCCGATGATCTGACGCCGGTCAACACAGCCGATACTGCTTTTGCGGCTGTCGTCATTGCTGGAATTATAATTCTCACACAGAACAAAGTAGCTGTCCGGCTCCAGAGTGATCTCACTTTCAGCCTGTCCGGAAAAAGCAATAGCTTCCGCCCCTTCATAAAGTGTGACTTCCTCACCATTGACATAGATGCTTCCGCTGCTGATCCGTACGGTGTCTCCGGGGATCCCGATGACTCGTCTCAGATAGACAGGGCTCTTGTCGGAAGAACCGATATTCATCGCAACGATATCCATCCTCTCTGGATCACCGAAACGATATCCAAATCGGTTCAGCAGAACCACATCTTCCCTCTCCAGGACAGGTTCCATGGAATCATCCAGAACGACCTGTGCCATTCCGTATTCTCTGGCCGCAAGTATCCCGGCCATGACTACGATCACGCCGATGACCAGATAAAGAAACGTATGTATAGCAAAAGATCTGAGCCGTTCCAGTCTTTTTTTCTTTTTCGATGATCTTGCGGGAGATTTTCTCCTCATATAGCCTCCAAATACAACAAAAGACCGGAGCACTTACATCTCTTTTATCAGCTGTGTAAGTGTGCCGGTCCCGGTTGGATAAGTTTACTTGATTAACTCTTTAACTTTGGCTTTCTTGCCGACTCTGTCTCTTAAGTAGAAGAGCTTCGCACGTCTTACCTTGCCGTATCTGACAACTTCGATCTTCTCAACGATCGGGGAGTGAACGGGCCAGGTCTTCTCAACGCCTACGCCGTTAGAGAACTTGCGGACGGTGAAAGTCTCACGGGCTCCGCCGTTCTGTCTCTTGATCACTGTACCGATAAATACCTGAGTTCTCTCTCTGTTGCCCTCTTTAACCTTGGCATAAACCTTGACTGTGTCACCTACATTAAACTCAGTCACTTCAGCCTTAAGCTGCGCATCTTCGATGCTTTTGATAATGTCGTTCATTTAGAACCTCCTTCATATTTCAGACGTTCTTAATGCCAAATAACGCAACAGCGGAACATCCTTAATTTCACGCTTAAATAGTTTATCACAGTATGTCATCCATTGCAAGCATTTCTTTTTCCTTTTTTGTCAGAGAATCTCTGACCTGCGGGCT
>CAMHFW010000120.1 GCA_946184675.1 uncultured Clostridia bacterium | reverse complement strand
GTCTCTTTTGTCTCGATCCCGTACTCTTTTAATTTATCGATCACCACCGGTGTAAAGGTATCCTGGATCAGTCCCTTTTTGACCTCACTTCCGGTCGCGATGATGCCTGCTGTCTTCAGCTGGTAGGGAAGAATATGAAATACCCTGTCCTCTCCGGCTATTTTTCTGACCGCTTCCATCTTCTCTTTTTCGATCACAAGCGGAATCACCCGGGTGCCTGCCACCTTATCTCCCTGTTTTACAGGGGTATCTCCGTGTCTGCAGGCAATCATCATCTGCCCGAAGCTGTTGATCTTTCGCAGGAGGGGTCTGTTGATCTTGAGCAGGCCATCCATATCCGCGATTAGCTCAATCTTGCCTTCCTTAGGCGCTGTCGGGTGCATATTTCCCCCGTCACTGACCTCATACAAAACCCGGGCCGCCTCATCCTCGTGCAGCATCGTCTCGTCCTTTTCCCAGACATAGAGATGTTCCTTGCCCACAGAAAGAAGGATGGGGATATCCTCCTCCGTTACCACATGACCCTTGCGGAATACAGCATCCTTGGTGACGCCGCGGATAATCTGCGTAATATCATGACACAGTACATGGCCGACTGCATCCTCTGTTCTGATCAGCTTCATGATAATCCCCCTGTAAAATGATAAACAAAAAGAGAAGCCTTCCCGAAAACGGGCAGACTTCTCTCGTAAAAACAAAATAAAAGCACTGCCGTCTCCTTCTCAAACACGGAAAGTCATACCGTTTCCAGTATGGCTCTTGGCCGGACAAAACCGGCACCGGAAATACGGCCTTAGCCTGCTGCCTTAGGCCGCATTTCTCGGAAACTTAGCTGCTTTTATTGTACTATATTAATCGGGTCTTGTCATGCAAAAACCGGGAAAGCAGGGATTTCCCTCATAAAAAAAGGGCATCCCTGCCCTTTTTTCCAAATCAAAACACTACTGTCTTATCTGCGGGGGCCGCCGCCCATACCGCCGTTCATGCCGCCGGGCATACCGCCATTCATGCCGCCCATGCCCATGCCGCTTCCGTAGATCAGAGAATCCATCGTAATGGTTTCTGTATAATCACCGGCAGTCAGCGTATAGGTTTCCCCTCCGGAGATCTCCGGCGTACTGATCAGCACACTGTTAAATGCTTTCTGTGCTGTCCAGGAAACCAGCACATTTCCATTGCTGTCTGTCAGAGAAATATCTCCGCCGCTCTGAGTGTCAACAGTGACCAGCATCGATCCCTGCGTTCCGGAGGTGAAGTTTTCTGCCATGCCCGACGCGCCTGCAGCAATGATCGTGCCGCCGCTGATTTCTGCTGACATTCCGTAATCCAGGGCACCATTTCCGTTATCAGTCGGACCGGATACATACACAACGCCGCCGCTAATTTCCAGGCTTCCGTTAGAGTCCAAACCGTCCCCGGAAGCATCTACGATCACTGTGCCGCCGGAAATGAGCAGATAGCTGTCCTCCGATACATCTCCCATACCGCCGAACATAAAATCTCCGCTGCCGTCATTGCCGCCGGCCGCATTCATGCCGTCGTCAGAAGAAGTCACATTGACCTGTCCGCCATTGATTTCAATGCAGAGACCCTCGATGCCTTCATAACTGTCTGTTACCGTTACCAGACCGTCATTGACAGCTGTCAGATTGTCCGCATGCAGGCCGTCATCTCCTGCGGTGATCTCCAGCGTTCCGCCGTTTACAATCAGATCAGCCCCGCTGTGCAGAGCGTCATCTGCCGCGTCAACCGTAAAGGTACCGCCATTTACTGTCAGATCTCCGGAAGAATGGATACCGTCATCAGATGCCTGAATTGTGAAAGTGCCTCCGCTGATATATACATATCCTTTTTCTGCATCTTCTTCGTTCTCAGTATGAATGCCGTCTGTCCCGGCTGTGATGACAAACGTACCATCCGCAATCCTGACACTGTCATTGGCGGAAAGCCCCTTGGAGGCAGCTGTAATGCTGATATCACCGCCGGTCACTTTCAGATCATCCTTAGACACAATCCCGTGTCCGGCAGGGGAAGTTACAGTCAGGCTGCCGCCGCCGTTGATGGTAAGATCGTCCTTGGCAAAAACAACTGCATCGATGGAATTTTCATCAATTGCGGTAAATGTTCCGCCGTTGGAAAGGGTATTCTCCGTGCCGTCAGCGAGTGTCAGAAATACTTTGTCCGCTTGCTTTACATAGATGGCTGCAGAGGTCTCACTGTTAATATCCGCATCCTTCAGAACCAGCTGTACTTTTGCATTCTCATCAGCGTCTACGATGATCATTCCGTCCTCAAGGGTACCGGAGATCACATAGGTTCCTTCCTCCGCGATGGTTACGGTTGACCCGTCAACCGTAACGCTGCCATCGTTGCAGGAAGCACTGTCTCCATTTAATGTAATGAACACGCTGCTGCTCTCATCATATTCGCCGCTCAGATCGCGGTCGGTAAACATATCACTATCAGTCTCTGCCGTGGTCTCAGAAGATGTCTCCGCATTCGCGGTGTTCTCAGTCTCCCCTGCAGTCTCTGCAGTTTCTGAAGATGCAGCCGTCACAAGTGCGGTCTCTGTCATCTTTCCGCTTGCTCCTGATGCTGTGCTTCCGCATCCGGATGCTGCAAGTACAGCTGCTGTCAAAATGGAAATCCAGGCTGCTCTTTTTTTCATTTTATAGTCCTCCTGTCTATTCTAATCATCATTTTCTTCTCTTTTTATGCGGCACGCTGATTCCCTGTGCCTGATGATAGAATACAGGAGGAGACTGTCCGTCTTGTGTCTGTTTTGTGTAATTATTGTGAACTGCCGCCGTTTTACATTCCCATGTCTGTAAGGACAAAATCCAGAGCCGCCGCAAGTCCCGGTCCCAGGGAATCTCTTAGCACATATTCCTCCCGGGTATGGGCGCCGGCCCCCAGCCAGGTCCCAAAGCAAATAGACGGTATGCCCATAGAAAGAGGAATATTGCAGTCTGTAGACCCGCTGTCAAAGCGGATATGCCTGCCGGTCTGCCTGTATACAGAGGCGGAGACCCTTGTCCTCAGATCATCCATGGCGCAGGGGTCCACCTGTCCCATGCCGGGCCTGTCACCGATCTTATCCACTTCAATCAGGACTTCTTCCCGGCCTTTGCAGGGCTGCAGACCTGCCTCCATGGAAAACCCTTCCCCGGCAAAGGCTTCCAGGATATTTTCAAAGATCTCGTCCATGGTCTCCAGGCCCCGGGCGCTGTCGGCCCGGTATTCATATAGAAAATCTGCACCCTGGGCGATGGCATTGACCGAAGTGCCTCCCTGGATCTGGCCGGCATTGTAGGTGACTTTTCCCGGAAGATTGCCGGCATCCACCTGATAGAGCCTGGTAATCAGCTCTGCCGCCTGCGCGATGGCATTCTCCTTTCCGAAATCCCAGAAGGAATGCCCGCCCTGCGTCTGCAGACGGATCCGCCATCGTCTGCATCCGACAGCCAGATCTGTCCCTGCGTCGTAGCCCATATCCAGGGACACAAACTGTCCGCAGCGGTCTGCAAAACGTTCCATCAATCTGCGGCAGCCTTTCAGATTTCCCAATCCTTCCTCGCAGGAATCCAGGGCAAACACCATATCCTGGTCCGGCTGGATATCCTTTTCTGACAGATATTTCAAGACCAGCAAAATGGCCGCGGCATTTGCCGTATCATCTCCCACCCCCGGCGCATAGATCCGGTCCGCAGTCACCCGAACAGGCATTTTTTCTGTATCCGGAAATACCGTATCCAGATGAGCGGCATAAATATGAACCGGAAGGCGGCGATCCTTTCCTTCAATCTGCACAATCACATTTTTGGCATCATCTATAAAGGCCTGCCGGTAACCAATCCTTTGCAGATACTCCAGGCAGAAAGCCGCCCTTGCATCCTCCTGTCCCGACGGGGCCGGGATCGCCGCAAGCTGGCAAAGCAGTTCTTCCTGTTCCTTTCTGGTCTCTTCTACATACTGTCTGATTTCTTCCAGCATCTTTGTTTCTTTCATCCTCTGCTCCCTCTGCCGTCACGAAAGACAGGCGCCCGCCTTGCCTTTGCCGGCATTAACGGATATAATTATACTAATAGAAATGATACATATATAATCCACATGTTCCAGACAGGAGATGTTTCCATGAATTATCATGATTTTTATACCGGACATGTTTTTGACGCTTACCGCCATCTTGGCTGCCGCTATACGCCAGAAGAAACCACCTTTACCGTATTTGCGCCGGCAGCTTCCCGCGTCTGTCTGACCGGGCAGTGCAACGATTGGGCAGAAACAGATCTGCATCGCATCCACAACGGCCAGTTCTGGCAGCTGACCCTTCCCGGCATTCCCGAGGGAATGCTCTACAAATACCGGATCTACCATGGAGACAGCTATACAGACCATTGCGACCCTTACGGATTCGGGATGGAACTGCGTCCTGCCTTCGCTTCCATCGTGCGTGACCTGGACCGTTTCACCTTCCGTGATGGCGGTTGGATGAACAGCCGGACAGACTGTAAGGACCGTCCGCTCAGCATCTATGAGGTCCATCTGGGATCCTGGAAACGCAGCAATCAGGAACCCGGTTTTCTGAACTACCGTGAGATTGCCCGTGCTCTGGTTCCTCATCTGAAAAGATATCATTACACACATGTAGAAGTGATGCCCCTGGCCGAACACCCCAGTGACAATTCCTGGGGCTATCAGTGCACCGGCTTTTTCAGCCCGACTGCCCGCTTCGGCACTCTGGATGACCTCAAATATTTTGTTGACCATCTCCACAGAAACGGAATCGGCGTCATCATGGACTTTGTGCCTGTCCATTTTGCTTCCGACAGCTACGGTCTCCTGAATTTTGACGGAACTCCCCTCTACGAGTATCCCAACAATGATATCAGCTACAGTGAATGGGGCAGCCCCAATTTCAACCATTCCCGCTGTGAGATCCAGTCTTTTCTGCAGTCCTGCGCCTATTACTGGCTCAAAGAATACCATTTTGACGGCCTGCGCATGGATGCCATCAGCAATATCATCTACTGGCAGGGCAGCCAGCAGCGCGGCATCAACACAAACGCCACAGAGTGGCTCCGCAATATGAACCGGACCCTGAAGGAAGTCTTCCCCTCTGTCATGCTGATCGCAGAAGACTCCAGCTCTTTAGCCGGTGTTACAGCACCGGTTGATCAGGGAGGCCTGGGCTTTGACTATAAGTGGGACATGGGATGGATGAATGATACCCTCAACTTTTTCCGCACAGACCCGCCTTACCGCCCCCAGGAGTATCACAAACTGACCTTTTCCATGATGTATTATTATAACGAAAACTATCTGCTCCCGCTCTCTCATGACGAGGTGGTCCACGGCAAAGCGACCATCATCCAGAAAATGGCCGGCGGATATGAGCAGAAGTTTCCTCAGGTAAGAGCGCTTTACCTGTATATGATGACCCATCCCGGCAAAAAGTTAAACTTCATGGGAAATGAGATTGCCATGTTCCGGGAATGGGATGA
>CAMHFW010000119.1 GCA_946184675.1 uncultured Clostridia bacterium | reverse complement strand
TTACAGAGAGACCATCAAGGGCAACTCCGATGTTCAGGGTAAGCACAAGAAGCAGACCGGCGGTTCCGGCCAGTACGGTGATGTTCATATCCGCTTCTCTCCCAGTGAGCAGGAGTTCGAGTTCGAAGATGTTACTGTTGGCGGATGCGTTCCCAAGCAGTTTATCCCTGCTGTTGAAAAAGGTCTCCGTGAATGCATGGAGAAAGGCCCTCTTGCCGGCTGCAAATGCCAGGGTATCAAGGCTGTTCTGCACTATGGTTCCTACCATGCAGTTGACTCCGATGAGATGTCCTTCAAGACTGCTGCTTCCCTTGCTTTCAAGAAGGGTGTTGTTGAGGCTAAGCCCTGCCTGCTTGAGCCCATCATGCATGTAGACATCACCGTTCCCGAGCAGTATGTAGGTGCTGTTATGGGTGACCTGCCTACCAGAAGAGGTATCGTTCTTGGTATGGATCCGGCCGGCCGCGGCACTACCGTTCTTCACGCTGAGGTTCCTCAGGCTGAGATGTTTGACTACTCCGTAGTTCTCAGAGCTATGACCCAGGCCCGCGGCAGCTTCACCATGGAGTTTGAGCGTTACTCCGAGCTTCCCGGCATGCTTGCAGATAAGGTTATCGCAGCATACCAGGCAGAACAGAACGACAAATAATCTATTTGTCAAAGAAGCGAATACATACAAAAAAGGCGTATCGTCAGTGGCGATACGCCTTTTCTTTGATATCACTCATAGCTCATCCCGCTGTATCCAGTCTCTGCCTCTCAACCAGTTCCGCAAAGAAACCGCCACGGCTGATCAGTACAACTCATAAAGCAATAACACGTCAAAAAACCGGTCCCCGACAGCAGGTCGGGAACCGGTCCTCATACATACTATCTATTTCATGGATTATTTACCCTGCTTGATTGCTGCCTGTGCTGCTGCAAGTCTTGCAATCGGAACACGGAAAGGTGAGCAGGATACATAGTCAAGTCCTACACTGTTGAAGAACTCAACGGAAGCGGGATCTCCGCCGTGCTCACCGCAAACGCCCAGGTGGATCTCAGGTCTTACCTGACGGCCAAGAGTGGCAGCCATCTTAACAAGCTTGCCAACGCCTGCCTGGTCAACCTTTGCGAACGGATCGTTCTCATAGATCTTATTGTCATAGTAAGAATCCAGGAACTTGCCTGCATCATCACGAGAGAAACCGAAGGTCATCTGTGTCAGATCGTTGGTACCGAAGGAGAAGAACTCAGCTTCCTGTGCGATCTCATCTGCCAGAAGGGCAGCTCTGGGGATCTCGATCATGGTGCCGATCAGATAATCAAGCTCAGCGCCTTTCTCTTTCTTAACCTGCTCTGCAGTCTCAACTACGATATTCTTGACAAACTTCAGCTCTTTCTTCTCTCCTACCAGAGGGATCATGATCTCAGGGACAATGTGAAGACCCTTCTCCTCATTGACTTCGATCGCTGCCTCGATCAGAGCACGTGTCTGCATGCGGGCGATCTCCGGATAGGTAACTGCCAGACGGCAGCCTCTGTGACCCATCATAGGGTTGAACTCATGGAGCTCATTGCATCTGTCTTTAACCTGCTGAACGGTCAGACCCATATCCTCAGCCAGAGCCTTGATATCAGCTTCCTCTGTGGGAACGAACTCATGAAGAGGAGGATCGATGTAACGAACGGTAACCGGTCTCTCTTCCATTACACGGTAGATGCCCTTGAAGTCCTCTTTCTGATAAGGGATCAGCTCATTGAGGGCAGCCTCACGCTCTTCTACTGTGCTGGAAAGAATCATGCGGCGGATCTTGGGGATTCTCTCAGGCTCGAAGAACATATGCTCTGTACGGGTCAGACCGATACCCTCAGCGCCGAGCTCGATGGCTCTTGCCGCATCTTCCGGTGTGTCAGCATTGGTACGAACCTTCATGGTACGGAACTGGTCAGCCCATCCCATGATCCTGCCGAACTCGCCCTCAATAGCAGCGGGAGCGGTCGGGATCGCACCGTCATAGATATTGCCGGTAGTACCATCCAGGGAGATTACATCGCCCTCGTGGAAGGTCTTTCCTGCAAGTGTAAATACTTTGTTAGCCTCATCCATGGTGATGTCGCCGCATCCGGATACACAGCAGGTACCCATACCACGGGCTACTACAGCTGCATGGGAAGTTCTGCCGCCGCGGACGGTCAGGATACCCTGCGCGCTCTTCATACCTTCGATATCCTCAGGGGATGTCTCCAGACGAACCAGAACGACCTTCTCGCCTCTTGCTGCCCATTCCTTGGCATCATCAGCTGTGAAGACGATCTTACCGCAAGCAGCTCCCGGAGAAGCACCAAGTGCCTTGCCGATCGGAACAGCCTTCTTGATCACATCTGCGTCGAATGTGGGATGCAGAAGGGTGTCAAGATTTCTGGGATCGATCATGGCAACTGCTTCCTTCTGGCTGATTACGCCCTCATCTACCAGATCGCAAGCAATCTTAAGGGCAGCCTTAGGAGTTCTCTTGCCGTTTCTTGTCTGCAGCATGTAGAGCTTCTTATCCTCAATGGTGAACTCCATATCCTGCATATCTCTGTAATGGCTCTCCAGGGTGTTGCAGATCTCTACGAACTGCTTGTAAACCTCAGGCATAACCTGGTTCAGCTCTTCGATGGACTGCGGTGTACGAACACCGGCTACAACGTCCTCGCCCTGTGCATTCATCAGGAACTCGCCCATGAGATGCTTCTCGCCGTTAGCGGGATCACGGGTGAAGGCTACGCCGGTACCGGAAGTCTCGCCCATGTTACCAAATGCCATCATCTGTACATTTACAGCGGTACCCCAGGAATAGGGGATATCATTGTCGCGGCGGTAAACATTGGCACGGGGGTTGTCCCAGGAACGGAAAACGGCCTTGATGGCTCCGTAGAGCTGCTCTCTGGGGTCTGCAGGGAAGTCTGCGCCAATCTTGGACTTATACTCAGCCTTGAACTGCTCAGCAAGAACCTTCAGATCTTCTGCGGTCAGATCAACGTCCTGGGTAACGCCCTTTTCTTCCTTCATCTTGTCGATGAGTTCCTCAAAATATTTCTTTCCGACTTCCATAACAACGTCGGAATACATCTGGATAAATCTTCTGTAGCAGTCCCATGCCCAGCGGGGGTTGCCGGACTTCGCTGCAAGAGTCTCTGTAACTTCTTCATTCAGACCGAGGTTGAGGATCGTATCCATCATGCCGGGCATAGATGCTCTGGCACCGGAGCGAACAGAAACCAGGAGCGGATTCTCCTTATCGCCGAACTTCTTGCCTGCGATCTCCTCAAGCTTGATGATAGCCTCACCGATCTGTGCCATGATCTCATCATTGATCTCTCTGCCGTCCTCATAGTACTGAGTGCAGGCTTCTGTGGTAACAGTAAAGCCCTGAGGTACGGGAAGACCAAGATTTGTCATCTCTGCAAGGTTAGCGCCTTTACCGCCAAGCAGTTCACGCATGCCGGCGTTACCTTCAGTAAACATGTAGACCCATTTTCTCATCTAATCTTTCTCCTTTTTTAACTCTTTCTGACGAATTGCGCAAATATTATATCACACACATGCTACTCTTGAAAACAGATTCTGTGATTAATAAGCAAGTTTTTCTGTGAAATAGGAAATCAGATCTTCGATTTTTACTCTTTCCTGCTCCATGCTGTCACGATCACGGACGGTCACGCAGCCGTCTGTCTCGGAATCAAAGTCATAGGTCACGCAGTAAGGAGTACCAATCTCATCCTGTCTTCTGTAACGTTTTCCGATATTTCCTCTGTCATCATACTCGCAGTTCCAGTACTTGCAAAGGTCAGCGTAAACCTTTTCCGCCTGCTCTCCCAGCTTCTTGGACAGGGGCAGCACGCCGATCTTGACCGGTGCAAGTGCGTGATGCAGATGCAGAACTGTTCTCATATCCGGCTTCTCTTCAGTGCCGATATTCTCCTCATCAAAAGCGCCGCAGAGGAATGCAAGCACTACGCGGTCCGCGCCGAGAGACGGCTCGATAACATAAGGAATGTACTTCTCTTTTTTGTTCTCATCGAAGTAGGTAAGATCCTCTCCGGAAACCTCCATATGTCTGGACAGGTCGTAGTTTGTTCTGTCTGCGATGCCCCAGAGCTCGCCCCAGCCGAAGGGGAAGAGGAACTCGATATCTGAGGTGGCCTTGGAATAGAAGGAGAGCTCTGCCTGATCATGGTCTCTTACTCTCATCTCTTCATCCTTCATGCCCAGATCCTTAAGCCAGTTGATGCAGAAGGATCTCCAGTAATCAAACCACTCCAGATCGGTATCGGGCTCACAGAAGAACTCCAGCTCCATCTGCTCGAACTCTCTGGTACGGAAGGTGAAGTTGCCGGGTGTGATCTCATTTCGGAAGGACTTACCAATCTGACCGATACCGAAGGGAATCTTCTTTCTGGAAGTTCTCTGTACATTTTTGAAGTTTACAAAAATACCCTGGGCTGTCTCCGGTCTCAGATAAACGGTATTCTTCGCATCTTCCGTAACGCCCTGGAAGGTCTTGAACATCAGATTGAACTGACGGATATCGGTAAAATTGTGTTTGCCGCAGGTCGGGCAGGGAATCTCATTGTCTTTGATGAACTGCATCATCTCTTCATTGGACCATCCGTCCACACTGCTCTCAAGTGTAATGCCCTTCTCTTCTGCGAAATCCTCGATCAGCTTGTCAGCACGGAATCTCTCATGGCACTCTCTGCAGTCCATCAGAGGATCGGAGAAGCCGCCCAGATGGCCGGATGCAACCCATGTCTGCGGGTTCATCAGGATCGCGCAGTCTACGCCGACATTATAAGGATTCTCCTGGATAAACTTTTTCCACCATGCCTTTTTTACATTGTTTTTCAGTTCCACACCAAGATTGCCGTAATCCCAGGTATTGGCCAGTCCGCCGTAGATCTCGGATCCAGCGTAAACAAAGCCTCTGTTTTTGGCAAGTGCAACGATTTTATCCATTGTTTTTTCCATAATTTACTGCCTTTCTGTGTTACTTTTTATTTTTTCAGACTCAATCATCATTGTACCTTTTATACGGTCTGATTGCAACCATTTTTCATAAAACTTCCAGCATGTCCAGGGATTTGAACTGCCTGTCTATGATGAAGCCGCGCCACTTTCCGACCAGATCTTCCAGTTCTCTGATCGAGCTCTCGGGAATGGAAAAAGTAAAGAGCTTCTCTACAGGACTGGTCACGATGTACTGTGCCGCATGAAGAGCTGTCTTTCCCACCGGGATGACTCCTTTTTTATCTTTTCCATGCTCTGTGCAGAGCATGCCCCTGCTGCCGATGCTGAAATAAGAAAGATCCTCTTCTTTTTTGCAGACGCCGCAGGCAAAGAGGCGCGGATATTCCCCCTGCAGGGTCATGATCTTGAGCTCATAGATGGCCCTGATCAGCCGCAGCGGAACGGCCTTCCGGCATACTGCCTTCACGGCCAGATACAATAGGGCCAGCATCTGCCGGTCATCGTCATTTTCCCGGCCGTAA
>CAMHFW010000118.1 GCA_946184675.1 uncultured Clostridia bacterium | reverse complement strand
GCAGCAGATCCGCGGAAATGAGATCTCCATGATCTTTCAGGAGCCCATGACCTCGCTCAATCCCATCCACAAGTGCGGCAGTCAGATAGCGGAATCTCTCCGCCTTCATCGGGGCATGGATAAAAAAAGCGCCATGCAGGAAGCAATCCGCATGATGGAACTGGTCGGAATCGCCAATCCGGAGGCCAGGGCGCACGAGTACCCCCATCAGATGTCCGGCGGTATGCGCCAGAGAGTCATGATCGCCATGGCGCTGGCCTGCCAGCCTCAGATCCTGATCGCGGATGAGCCCACGACGGCGCTGGATGTAACCATCCAGGCACAGATTCTGGACCTGATCCGCGAGTTAAATGAAAAGCTCAATACTTCCGTATTGTTTATCACCCATGATCTGGGTGTTGTAAGTGAACTGTGCGAGACGGTTATCGTCATGTATGACGGTCAGGTTGTAGAAAAGGCACCGGTGCGGGATATTTTTGAGGACCCCAGACACCCTTATACAAAAGGGCTGCTGGCGGCAATCCCCAGGATCACAAAGGATCGTCCGCCTCTGGAAACCATCGAGGGTTCTGTGCCAAATCCGACAGAATACATTCCCGGCTGCAGTTTCTGGCCCAGATGCCCCTATGCGACAGACATCTGCCGCGCAAAGGAGCCGCCGGAGACCATGATCTCAGAGGAACGGGCTGTCAAGTGCTGGCAGTATGCTCCTGAGACGGAAAAAGGAGGCATCGGGTCATGACAGATGAAAAACAGGTGCTTCTGCGGGCAGAAGATGTAAAAGTATATTTCAAAGGTAAAAATAAAAAATCAGGCACTGTCAAGGCTGTCGACGGGATCTCTTTTGAGATTATGCGCGGCGAGACATTCGGCGTAGTAGGAGAGAGCGGATGCGGCAAGAGTACTCTGGGCCGGTCCCTGATCCGTCTGCTGCCGGTGACGGAAGGCAAGGTCTGGCTGAACGGACAGGACATCAGCGGTCTCAAGGGCCAGGAGCTCAAGCAGATGCGCAAAAAGGCCCAGATCATCTTTCAGGATCCGTCGGCCTGTCTCAATCCCAGACGCAATATCCGGCAGATCCTGATGGAGCCTTTTGAGATTCACGGCATGAAAGGACCGGAGGTCGACAAGAGGATCGAGGAACTGATGCATCTGGTCGGCCTGGATACCTATCACCTGAGCAGGTATCCCCATGAACTTTCCGGCGGACAGAAGCAGAGGATTGGTATCGCCAGAGCCCTGGCCCTGGAACCGGATATCATCATCTGCGATGAGGCAGTTTCCGCCCTGGACGTATCGGTCCAGGCACAGGTGCTCAACCTTTTGCAGGAACTCAAGGAAAAACTGGGACTGACCTATTTCTTTATTTCACATAATCTGAATGTAGTCTATCAGGTCAGTGACCGCGTGGGCGTTATGTATCTGGGCAGAATGGTGGAGATCGCGACATACGATCAGCTCTATGAAAAGCGCTATCATCCCTACACAGAGGCTTTGCTTTCTGCAATTCCGCAGGTAGACGCAGACCAGCAGGGAGAAAGGATTCGTCTGCAGGGCGAGGTTCCAAGCCCCTCCAATCCGCCTTCCGGATGCCATTTCCATACAAGGTGTCCCAGGGCATGCGGCCGCTGCAAAGCAGAAGCGCCGCAGCTGCGGGAAGTAGCAGACGGACATTTTGTGGCCTGCCATCTCTATGATGATATGGCCGCAGGGCATGAAAACGGTGAAAATGTCTGAAAGGGCATTCACATACAGAAAATGAAAATGCCGCAGATGGCATTCTCATAAAAAAGGGAAATCAAGGAGGAACATTTTATGAAGAGAAAACTCACAGCTCTTGCTCTTGGGCTTGTACTGGCACTTGGCCTTGCAGCCTGCGGCGGCGGCTCATCATCTTCGGGTGGTTCTGCATCCGGCGGTGACGCGGCTCCTGCTACAGAAGCTGCTTCCGGCTCCAGCACAGTTGTAGTTGCCATGGGTTCAGGTTTTGCGACACTCGATCCCGGCCGTGTATACGAGAAGTATCCGCCGCTGATCGTCAATGCCTGCTATGAGAACCTGTTCAAGTTTTACTCAAACGACGGTGAGCCTGAGCCCTGTCTGGTAAATGATGACTATACCTTCTCCGAGGATGGCCTGACCCTTACTATGACACTGAAAGACGGCATCACATTTGCAAGCGGCAATGCCATGACTTCCGCTGACGTAGCATACAGCATCAACCGCTGCAAGAACCTCAAGGACAATCCTTCCTTCCTGGCTGACACCATCGAGAGTGTTGAGACCCCGGATGAGAAGACAGTTGTGATCCATCTGAACCAGCCCGACAGTGCGATTCTGTCCAAGCTGACCTATGCTTCTTTCGCAGTGCTTGACAGTGCGGTAGTAACAGAGAACGGCGGTACAGACGCAGCAGACGCAGCTGAGAAGGATACAGCAGAGGCTTTCCTGAATACCACAAGTGCAGGTTCCGGCCCCTACATCATGACCAGCTATACCCAGGATGAGGAAATCGTTCTGGAAAAGAACCCCTCTTACTGGGGAGAGTCTTCTAATATCGACAAATTCATTGTAAAGATCCAGCCGGATTCCAATACACAGATGATGACCCTTTCCCAGGGCGACATCGACGTAGCGATGAATATGACAGACGATACCATGGCTGAGCTGGAAGGCAAGGAAAACATCATCCGCATCGATGCTCCGACCAAGACTGTCGGCTTCGTTATGATGAACATGGATGAGGCCATCGGCGGCCCTGTTTCCAATCCTGATGTACAGCAGGCAATCCGCTATGCGCTTGACTATGAAGGTCTTAAGACCATCTGCGGCAACGGTTCTGTAACTCCTTACGATGTGATCCAGGTTGGATTCATGGGCAGCAGAGGAGAGAGACCTGCTGACTACCAGAACCTTGACAAGGCAAAAGAGTGCCTGGCAAAGGCTGGTTATGAGAATGGATTTGATATTGATCTGAAGGTTTGCGACCTTGATATGGAAGGCGTTGCCCTCACAGATTTCGCTCAGAAGGTAAAAGAAGACCTTGCACAGGTTGGCATCAACTGCAACATCGTCAACGAGACATGGGCAGGCGGCTACGGCGATGAGTACCGTGACGGCAAGCTTGGCCTGACTGTTATGTACTGGGGTACTGACTACAATGATCCCAACGTACAGCTTGAGTTCCTGCCGGGCGGCGTTGTAGGTCTGCGCGCAGGCTGGACCGCTGAGATGGATCCGGATCTTGCTGCTATGTACCAGAGAGCTATGGAAGCCACTGACAATGACGACAGAGGCAATATCCTTGGCAATATCCAGGAAGCAATGTATGAGAGCGGCCCGTTCATCTTCTTCGCACAGGCTTCTTCCCATATGGCTTATAATGACAGACTGGTAGGCGTTGAGGTATCTGACCCTTACGCTCTGGATCTGACACTGATCAAGTTAAAATAAGTTTCATCTTTATTTCCCGTCTGTCGCCGGGGGACTCATCCTCCGGCGGCAGCAAACGGGGAACTTTTGTTAAGCATGTAGAGGAAAGGGTGCGGCAGTGCCGCAGGTTTCCCTCTGCATACTTAGAATCTATACTACTCGGGGGTGACTCATGGACCGATTAAGATTTTTGCTGAGAAGACTGGTATACCTGGTCGTGATGCTGCTTGGCGTCGCTACCATGGTATTTATCCTGACCAAACTGATACCAGGTGATCCGACCGTTGCCAATCTGAGCCAGAGAGCACTGGGCGATCCGGAGATCGTGGCAGCTTTCCGTGCCAAATATGGTCTGGATCAGCCAATCATCATCCAGTATTTCAAGTACATCGGCAACTTGCTGCATCTGGATCTGGGCACTTCCATCCGTACTAATAATGCGGTTCTGGCGGAGCTGGGACGGTGCTTCCCGGCAACCTTTGAGCTTGCCATTTTCTCCATCATTATCGCAGCGGTGTTTGGTATTCTCTTTGGTGTGATCTCTGCCATCAAGCGCAACAGCATCATTGATCAGATCGTGCGTGCCATTTCCGTAACGGGCGTCAGCATTCCTTCTTTCTGGTTTGCCCTGCTGGTTCTGTTTTTTTTCTACTATAAACTGCAGATCATGCCCGGCCCCGGCAGACTGGGCAATATGTTCAGCGCGCCGGCCAATGTGACTGGTTTTTATGTGATCGACAGTCTTCTGGAAGGAGATCCGGCCAAGGCCTGGGATGCTTTCCGGCACCTGATTCTGCCCGGATGCGTGCTGGCGGCCTTTACCATGGGCCTGATCACCAGAACGACCCGTTCCAATATTCTCGATGTTATGTCGACTGACTACATCCGCACGGCCAAAGCCAAGGGCCTTTCCGGCACCAGCCTGATCCTGCGGCATGCCCTGGGCAACGCCCTGATCCCGGTTCTGACCGTTATCGGCCTGGGCCTTGGGAACCTTCTGGGCGGCATGGTCCTGGTAGAGACCATCTTTAACTGGCCCGGCGTAGGACAGTTTGCCTACGAGTCTGTCCTTTCAAACGATTTCCCGTCCATCATCGGCGTGGCTATCCTGATCGCGCTGAACTATATGGTGATTAATACGATTGTTGATATCCTCTATGGTTTCATCGATCCGAGAGTGAGGATACAATAATGAGCAGAGCATTAAAAAAGTTATTTAAGTCCAATTATCTGTTTACGGCAGGTGTAATCATCTGCATCTTCTGGATCCTGATGGCGATTCTGGCCCCTGTGGTCGCTCCCTACGACCCGATTACGCAGGATCTGGGCATCCGCCTGCAGGCACCCTCCGCAGCCCATATATTCGGCACGGACAACTTCGGCCGTGATATTTTCAGCCGCGTGATCTACGGCGGAAGATACTCCCTTCTGGCAGGTCTTCTGACGGTCATCATCGCCGGCGCGATCGGTACATTTTACGGTGCCATCGCAGGCTATGTCGGCGGGCAGATCGACAATGTCATGATGCGTTTCTCAGAAATGATCATGTCCTTCCCGTCCCTGATCCTGGCCATGATCATCAATGCCGTCCTGGGCGCCAACCTTTTTAACACCATGTTCGCCCTGGTCATCGTAGCCTGGCCTTCCTACGCCAGACTCATGCGAAGCGTGGTGCTCAGTGTCAAGGAAAATGAATACGTAACCGCAGCAGAGGCCCTCGGCGCCTCCAAAATGCGTATCCTGATCAAGGAGATCATACCCAACAGTATCAGCTCCGTCCTGATCATGGCGACAACCGACATCGGCAATCAGATCCTCATGTTCTCGACCCTGAGCTTCCTGGGCCTGGGATCCGCTCCCCCGACACCCGAATGGGGCATGATGGTATCCGACGGTGTCGACTACTTCAACAAATTCTGGATCGCAGGATTCCCCGGACTTGCCATCTTCACCATGGCAGTCGGCGCCAACTTCATCGGCGACGGTCTGAGAGACTTGCTCGATCCAAAACTGAGAAAACAGTTCTAAGGGAGAAGGGAGACAGGGGACGGTTCTCTGTCTCCCCCTTTCCTTCCATATCGTTCGACAAAAAA
>CAMHFW010000117.1 GCA_946184675.1 uncultured Clostridia bacterium | reverse complement strand
ATATCCGCAGCCTGACCGGCGGGCAGGATTTCTGCCTGAAAGCGGTCCGGGTAAAGAGCTGGAATCAGGACCTGGCTCCCTGGCCGGCGCCGGCGGTCTTGGGAAATGAGGATTTCGGAGACGGAGCGGCGCAGACCCTGCGATTTCTGGAGGAGCATGTGCTCCCCGACCCGTCCGCTGAAAAGATGCAGGAAGTGTATCTGGGAGGTTATTCCCTGGCCGGTCTGTTCGCCCTTTGGACGGGCTATCAGACAGACCGCTTCGCAGGCATTGCTGCAGCATCTCCTTCTATCTGGTTTCCGCACTTTACGGAGTATATGCAGGAAAATACCCTGCTCACAAATGCCGTATATCTGAGCCTGGGGGACAGGGAGGAGCGGACCCGCAATCCGGTCATGTCCCAGGTCGGAAAAGCCATTCAGACCGGCTATGATCTGATCAGCAAGGCCGGCGCAGACTGCATTCTGGAATGGAACAAGGGAAACCATTTCAAAGAGCCGGACCTGCGGACAGCAAAAGCATTTGCCTGGCTGATGGTAAAATGAGAGAATTGAATAAATCCATTGAAAAACAGAAAGGAATGTTGTATAATATATTATAATGTTTTATACAATTAAATTTTACAAAATCAAAACCGGGTAAAAACAATAAGGAGGAAGAGAACATGAAGATTGCTATTTTAAACGGAAGCCCCAGAAAAGAAAACACCACAGCTATGGTTGAGGCTTTTGCAGAGGGAGCAAAGGCAGCAGGCCATGAGGTGGAGATTCTTCACGTTGGCAAGATGAAGATCAATGGATGTCTCGGCTGTGAGTACTGCCACACCAAGGGCGAGGGCAAGTGCGTGCAGAAGGATGACATGGAGAAAGTGATGCCTGCATACCTCGACAGCGATATGGTTGTATTTGCTTCCCCGATCTACTACTTCGGCATGACCGCCCAGATTATGGCAGCCATCCAGAGAGTATACTGCATCGGTAAGCCGGCCAAGGCGACAAAGGCAGCTCTGCTCCTGAGCTCTGGATCTCCCAATCCCTATGACGGCGCAATCGGAACCTTCAACAGCTACTGCGCATACACAGGTATTGAGAACGTTGGCATTTACACAGCAGCAGGCGAGGAGAACAAGTCCGAAGCCAAGCTGGCCGAGATTCGCGAGTTCGCAGGCAAGTTGTAATACAGCAGGCAGCGGAAAGTGAAGGAATGAAAAAATAAGAGAGGACCTGCCGTACTTGCATTTGGTGCGGCAGGTCCTCTTACTTTGTCCGGATTCTGCTGGATGCAGACTTAAATATGATATACGTAATTGGCTTTTCTGGGGGCGGGAGCGCCGGCCGGCTTTGCGGCATAGCCCAGAATCAGGTGGCCGATGCCCTCATAATCGCCTTCGATGCCCAGCTTTTTCAGAATAGCCTTGCCTTCCTCGCTCTCAAACTCTTCCTTGGCACGGTGAACCCAGCAGCTGGCAACGCCCAGGTCAGCGGCTGCATTCATCAGGTTGCCCATGACAAGAGAACCGTCATAGAGATAAGTCGGCACATTCTTGTCTGCCAGAACGATCAGGAGCTGGGGAGCTCCGTAGAAGGGGTCAAAATCCACGCCCATAATAGCAGCATTCATTTTGGAAAGCTGGTCGCGCACTTCCTTATTGGTTACAGAAATGATAATCGGGGCCTGCTTGCCCATTCCGGTTGCGGCATAGGTGCCAGCTTCAAGAATCGCATTCAGCTTTGCTTCTTCGATCAGCTCAGGCTTGTAAGCCCTGCAGCTGCGGCGGGTTTTTAAAGTGGTTAATGTCTCAGCCATGATTGATACCTCCGTTGATTTCTCCATGCGTGATTGCTGATGGAGCTTTCTATTTGATGATTTTTCTGAGTGAATTATACAATATCGGGCGAAAGAGGACAAGAATGCTTTGAAAAAATGCGGCGGCCTTTTCTGGCAGCTTTTGTCAGTCATCTGTTTCGTAGAATATCCTCGAAGCAACAAAAATAAATTTCCTCTTGCAAGTCGAACATATGTTTGCTATAATGACATCACAAACATGAGCAAGCTGCTCATGATAGAAACGGAAGGGAAAGTTCCGGACAGGAAAAGAGACAGGGGCAAAAGCCGGGAGGTCGTCATGAGGCATAAAGATGAAGAGCTGATCAAGCAGATCCACACCTATATCGGAGACTTTTACGCATCAAGCGGGAGGACTCCGTCTACGACGGAGATCGCAAGCCGTTTTGGCATCGCCCGCAGCACCGCGCACAATTATCTGGCGGATATGAACCGCCGCGGGATTTTGTCCTATACCGGAGGCGTTTTGCAGGTTGACCGGATGAAGAAGGTCAGGACAGGCCGTTTGCAGGCCCCTCTTCTGGGCAGTGTACCCTGCGGGGATCTTACCTATGAGGAGGAAAATGTAGAGTGCGTGATGGCGCTGCCGACAGAGATTTTCGGAGACGAACCCTGCTATCTGCTTCATGCCTCCGGAGATTCCATGGAGGATGAGGGAATCGAGGACGGCGATCTGATCGTGGTAAGGCAGGAGGGGGAGCCTGTTACAGGTGATCTGGTGATCGCTTTGGACCCGGATGGGCGCAGCACACTGAAAAAGTACGGCGGCATCGATGAGGAAGACCACAAGGCCATGCTGCTTTATTGCAACAGGCGTCTGTATCCGGATCAGGTCATCTATGTGGATGAACTGATCTGCCAGGGCATCGTGAGCCATGTGATTAAAAAGAAGCTGTAGAGCGCCGGAAGTTCCGAAAAGGAGTCAGTAACCGCCGCATATTCGGGAGATGATAGGTAAGATGGATAAGGAAAGGACATATATATGCATTGACCTCAAGTCCTACTATGCATCCGTGGAGTGTGTGCACCGGGGACTGGATCCCTTGCGGACCAACCTGCTGGTGGCGGATCCGTCCCGGTCTGACAAGACCATCTGTCTGGCGGTATCTCCATCTCTGAAGGCAATCGGCGTTCCGGGCAGGCCCAGGCTTTTTGAGGCAAAGCAGAAGATCAGAGAGTATGAGGCGGCGCATCATAGGAAGGTCAAGTATATCATCGCCGTTCCCCGCATGGCGGAGTATGAGAGGATTTCCGCACAGATTTACGGGATCTATCTGCGCTATGTGGCTCCGGAAGATGTGCACGTATATTCCATTGATGAGTGTTTTATCGATGTCACGCCCTACCTGCATATGTACCGGGAAGAGGCAGGGATATCGGGAAACAGTCCGGCCCATGTCATGGCCATGACCATGATCCGGGATGTCCTGCGGACAACCGGGATCACAGCGACCGTCGGGATCGGGACAAACCTTTATCTGGCCAAGGTTGCCATGGACATCGTGGCCAAGAAGTCTCCTGCAGACAGGGACGGCGTCCGGATCGCAGAGCTGGATGAGGATTCTTACAAGTTTCTGCTTTGGGATCACAGGCCCCTGACAGACTTCTGGCATATCGGGCCGGGGACGGCACGCAGATTATATAATGCGTATATGTTCACGATGGGGGATGTGGCACAGCGGACCCAGTGGGATGAAGAGTTCTTTTACCGAACATTCGGGATAGACGGGGAGATTCTGATCGACCATGCCTGGGGGATAGAGCCGGTCACCATGCAGGATATCAAGTCCTATAAGAATGCAGGGCATTCCCTGAGCAACGGGCAGGTTCTGCCCAGACCCTACAGATATGATGAGGCCAGACTGGTCTTCTGCGAGATGATCGATGTTCTCTGCACAGATATGTTTGTGAAGAATCTGGAGACCCGGAGCTTTAGCTGGTGGCTGTCTTACGACCACAAGAGCATGGAGGTCTGCCCGGATTATGACGGACCTGTGACCCTGGATTTTTACGGAAGACTTCATCCGAAGCACAGCGGCGGGACTGTCCGTCTGCCGGTGCTGACCAATGAGCCGCAGACCGTCACGGAAGCAATGGTAAAGCAGTTTGATGCAAAGACAGATCACAGACTTCTTTACCGGAGACTGGGCGTCTGTGCCAATGATGTGAATGAGGATACCGGCGTCTATCAGATGAATCTGTTTACAGACTATGAGGCCCTGGAAAGAGACAGGCGGCTTCGCAGCGCCATGCTGCAGGTTCGCCGCAGATACGGTCCCAATGCGATCTTCAAGGGCATGAATCTGCTGGAAGGTGCGACTACGCTGGAGCGCAATCAGCAGATCGGCGGACATAAGGCATAAAGATGAGTACGAAAGATGATAGAAAGATACCGGCGGATTTCCGGTATCGGGATGTATACATAAAAGGGAAACCCCGGCATGACACTTATGATTCCTTCCGGGTACGCCACCCGGTCATGGACCGGGGCCGGAGGGCAAAAATTTTCGCGCCTTTTGACGCACTGCGGGGATTCGGAGATGCTGTCGCGGCCAAGGATATCCTGTATGAGGAGCGCAGGATTCTCTCACAGGAGGATGCCCAGGAGCTGGGCCGCAGACTGGCTGTCCTGCACAGACTGACCGCCAGCAGCCGGCTGGCAAAGGCCAACCGCGTGGAGGTCACCATCACCTACTATGAGCCCTGCAGAGATGAGAATCATGAGTATTACGGCCTCCGGGGCCGCTATCAGACTGTCACCGGGATCTGCCGCAGAGTGGACGCATGGGAGAACGGGGCGGAAGATGGCCGGCTGACAGGGACCATTCAGATCATATCCCCGCGCATGCACGGGCAGCCGGGAGCACCACAGACAGGGTATGGCCGGGCAGGAAACCAGGCAGAAATGCTGGCGCAAAGACAGCATTTTGTAATGAAGATTCCTCTGGAAGATGTTGTGGGGATTGAGAGTCAGGCAGAAGTGTTCTGCAGCGACAAAGATAGAATACAAGACTAAATCGGTATGGTATGATGTAATAGAAATAAAAAAACAAAGTCAAGCTGACTTCTGCGAGGAGGTATCTTTATGTGCTGCCGTTACTGGACGGACGAATCCCCGGAAATCAGGGAAATCGTGGAGCAAATGAACCAGTCTGCACTGGTGCGCCGTTGGCAGGAAATCGGTGAGGTCAAGACATACGGGGAGATCCGACCGACCGATGTGGTCCCCGTGATCGCACCGGACAGGTCCGGAAGGAGAGCTGTTTTCCCTATGAAATGGGGTTTTACCGGGAAGACTCTGCTCATGAATGCCAGATCAGAGACAGCAGCCTCAAAGCCGACATTTCAGGAAGCCTGGAAGCGGCATCGCTGTATCGTACCGGCTTCCTGGTACTTTGAGTGGGAGCACCGTCTGGGAAATGATGGTAAGAAATATACAGGAGACAAGTATCTGATCCAGCCCAAAGGATCTGCCGTAACCTGGCTCTGCGGTCTCTATCGGATTGAAAACGGTCTGCCGGTATTTGTTGTTCTGACCAGAGAACCCGGCGAGAGTATCCGGTTTATCCATGACAGGATGCCTCTGATCATGCCGGAGAATCTGGTAGATGAATGGATCCGTCCGGATGCCAGACCGGAGGACCTGCTTGCCATGGCCCTGACAGACATGACATTTGAAAAGGCCTGACTTTCTCAGTCAGGCCTTTTATTTGTATCACATGATCTCACAGAAACGGTAGTTCTCCGCATCTGACCAGGCAAC
>CAMHFW010000116.1 GCA_946184675.1 uncultured Clostridia bacterium | reverse complement strand
TTATTTGCAGGCTCCCTTCGCTGTTACCAGATTCCTGCTGCTTTGGCCTGCTCTGTCAGCTCATCACGGAAATCCGGATGGGCCAGCGAGATCATGGCGCGGACGCGGTCCCGCATGCGCAGGGCCTTGAGGTTCACGCAGCCGTATTCGGTAGCGATATACTGCACCTCTGACCGGGGCGTGGTCACGGGCGTGCCCTTGGCAAAGTTCAGCACGATCTTACTGTGGCTGCCGGTCTTATCCCGGTAGGTGGACTCCATCGCAATGATCGATTTGCCGCCTTCCGACCACTGGGATCCTTTGACAAAATCAATCTGGCCGCCGACTGCACTGTACTGGGAATAGCCCACTGCCTCAGCGGCAACCTCACCGTACAGATTGATTGACATGGCTGTATTAATCGAGATCATGTTCTTATTTTTGCAGATATTGCGGGCGTCATTGACAAACGGAAAATCCGCGGAATAGAATTCATCATTGTGATCCATCAGATCATACAGTTCCCGGTCTCCGAAGGAAAACGCAAATACCGTCTTCCCGTCCATAAAGCCCTTCTTCTTGTTGGTCACATTACCGGACTTGATCAGATCTACCATGGGCTGTGTAAAAAACTCTGTATAAATACCAAGATCATTCTTGGACTTGAGTCCCTTGCCGATGGCTGAAGAAAGTCCGCCCAGCCCCAGCTGAATCGTTGCCCCGTCCGGAATCAGATCCAGAATATTGCCCGCAATGGTAAGGGACATCTCATCTGCCGGAGGATTGGGTACAATCGGCATGGAAGCTGTAGAAAGGACGATTGCGTCCGCCTGATTGATGTTGAACTTCATAGAGCCATTTACATAAGGCATATCGGGAATAATCTCCAGAACAATCCTGTCGACAACTTCCAGCATGGTCGTATAGACCGCGTAGCCGCTGGGGCCAAAGGAAACAAAGCCATCCTCATCCGGCATGGAAACCGCCATAAAAGCAACATTGGGCCTTGCCGTCTCACGGAACCAGTAATCGAGCTGACTTAAATGGCAGGACGTAAAATCCGAAGGCAGGCCGTTTTTCACTGCCAGCTTCTCAATCGGTCCGATAAAGGGCGTCAGCATATTAAAAGCCTTTGCCGCACCTTTTCCTGTATACACAGACGTCGGACGCATGATCATACTGCTGAGCAGAGTCACATTTTCCAGCTCATCTTTGCGGGCATAAAGAGCCTCACACAGATCCACCGTATGATTGCTGGTCAATCCAATAAAAATGGTGTCATTGGACCGGATCAGCTTCACAGCCTCCGAAGCCGGAACAGCCTTTGATTTTACAAGTTCCAGAGAAGTCATCTTGATACCTCCACATTCTATTTTGTAAATGCAGTCTTAATCCTACAAAAAAATATACATCTACTCCGGCACGATATCCGCCACCAGGATCTCCGGGATATTATTGAGTCTGGGGATCTTTTCCCTGCTGCCAAGACCGCGGGACAAAACCAGCACCTTTTCCCCGTCATCCGACCAGAAAAGGCCCTGCATCCTGCCGGGGAACCAGCCCTGATCCGGCGCCCAGAGGCCGCCGATGCCCGGAATGATGATATGGCCGCCATGCGAATGGCCGGCAAAGACCATATCCACATCCCACTCCTCCAGACTGCCGTTGATCATCCAGCAAACCGGCATATGACACATAAGCATGGTCAGGGTATCTGTATCCTGAAACTCTTCCAGATAAGCGCACTCATTGGCCCTGGCCTCCCCTGTTTTCAGAAGACTGCCCGGCAGGCAATAGCCATAGAGACCGCCCAGACGGATCTGCTGCCCTTTAACGGTCAGATCAATATAATCAAACTCCAGGACCGTAGCCCCGGCTTCTGTATACAAAGCCCGCAGGTCTGTCCCATACCTTCTCTCATGCCCGACTTCATGATTGCCGTAGGAAACATAGACAGGAGCAATCCCCGCCAGACCGCGAATCAGAGTCGTCGCAATCTCTGTCGTCTCCTCTTCCTGATTGAGGAGATCTCCCGTGACCAAAATCAAGTCCGGTTCCCGGGCTGCCACCCGATCCACCAATTCCTGATTATCCTGCCCGAACTCCGAGTTGTGGAGGTCAGTCAGCTGGACGATGCGGATAGGGGAGGAAATCTTGGAGGACGGGATCTCATAAACAGATTCCGACAGAGAATGCTTGGAAGCATAAAGGCTCCAGGCTCCTGCTGCCGCCAGAATCACAAGGCCAATCAGAATATATATCAGAAAACGCTTTTTCAATAGAATCACCATTCCTTAGTGTCTGTTTTCGTCCTTTATATTCTACCAAAAATGACCTTGTTTTACTATGTTCATTTAGTCCCGCATGAAAAAATCTCTTGTAAAGACGCGTTCCTTCACATCTTCCAGACAGGGATCATAACGATTGGCTGCAATAATACCGGCTCGGGATTTGAATTCCTCTGCCTCGGCCACCAGTACTCCCCCTTCCACAGGACAAAGCCCGCCCAGGGAGGGCTCATAGATCAGGACGGTGCATCCCCGGTCGATCAGACCTCTCAGAACCGATAGACTGGCCGATTCACGTGAATTGTCGGATCCGCTCTTCATCGACAAACGGTAGATCCCTACCACAGAATTCTGACCTGCCTGCTCTGCCATCCGGACAAGCCGCATGATTTTATCAATGATATATTTCTTCCGGGTGTCATTGGACTCTACGACAGCCCGAATGATCTTTTCCGGAATCGTCCCGTAATTAGAGAGCAGCTGTCTGGAATCCTTGGGCAGACAATAGCCCCCGTAGCCAAAGGAAGGGTTATTGTAGGACTGTCCGATCCGCGGATCATCACATACTCCTTCAATCACGGTGCGTTCAATCGACAATTTATGGCTGAAACGTCCATAAGGTCTGGACTCTTCTGTAAAGTGATATTCTGTTTTCAGATGGTCCTCGATCCCCATATAGAGCGCAATCGCTTGGTCTACATCCCCATCAAAGATAATCTTTCCTTCATCCAAAACCAGGCAGCGGTCGCAAAGACGGCGGATGGTATTCATGTTGTGGCTGACATATAGGACTGTCCTGCCCTGAACATTAGCCGCCTCCCGCATCTTATTTAAACATTTTTTCTGGAAATCCATATCTCCCACGGCCAGCACTTCATCCATAATCAGGATCTCACTGTCCAAATGGGCTGAAACAGAAAAGGCCAGTTTTACAAACATGCCGCTGGAATAACGCTTGACTGGAGTATCAATAAACTCTTCCACTTCAGAAAAGTCAATGATATCCTGCATCTTCCGGTCGATCTCTGCCTTGGTCATTCCCAGAATCGCTCCGCTCAGATAGATATTCTCCCGCCCGGTCATCTCACCGTTAAAGCCTATTCCAACCTCCAGCATGGAAGCAATACGGCCATTGATATCGATTTCTCCCTCTGTCGGGGCTGTGATCTGGCAGAGAATCTTGAGCAGGGTGCTTTTCCCGGCTCCGTTTTTTCCGATGATTCCCAGAGCTTCCCCCTGACGAACCTCCAAGTTGATTCCGTTCAGAGCCATGAAGGTCTCCCCAGTCAGGCGAGCCGTCTGCCCAATCTTTGTATTTGGATCATCCCGCCCCCGCCAGATCTCCCATCGGCGTTTTAATTCCTCCTGAAGGGTAGTTCCTCCGATCTGTCCCAAGCGATACACTTTTTTCAATCCCTTTATGCGAATGGCCAGTCCGACCTCCGCCATTTCTTTATATCTGCTGTCTATCATAATCCCGCTATACCGTATCCAGAAATGTCTTTTCTACATGATTAAAAACGATAATACCCAAAAATAAGGCCAAAAGGGTAAATCCCCAGCTCCAGACAAGACTAACCGGCTGGAGAGTCCCCGTCCCTAAGACCGCATAGCGGAAAAGCTCTACCGGCATGGTCACAGGATTAAGCAGAGAAAGGGAACGTATCCATCCGTCCGGCAGCTGCGACAAGGGATAAACAACCGGCGTCCCGTACATCCAAAGCTGCATGCCAAAACCAACCAGAATCGAGAGATCACGATATTTTGTTGTCATGCTGGAGATAATAATGCCGACACCCATACCCATCAAGCCAAGCTGAACCAGCGACAAAGGTATCACCAGCAAAGCCCATATATGCGGATGGATCTGGCCATGTGCCCAGTACCAGATCAGAATGACCAGAACCATGGACATCTGAATGGAAAATCGTATCACAAATGCAAGAACCTGCGACAAGGGAACCGTCAGCCTCGGGAAATAAACCTTCCCAAAGAGGCCAGAATTAGATGTGAATGTATGCGCATTGCTGGTCACACAGGAAGAAGAATAATTCCAAATGGCGTTACTGCAGAGGTAAAAAAGCAGCATGGGCACACCATCTGTACTAATCCCGGCTATCCTGCCGAAGACGAGCGAATACATGATACTTGTCAGAAAAGGATTTAAGAAGAGCCAGATTGGCCCGAGAATAGTCTGTTTATAGGTAAGCGCAAAAGATCGCCTGGTGAAAAGCAGTATCAGGTCCCGATACCGCCAGACTTCACCAAGGCGAAGATCTATCCATTTGCGCTCTGCAGATATGTGTTTAAAATGGACATTTTTATCCAGGTAGTAAGTATTTCGAGTCATTAGTCCATAGCCTTCCAAGTCAAGTACGATTAGTCAATAAAATTATATTAAGAGTGGTTTTATTTTATAACATTTTCAAGCAAAAATATAGTCCTTTGAATTATTGAATTACCGATTCTTCTGTCCTGTACTATGCAGTATGATGAATGGTAACCATCATCTTGCTCTCGGAAACATTGATTCATTTAAATGCTCCTTATCAAACATATTGTTGTACTGCAATGCTTCATACATTTCTAACCAATGTAATTCCTTTCCTTCAGCATCATTAAAGTCCAAATATCTCGCATCTGCAAGAGAATAAAAACCATTTGCGTTTATAGAAGGAATGACTTTTTCCATTTCTTGAAGAAACTTATTATACGGTGGCAAGGTAATGTTTGCTACATTATAAACGTACGACGATAAATAATTCAGACTAGTACAATCCACATATTCTTCTTCAATATTATAATTTGCCCATACAAAGAAAGGGATCTTGTAACGCTTTTGACGGTTATCTAATAAATCCCCAGCAGAATCACTTGCTCTTTCATAAAATGAGTCATCAAGCTTCGGCTGATGATCACCAAAAAAAACAATTACAACATTTTCCTCTACATTTTGAAAATAAGTAATCAAATAGTTCACAGCTTTATCTGTTTCATGTATCAGAGAAAGATACTGTTCTACTTCGGGATAGTCTTTTCCATCGCTATTTAGAGTTATACTGTTAGTAAAATTATCTCCGTTATATGTATAACCACCATGATTTTGCATCGTCACTCCAAACAGAAATAATGGGGTCTCTTTTTTTGCTTCATATGTCTTTATTAAGTATTCAAACATTTCTTGGTCGCTAACATAATCGCGAATTATTTTTTCTTGTGGAAAATCCTCAACAAAATGACACTCATCAAACCCCAAATAATCGTACACCACAGAGCGATTCCATCCACTGGCTTGAAACGGATGCATTGCCACACATTTGTAACTATAGAATGACTTCAGATACGAAACCA
>CAMHFW010000115.1 GCA_946184675.1 uncultured Clostridia bacterium | reverse complement strand
ATATAATATCCGCAGCAATTGATGATCTTGCTGCCGCTCTCATGGACCCGTTCTCTCCTGAAGGAATAATCGTAAGCCTGGTGCACATGGCCATGCAGCATATAAGCCGGCCTGTGCTCCAAAAGGAAATCATGAAAGCATGCAAAACCTCTGTGGGGGAGGTCATCCAGATCCCCCATTCCTCTGGCCGGCGCGTGGGTAACAAAAAGATCCACACCGCCGGCTTTTTGAATCTTGCGCCTGAGCTTTCGGATTCTCCGGCTCATCTGCTGTTCAGAATACATACAGCCGCCTTCCCTGTAGCGGAGACTTCCCCCCAGGCCGGCAATCCGGATACCGCGATACACAAATACCTTCCCATCTATATCCGTACATCCTTCCGGTGGAGCTGACGCATAGGAATCATCGTGATTGCCCCAAACATAGACAAGCGGTACATTTACCATCGTTGTCAGGAATTCCAGATATTCTTTTCTCAGATCGCCGCAGGAAATGATCAAATCAACGCCTCTCACTCTTTCCGGCGAATAATAGTCCCAGAGTCCCGGGCTTGCTTCATCTGAAACAGCCAGTATCTTCATGGCGGGGAGTTCTCCTTCTTCTGACTTTTTATGCCTGCAGCCTGCTGCACTTATCAAAGAACGGCTTCATTCTGGAAAGAATGATCTGCACGCCGCCCTGCTCTTTTGACTCCACATTCATGGGCATCACAGGATCATGGAGAGATTTGCGCAGCAAAAGCCATCCCTTCACCTGCTCATCATCAAAGGCGATCCTGATGCCTTCATAATTAGGCTCCACAATCTGCATACCTTCCTGGCGGGCAGCAAAAGCGTGCAGCTCATCCAGTACCCAGCTGCCGTATTCCTTAAAATCGCGGGGATCGTCTGCATCATCTGTGATATCAAAACGGATTTCCTCCGCCTGGGCAGGATGGGCCAGACCGGCGATCAGTTCCGAAATATCTCTGCCTTCTCTGCGCATGACAGCAAGACGGGAGATGATCTTGACACTCAGATATGCTCCGTCATCGGAAAAATAATTCTCCCGGAAAGCGCCGTGGCCGGATGTCTCGATGGCCAGCTCGCATTCCTGCCCCTGCCGGTTGAGCTCAATTCCCTTATCAATGACGTTTTTATAGCCTCTCTTGAAGCGCAGATGCTTCAATCCCAGCTCCTTTTCCAGGAAAAGGTTCAATTCATCGGAAGTGACCGAATCCGTCACAACAACAGAGCCCGGATACTTTTCGCTGACGATCGCTGCCAGCATGGCGATCAGGGTGTTTCGATTGACCTCGGTCCCGTCTGCCAGGACAACTGCCCCGCGATCTCCATCGCAGTCAAAGATTACGCCCAGATCTGCCCCTGCCTCCAGAACCGCTGCTCTCACGGCATCCATGGCATCCGGATTTTCCGGGTTGGGAACATGATTGGGGAACATTCCGTCCGGTTCCAGATAGACACTTCCGGAGACATCAGCCCCCAGAGGCGCAAGAATCTGACCGGGGAAAAAGCCCGCCGCGCCGTTGCCCGCATCGACTACAATGTGAAGTCCGGAAAGGGGCTTCTCATCTGCCCCGGCACCGGTCTCTCTGCGGATGACATCCCGCATATGTTTGCAGTAGAGACCTGTCAGATCGAACTCCCTGCAGCAGGACCCTGCACCTTCCGGTGCCTGATAACCGTTCACACTTCCCGCCTGCGCGGCCTTTTGTGCCGCATTCTTAAGGATTCCGGTCAGAGCTGCCTTGGTCAGAGACCCTTCCCTGGTGAAAAATTTCATTCCGCTGCGGTTAAAAGGCAGGTGACTGGCTGTGATCATGATCGCAGCGTCAAAAGCACTCTCCGGCAGAACCGTTGACTGGAACATGGCAGGTGTAGAAGTCAGCCCGCACATAAATACCTGGGTTCCCCACAGCCCTCGGATACAGCCTTCACTCATCTGCGGACCTGTGATCCGGCTGTCCCTGCCAACGCCGATCTTCAGATCGCTGCGGCTGCATCCAGTCTGCCCGGCTACGTAATCAGCAAACGCGTCTGCCACAAAAGCAGCAAGATCAGGCGTAATCGTCATCTCCTCTTTCTCTGTCGCAATTGCCGCCCCGCGCACATCATTTCCATTCTGTATTCTCGAAAAAATCTTTTCATAATCCACCGTCAGATACCTCCTTATCCATGCTGCTACCAGTATACCACAAAGAGGTCTTCCGGGGAACTGTTACATGGACAACATAGCTGGTGCCATCACAATCACCAGAACCAGGATCAGAAGCATCATCATAGGCAGCATAAGGCGGGTTCCTGCCGTTTCTCCCAGCTGCCGGGCCATCTCCCGCCGTCTCTGCTCCGCATCTTTTGCTTCCCGCATCATCATCTCCTGCATACCGCGGCTTCCTTTGCGGATCACCTGCATCAGCAGCTGGCAAAAAGGAGCATAGCCAGGCATTCTCATCCCGAATTCCCGGTAGACTTCCGTTTCCGGAATGCCGGCATTCATCCGCCGGAGCGCATACTGCATCTCTCTTTTCAGATATTTGCTCTGTCCGTCATCCTCTTTGACGATACTCTCCCAGCTCCGTCTGACCGTCATACCGGCCCCCAGCATCAGGACCATACGCTGCACAAAAACCGGATACTCTCTCTCCAGCTCCTTATTTCTCCGGTCCATTTCCTTTTGCAGTCTGTCTTCCTGCCTGTATAAAAAGAAAAGCGCCCCAGCCAGGACCATTCCTGCTGCTGCCGGCAAAAGCAGCCCTTTCTGGTATTTCCAGACAACCTCCTTTCCTCCGATCCGGGAAGGGAGAAACAGGGCATCATCCTCCCTGGAAGATTCATCCGCCTTCTGCAAAGCGGCATCCAGCTCTGCCTTCAGGCTCTCCTGACCATCCAGGCTCAGTCCGGTAATGGTTACCGGATAGGTTTCTTCCTCTGTAAATTCTTCATAATGGATCAGCGCCCGGACCGATGTCGTAACCGGGATCCATTCCTTTTCCACTTCCCCCAGGGTGCCATCCTGCCGGATCAGATTATAATCTTCCGGCATCCATTCTATACTGACAGGCTTTCCGGGAACCGTGTCCGGAAAAGAGAGGGGCAGGGTAACATGACTCAGGTCCGGATTCTCTCCGGGAATCTTTTGGCTGATGTACGCCTTCACTTCCTGCATGAGGACTGCCCGCTCCTGCTCATCATATCTGCGCGGCGCAATCTGAATCGTCACATTTTCCTTTTCTCCCCCGATCTCTGCTGAAAGATCGACCGACCGGCTGCTTCCATCTGCCTCCATCCGCGCGACGCGGTTATTCTCTACCCGGGGACTCTGGCCAAAACAGAAATATACCGTAAGCAGGCACACGATGCCCGCGGCCATACCATATAGAATGCGCAGTTTACGCAGTACATGGCGGCGGACTGCCTTCTCCGGATCTGTCCCGGGATGCAGACATCTGGCTGCATCGGCCGCCTTCCCGGTCAGGCTGCGGTATTTCATAATCTTTCCCGGAAAAGGCAGAACCCTTTTCTTTGCTTTGCCTGTGAACAAGTCTGCCAATACAGGCAAAAGAACTGTGATCAGCACCAGTATACACAAGAAGTATTTCATATTTACCCCCTTCAAACCCGGATGGAAAGAATCTTCCGGCCTATCATAAATGCCGCAATATACAGGACCAGACCGGCCGACATAATCATTCTGCCTGTCAGGCTTTTGTACAGTACCTCCATGTATTCCGGTGAACCCAGATTCATATAGAGCAGGATCCCGGCGGGCACAGCCAGCATGACCTTCAGCTCCGCCTTCCTGCCGGCCAGCAGCGTCTCGATTTCTGCGTTCATCTCCATCCTGACCGCTGCCATTTCCGCAGTTCTGCCGATAATATCCGGCAATGAACCGCCGCTCCTGGCTGCGACCTTAAGTACCTGAACAAAATGCCGGATCTCAGGATCTTCCGATGCCTCCGCGAACCGTTCCAGGGCTGCTTCCGCAGGGACATTCCTGTCCATTTCCAGAATTACCCTTTCCATTTGCGGCATCAGCACCGGATAGCGGCCGCCTGACCGTTTCATTTCTTTTACCGCATCCCGCAGCGCCTTCTCCAGAGTTCCGCCGGCGGCTGTTGTGCTGTACAGATCCGCCAGCAGATTTTTAAACTCAATCTGCCGGGCCAGGAGCATCCTTTCCTTTTTCTGCCTTTCCTGATAAAACAAAAAGACCACTGCTGCCGGCGGCAGAGCCGTCAGTGTCCAGATGCTCCGGAAACATAAGAATCCGGCAATCGCGGCGATCCCCATTCCTTCCAGGCTGTAAAGAATCTTTTCCCGGACCGTCAGCAAAGCAAACCATCTTTTCCCTGCTCTTCTCATATTTCCGGCGACTCCAGGGCGCTGGACCGCAGTTTGCGGCGGTGTTTCAGATGACTGCCGGTTCTTTTCAGCTGACCGTTTACGCTGCCGATCAGCTCATCATTATAGACGGTCACCTCTGTCAGCACATCATCCGCTTCACAGAAGCGGAAAATAGGGTTCATGATGTATCCGTCCTCTGAAGCAGCAAGTACTTCCGTGATCTCCAGAACCCTTCTGGACCGGTCACGCAGCCTCCCCAGATGCACAATAATATCAATCGAGGAAGCGATCTGCTGCCGGACCGCCCGCAAGGGGATATCTGCCCCAAGCAGAATCATGGTCTCGATCCTGGCCAGCATATCCTCCGGAGAATTGGCATGCCCGGTTGAAAGAGAACCGTCATGCCTTGTCTTTACATATTAGCAACCAAATTTATTTAAGGCATAGAAGCATTCTGACATTAAAAATGAGCCACCTGTGTGACTCATTTCTCTGTAAACTAAGTATCAAGATTGACCATAATGGTTGTCTCCGGATTATTAGCCAATGCCTCTTTGAAACTAAGTATATTTAATGTTGTATGCTCCAAACCGTTGGTTTCATTCTCTGTATGTATTTGTCTCAAGTTCTCCCCCATAGCAGTTTGGGAAGGTATAGTCATACCAGAAGTGTCAATTTGAGTTGTTCTGTGACCTTTACGCCTGGTAAGCTGATATCTCTTTAGATTTCCAAACTTAATATTAACATCTACACTCCCGTCCATATGAATCGTAATCCTTGTAATTAGTTTCTCTACCATATTCCGGGTAAGCGATTCCTTTGAAACATCTATCCATCCTAAAAGCTGGGCTTCGATTGCTTTCAATCTTTCTTTTATTACCTCTTCATCAGCAGAAACACTTTCAATCTTTATTATATTCTGTTTGCACTCGGCGATCTGTTTTTCAATCATTTCGAGTTGGCTGTTAAGCCTGCTTCGCATGGCTGATGTCGCATCAATGAATGCTTCTGATATTTTTTCGGCTTCTTTTTCCAGTTTTTTCAGTCGAGCCTTTTCGGACTCCATTCGATGATCATCATTATGGCTCTCTCTTATAGCAATCCCAATTGAATCAATCATTCTGGAAATACTGATAGAACCATGGAGATTCAACGCTGATATCGCTTTAACCACGACTTCTTTAATATCTTCTTCATATACTCTTCGATACTGGGTATTTGGACATTTCTGTGTTGCGTCCCTTAAACGATCCCTGAAGCAATCCTGATATATTGCTA
>CAMHFW010000114.1 GCA_946184675.1 uncultured Clostridia bacterium | reverse complement strand
GACCGCAGTTCCATGAGCAGCTTGTGGTAGAAAGCCTGTCCGCCGCTGATCAGATCATAACGGTTCTTTTCTTTATCAACATGGTGGCGTCCAAAATAGCTCTCCCTGACATCTGCTTCTGAATACCTGCTGTATACAGGGACATCCCCCTGTCCGCTCTCTTCTGCTTTCGGTGCGAAAACATAGACTGCATTTTCGCCGCACGGCACTCCGAGCTCCCCCAGGACTCCCCAGCTCATATCGATACTGCAGGTATAGATATGCGAATACCGGCCTGCAATTCTGGTAAGATCGTACACTTTAAACTCACCCAGCCAGCCCTCATTGAGCCAGCCGCCTCCCTGGTCTGCCGATACGATCAGACACACCGGCATCTTCCGCGCCTTGCTTAAAATCAAGCTGCGGACTTTTCCAACCTGTCTGTCTTTTATAATGCGTCTGGATGTAGACAGGTAGCGTACATCAAAGATACCGATCCGGTCCGCAATGGCAGAATAAAACTTGGGACAGCTGAAATACTGGTTCAGCAGATTTCTCTTTTCATCTGTTGTCGCATAGGAATTGCGCACCGATAACAGCTGCCTGCCATCTTCTGCCTTCTTACATTCAGCTGTAACGGTCCAGGCCATGCCGGGAGTCTCCTGGTCGACATTCATACAGCACATTCTCCAGTAATCTTCCTCTGGGCGTAGGTCCATCGAAATACGGAAACCAAGCGGTTCCGATTTATAAGACTGGAGCTTTTTGGGCATACCGCTGTCGATATATCCGTACTTTTCATAAATCCAGGCATAAGTCAGCCTGGCAGCCTCCATACAGGCGTCATGGGCGCTGTAGCGGTAGGTGCTCAGATTTACATCCGCCTTAAAGACATCCCGCTGTGTCAGCGGTCTCAGGCGCTTGTAGCCCCATTCCTCATCCACCTGGTCACTTCCGTCATCAAAGACATCCCGTTCATGAAAAATCCTGGTCAGGCGCTCGTCATGGATTACAGCCTTATTGACCAGAGCAATCATGGTATTGATATTGATCGGAACTCTCCTCGGCTGGCTGAGCAGCTGGTCTACCAGCACAACCCGTTTGGTTTTAAAGAGCTGCTTGCCGATATTATTCTCAGAATGATCGTTATTGAGAATCTCTTCCACTTCCGGATATAATGGAGCTTCTGTCATCTTCAGCCGGTAATGGGCTTTCATCATGCCATTCCAGTTCTTTTCCTTATACAGATCATGTCCCAGATTTTCAAAGAGGGTGACCAGTGACTTATCACACAGTTCCAGCGTTGCCAGAATGCTGTTAAAGTACCGGGAGAAGCTGGTCCGGCCTTCCCATAGTTCGCCGCCTTTATATTTCATATCGTGATCGATCTCATGCCATCCGTCAAAGAAGACCGTCTTTACCTGAATCTCGATGGTGTCATCGATACACATATCCCAGGTTTCCGGTGATATTTTCTCTTTCAGGTAGGCCGGGAGTCTGAAAACACCGTTGATCTTGACCGGTTTGAACTCAACCTCGTTTTTGGAGGACTCCGACCATCCAATCAGATGAAAGGTCTGCTCCAGGATATGTCTGCAGATTCGCAGGTCATCTTCAAAATAGACATCTACCCGGAGTCCGATCAGGTCCTGAATCTTTTTATCTTTATTGTAACACTTGCGCTGATACTTCCGTTCCAGAGACGCTGCCGTCTTGATCCGGGAAAACAGTCTGTAATAGAGACCGCTCTGGGCCAGCTGGTCTTCCACCAGATGCCTCAGCTCGACTTCTACGATTCCGGGAACCACTACTCCGGCTTCAATTTCTTCCTTTGTATAGGTAACTCTGTCCGCCATACAATTACCTCCGTTTTCCGCTATACATCATACCATATAATGACGGAAAATAGTGGATTTTATACCTATTATTCATAAAAGTTTTACAATTTAAAAAGGCTGCTGTCCGGTTCATCAGACAGCAGCCTTTTTCTCTTGGATTTATCCGGATCATCAATCCTCGAAGGGGATGACAGCTCCGTCATAGGTGTCGTTAATATACTGTGTGATTGCATCAGACTTGAGTACATCTACCAGAGCCTTGATCTTATCAGAGTTCTCATTTCCTTCGTAAACAGCGATGACATTCACATAAGTCTTGGCTGCCTCAGAATCGGAGGACTCATAAGCCAGAGAATCTTTGCTTACAGAAAAACCTGCCTCAAGAGCATAATTGCCGTTTAATACTACAAAAGCAACTTCACCGACAACGTGAGGGATCTGAGCTGCCTCAAGCTCCTGGATCTTCAGGTTGTGAGGATTCTCAGTAATATCATTAACCGTAGCCTCAAGGCCGGCGCCTTCCTTCAGAGTCAGAAGTCCGTTGTCCTGCAGAAGAAGGAGGGCTCTTGCTTCGTTTGTGGTATCATTGGGAACTGCGATCACATCGCCGTCAGCAACCTCAGACAGGTCCTTTTTGGTACCCGGATAGATGCCAAAAGGCTCATAATGGATGCCGCCTGCATTCACCAGATGCGTTCCCTTCTCCGCATTGAAGCTTTCCAGATAAGGGATATGCTGGAAGTAGTTGGCGTCAAACTCTCCTGCCTCTACGACCTCATTGGGCTGAACATAACCATTAAATACTGTCACCTGGAGATCGTAACCCTGCTCTGCAAGGATGGGCTTTGCCTGCTCCAGAATCTCAGCATGAGGTGTAGCGCTGGCTGCGACCGTAATAACCTCAGCGTCAGCTGCTGCCGCCTCTGTGGCCTTAGGCGCGGAAGAGGATCCGCCGCAGCCTGCCAGAGCAGATACCGCAAATACACTGATCAGTAAACCCGCAAGTACTCTCTTTTTCATAAAATATACCTTCTTTCCTTGAATATATAAATAGCCGAAAAGCTATTTTTTCCTTCTGTCCAGTTTGTTAGAGATTGCCATACCAATCGTCTGGAAAATCTGTACCAGCAGAATCAGCAAAACAACTGTTACGATCATGATGGGCATCTCATAACGGTAATATCCGTAACGGATGGCAATATCGCCCAGACCGCCGCCGCCGACTGTGCCGGCCATTGCGGAGTATCCGAGGATCGTGCCGAGCGTAATGGTCATCCCGTTGATCAGGGAGGTACGTGACTCCACCAGAAGGACCCTGGTGATGATCGTCATGGTGGTAGCTCCCATGGACTTTGCCGCTTCCACGACGCCGGCATCGACCTCTTTTAAAGAGGATTCTACCATACGCCCGATAAAAGGCGCTGCCGCAATGACAAGCGGAACGATGGTTGCCGTAGATCCGTAGCTTTTTCCCACAACAAAGCGTGTGAATGGAATCAGCAGGATCAATAAAATCAGAAACGGTACGCTTCGGACGATATTGACAATCACATCCAGTACCTTATACAAGAAAGCATTGGGCTTGATGCCGTCCTTGTCAGAAATGGTAAGCAGAATACCCATCGGCAGGCCGATTACATAGCCCAGAAAGGTGGAACCCAGTGTCATATAGACCGTTTCCCAGATGCCTCTGAGCAGCATATTGATGACTTCCTGATCAAACATCTCCGGTCACCTCCTCGATCTCCAGTCCCTTCTCGATCATATACTGTTCGATCTGCTGCTGGAGCTCTTCGCCCTCCGGCAGTCCCAGGATCATCTCACCCTTGGCGATGCCGCCGACATTTTTGGTGTTGGCCCGCAGGATATTGACCGGGACACCGAACTGCAGGATCATATTGGCTATGACAGGCTCAAAGGAAGAATTCTCCGAAAATACGATACGAAGCTTCTTGGCCTCATGCACGATATCCTGCTGGCGGATGCCTCCGTTCCACTGCCCTTCGGAAATATCGCCCAGAATCAGTTCTCTGGCCGCGGCAGACTTGGGATGATTGAAGATTTCCTCCACTTCACCTTCCTCTACCAGCTCGCCGTGATTTAAAATTGCCACGTGCTTGCAGATCTCACGGATAACCGCCATCTGGTGGGTAATCACCACCATGGTAATGCCGAACTTCTCATTGATATCCTTGAGCAGTGCAAGAATAGATGCCGTCGTCTGCGGATCCAGCGCGCTGGTCGCCTCATCGCAGAGAAGGATCTTGGGATTCGAAGCAAGCGCCCTGGCGATGGCCACACGCTGCTTCTGTCCGCCGGAAAGCTGTGCCGGATAGGACCTGCCCTTATCTGCCAGTCCTACGATTTCCAAAAGCTCCATGGCTCTTTTCTTTGCATCTGCTTTATTGACTCCCTGAATGCGCAGCGGAAAGCATACATTATCGATAACATTTTTCTGCATGAGCAGATTGAAATGCTGAAAGATCATCGCCATTTCCTGCCGCGCCTTGCGCAGCTGGGCTTCACTCAGCGAAGCCATGTCCTGTCCCCGGACAAAGACTTCTCCCTGCGTGGGACGTTCCAGGAAGTTGAGGCAGCGGACCAGGGTACTTTTGCCCGCGCCTGACATACCGATGATGCCGTATATATCTCCGCTCTCAATCTCAAGGCTGATGTCCTTCAGAGCCTGAAAATCCTGACCCTTCAGGTCAAACACCTTAGACAGCTGTCTGACTTCTATCTCAGCCATAAAAACTCCTTTCAGCTGCAGAAAAACTGCAGTTTTCTTTTTCTACAATATATCCATTATATACTACTGAGTTGACCGATTCAAGTAGAAAAAGCGTCCTTCAGCATCTTCAGTTCATCCGGAAAAAGGCAGGGAAACTCCCCGTTTTTCGTCCTTTTTATACATTCTTCCAGGCCAATCCACATAACGCTGTCGACCTCTGACTGCTGCAGGGTCAGCTGGTCCGGCTCCACATCCATCTGCAGGTAGTAGACCCGGCTGATCTGACTGTCCCGGAAAGGTTTTCCGTAAAAAACAAGCTCGTTGCTGATGGCAAGATCATCGATCATAACCAGATCTTCCTCCCTGGCATCGAGCCCCAGTTCCTCCTTCAGTTCCCGCAGGGCGGACTCTGCAAATCCGGATCCGGCCGGGATATGGCCCGCGCTGGAAATATCATAATCTCCGGGAAAGGAATCCTTTGTCATGCTTCTCTTCTGCAGAAGGATCTCTTTCTCTCCATCCCTGTCCCGCACGATCCAGACATGTGATGTACGATGACGGATCCCGTTGGCATGCACATAAGCACGCTCAAATACCCTTCCTGTAGGCTCTCCGGACGCATCCACTTCATCAAGCCATTCCATCTCTTTATCCTCCCTGATACTATCATTTTCTATCCTGCCCTATCATATCACATAATTTCATTTAAGGCGCAAAAAGCTTGCCTTTTCCACTATTCTTTCTTCCTGAAAAATGGTATACTAAGAAAGGAACAATAATTCATTTCACTGCAAAGCAGGAAAGGAGAAAAGCGAATGTTTATTACAAATGATATCAAATATGTTGGCGTTGACGATCACAAGATTGACCTCTTTGAAGGCCATTTCGAAGTACCTCTCGGCATGGCTCTCAACTCCTATGTCATTCTGGATGACAAGATTGCCGTTATGGACAGTGTCGGCGGCGATTTCGATGATGAGTGGCTGGCAAAGATTAAAGAGGTATGCGGTGACCGCAAGCCCGATTACTTCATCGTACAGCACCTGGAGCCCGACCACTCCAAAAATATCACCAGCTTCATG
>CAMHFW010000113.1 GCA_946184675.1 uncultured Clostridia bacterium | reverse complement strand
GGAAAATACCCTTTTGCTCAATGTCGAGACAACTGGTCTTCGTTCTTCTTCTTCCTTTGTCTGCATGATTTCTGCCGCATACCGGAACAATCATGATATAACCAGCATCACATGGCTTGCCGGAAGCAGAATGGATGAAAAGGCCATGCTGCTCCGTCTGCAGGACCTGGCAGACTCTTTCCCTGCACTTCTGACTTACGGCGGTAATTCTTTTGCCTTTCGTTTCCTCGCGGACCGCTTTGATATCTATAGTGAAGCCGTTCTTTTTCCGGATAAACAACTGACAGATCTGCAAAAATCATTCCGGCCTCTTCTGCATATTCTGCCCCTGACCCATATGAAAAAGGCAGAGATTGAATCATTTCTGTCATTTTCCCGCAGAGGGATCCGCACCGGCAGAGAGCTGATTCCTGTCTTTGAAACATGGGAACGCCAGAAAGACCTTTCTGCCAGAGACGCTCTTATTCAGCACGCACAGGAAGATATCCATTTTCTCTGCCAGGTCTGCAAACTGCATTCTTACCTGGATTTTCTTCATGGCAAATGGGAGTCTGCCGGCTGTTCAGAGACAGCGGAAGGACTTCTCTTTTCTGTGTCTTTGTCTGCTCCGGTCCCTCAGCCTGTCTCCTGGCAGAATGACTTTGCCGGTTTTCATCTTGCGGGGAAAAACGGTCAGGCTCTTGTTGTACCTTATCATGGGTCACTGCGGTATTTTCTGCCGGGTCCCTGCAGCGACTATTATTATCTTCCGGAGGAAGATACTGCCATTCACCGCAGCGTGGCACAATTCGTAGACCGCAGCAGACGCGTCAAGGCCACTCCGGATACCTGTTATGTAAACAGAGAAGGAACTTTTCTTCCTGTCCCTGCTTCTTTCCCGGGACCGCTTTTTTCTGCGGCCAGAAAATCAGCCCTTTCTTATACAGAGTATGATAAGGAAAAATGGCAGCAGGATACTTCCCTTGCCGGGAAATATCTCACTGCCATAGTCTCTGACTAAGTCCTGTTTACTTATCCTTTTTCTTTCTGAGACTGAGAAGCTTTCTGCCTTTCTTCGGGGCCGGCGCTTCCGTTCTGCTTTCTGTTTCCGTCTCCGCCGGATCAGTTTCACCGCGTCTGGCTCTTTCCAGCTCCTTGATTAGAGCTCTTCGTCCTGCAGCTGTCGCCGCGCCTTCTTCAAATCTGCCCGGATTCTCCCGGATGATCCAGGATCTCAGGGCATAGATTTTCTCCACACCGCGGTGTCCCTCTTCTACAGCATCTCCATCCAGTACAATCTGATAGCGTTCAAACTTCTTGTCATAGAGAGTGATCGTGTAATCATTGATCTTTTCTACCGTACCGTAAACCGGATTTTCAAAACAGGCTATGATATCCTTCATTCGCACCAGCCGGCAAAAACCGGAAAACTGCTTGGTAAAGATCATCACAAAATGATTGGTCACAATCAGATCATGGATGGCAACGGAATCCTCCTGTGCAAGCTCCTTCTGCAGGAGGGCGTAATCTTCCTTCTTTCGTCCCAGCATAGCACGGTCAAAATGAAATGCCTGCAGACAGAGAAAAGCGCCGCCTATGAGGATAAAGGCACAGATTGCCAGACCTATGATATAGGCCATTCGGCTGTCACTGTCATACTTCTGCATCATCTCAATCGCGATTGCTGCCGCGATGCAGAGACTGATTCCGATCAGGCTGACTCCTTTGGCCAGCTGGATCACAAAGTATCTGGTCTTCATGGAATAATAACCGGACATGGAGCCCCTCCTTTCGATTCATTTACAGTGATACGGAAAAAAGGACCATCGCAGCATATACGACGGCCCCGTAATTCATCACCGGATCATTATTCCTCTGCAGGAGCTTCCTCTGCGGGAGCTTCCTCAACAGGAGCCTCTTCTGCAGCCGGCTCCTCATCGGTATACTCCTCAGCAGAATCAAGAGCCTTGATGCTGAGGCTGATCTTCTGCTCCTCGCCCTTGAACTCTACGACCTTGGCAGTAACCATCTGGTCGATTGCAAGGATATCAGAAGGCTTCTCCACACGATCCTTAGAGATCTGGGATACATGCAGGAGGGCGTCTACACCGGGCTCCAGCTCGATGAAAGCACCGAAATCTGTCATTCTGGCAACTCTTCCCTCTACAACATTGCCTACTGCGTACTTCTCAGCTGCTGTATACCAGGGATTGCTCTCCGGGAACTTCAGGCTGAGGGCGATCTTCTCGCCTTCGATGTTCTTGATGATAACCTTGAGTACATCGCCAACCTTGACAACCTTGTCAGGGTTCTCTACTCTGCCCCAGGACATCTCAGAAATATGAAGCAGTCCGTCTGCGCCGTCGAGATCAACGAAAGCGCCGAACTTGGTAACATTCTTAACACGGCCTTCTACGATCATGCCGGGCTCGATGCGGGCAAAGAGCTCTTCCTTCTTCTTTGCCTTCTCAGCCTCGACGATCTGCTTTCTGTCGCCGATGATTCTCTTCTTGCCGGGCTCAAGATTGAGCTCTGTGATCAGGAAGGAGATCTCCTCTCCCTCGTACTTCTTGAGATCTCTCTCAAAGCTGTCGGAAACAAGGCTGGCAGGAATGAAGATCCTGGTGCCGTCAACGGTCACGCTGAGACCGGAAGCCTTCTTTTCTCTCTCTTTATCCTTGTACTGAACCTTGTCAACTTTAGCTGTGAGAACTTCATGATTATTGAATGCATCCTCGACAATCTTGCTGACCTTATCCGGTGCCAGTCTTCTGTAGGAAAGAAGCACCTGTCCTTCTCCATCATTTACCTTGATGACCTTTACTTTCATCTCGTCATCAACATTGACAACAGTAGTCAGATCAAGGTTAGTGGCCTTTGCCTCGTTTGAGTACTCCTCTCTGGTGATAATGCCGTCTGCCTTGTAATGGATATTAAGGATAATCATATCAGGCTTAACATCAATTACAGTACCGGTCACTACATCTCCATTCTTGATCGTAACAAACGATGCGTCAAGCATCTCGTCGAAACTCTCATTCATCATTTCTGACATATGGTTGTGAACCTCCTCGATAATATTATTTGGGGTGGAAGCCCCTGCAGTAATACCTACATTACCTATAGAGCCAAATGTCTTTAAGTCTAAGTCAACAAGTGTCTGTATATAGTAAGTATTCTTACATTCCTTCCGGCAAATATCATATAGCTTCTGCGTATTGGAGCTGCTGCGGCCTCCGATGACAATCATGGAGTCCACCTGCCCTGCTATTTCACGGGCTTCTATCTGCCTCTCCTCAGTTGCATTGCAAATGGTATTTTGACAACTTATATCATACCCTTTTTTTTGTATAATTTCAATAAGTAATTCAAATTTTTTGAAATTAAATGTTGTCTGAGAAACAATACAGAGCTTCTGATTCCCTTCATAAGAGAAATTTTCCGCTTCTTCTTCATTTTCAATAATAATCGGCCGGCTGTGACACCATCCGCTGATTGCCTGGACTTCAGGGTGCTCTCTGCTGCCGATGATCACAATCTGCTCCCCCGCCGCGCTGTGCTCATCCACAATCCTGTGGATTTTCTTCACAAAGGGGCAGGTAGCGTCAACAATGATCATGCCGCAGGCTGCAAGCTTCTCTGTCTCCTCCCTGGAGATTCCATGAGAACGGATGATGATCGTGCCCTTCGGGGCCTCTTCCGCTTCCTGAATCGATGAGAGGACATGTACTCCTCGCGTCTCCAGGTCCCCCACAACGGTCTCATTGTGAATGATTGGACCGTATGTATAGACATGTTCCGAGTCCTCTGCGTGAGAATAGGCCAGATCAACAGCACGTTTCACTCCAAAACAGAAGCCTGCCGTCTTTGCAAGTATTACCTTTCCCATCACAGCTGCTCCGTCTTCTCTATAATAATCTGTCTGATGCAGGCAACAACCTGGGAAATATCCATGCTGGAAGTATCTACAAGTACAGCATCTTCAGCCTGTTTCAGAGGCGCGATTTCGCGGTTCATATCACGCTCATCTCTTTCGCGGATTTCTTTTTCAATCTCTTCCAGAACAGCAGGCTGTCCCTTCTCCAGATATTCCTTATATCTTCTCTCCGCCCTGACTTTTACAGAAGCTGTCAGAAAGATCTTGACCTGAGCATCCGGAAGGACATGGGTTCCGATATCTCTCCCATCCATGATCACATCAGCGCTGCGTGCCAGAGACCTCTGCAGCTCCAATAGGTGGGCACGCACTGCGCTCTGTGCGGAAACTTTGCTGGCCATGCCGCTGATCTGTTCTGTGCGGATCCTGCCATTCACATTCTCCCCATTCAGATACACACACTGGGTGCCATCTTCAAAAGCAATGCGGATATTGATATCCGGACAAGCCGCAGCTACTGCAGCCTCATCTTCCAGATTGATATCATGCTCCAGCACATAAAGAGCCATGGCACGGTACATGGCACCGGTATCGACATAAATGTAACCCAGTTCTTCAGCGAGTTTCTTTGCAATTGTGCTCTTCCCCGCCCCTGCAGGGCCGTCGATGGCAATATTGATACTCATTTGATGCAACTCCTGTCTTATATAAAGATTTTATTCATTCAGTGTTTTCACATACTCTGCTGCCCCTATGCCGGCAGCACGCCCTGTCGACCAGGCGATCTGCAGATTATATCCTCCGGTCACAGCATCAAGATCCAGCATCTCCCCTGCCAGAAAAAGCCCGCGCACAATCTTGGATTCCATGGTGTCCGGCATGACTTCCTTAACCGGGATGCCGCCCTGTGTAATGATGGCCTCTGCAAAGCCTCTGGTGCCCGTCACCGTAAGCGGCAGGGCTTTGACTGTCCTGATCAGCGCCAGTCTTGACTGCTTGGTCATATCATGAACCACAGCATAAGGATCATTCCCTGATACCTGAATCAAAGGAAGAATCAGACTTTTAGGAAGCAGCTTATCCAGGGTATTGCGAAGCTGGCGGTTGGGGACTTCCGCAAAATCACGGAGGACTCTCTCATCCAGCTGTTTCTCCGTCAGTGCCGGTTTCAGGTCAATCTCCGCCTGCAGATTTCCTTTTTTCAGGTATTTATGAACGCAGGTGCTGGCGCTTAAGACGATCGGTCCGGTGATGCCGAAATGGGTGAACATCATTTCACCAAACTCCTGATAAATCTGTTTTTTCCCCTGCCGGAGGGTCAGAGTCACATTCTTCAGAGATAGTCCCTGAAGCTCATGACACCAGTCCTCCTGTACCAACAGAGGAACCAGAGAAGGCAGCAGCCTGGTGCAGCTGTGGCCAACCTCGCCTGCCATACGGTGTCCGTCGCCGTCTGAACCAGTCTGGGGATAAGAAAGCCCTCCACAGGCCAGAATCACAGCGTCTGCGTATTCTTTCTGACCGTTCTCCAGCTCAACGCCGCAAATCCTGCCATCTTCCATCAGCAGCTCTTTTACCGGCGTGTTCAGATGAACCTGTACCCCATTTTCTTTCATCAATCCGGTCAGCAGACGAATCACATCCGATGACTTATCAGAAGCCGGGAAAACCCGGTTTCCGCGAGCAGAATCCGACGCACCTGCCCTACATAAGCATCTGCAAGGCGCTGACACGCTACGTACCGCCGGAGCCCGAAAAGGTGCAGGGGCTCTGGCGTACGTCCGGTGAAACGGAAGCCCC
>CAMHFW010000112.1 GCA_946184675.1 uncultured Clostridia bacterium | reverse complement strand
AAATCTCGCTATCTGCGTGGTTGATTAACGTTCTCGCACTTGCTGATAATCTTGGATCATCCGTAAGTGTCCACATCAGAATGTGCGTGTCAAGTAATAGTTTCATAAGCTTTTCTCAAACAGATCCGCAATTTCATCATCATATATATTGATATCTTCCGGACAAGTAAATTTACCCTTTGCGGTTCCGATTTTTGATTTCTTGTTGCTTTCTGGATATAAAACCATCTGAACGACAGGAGTGCCGTTTCTGGCAATAATAATCGTATCTTCTTCTCTGGTTTCCAGAAGTTTCATCAGTTTGGACAGTTCATTTTTCGCTTCTAATACATTTACCTGCTTCATAAGAACAATCCTTTCTATCTTATTCTGGCTAACTTAGCTAAGTATATTATATCAGTCGATTGACAAGATGTCAACATAATGGTTCAGACCATAAAAAAAGCAAAGCCACCCTGTTTTGAACTGCTACTCGTTAAGTAGACAGTTCATTTGAGGGTGGTTTTGCTTTTTTATTTATACTCATTTATACTCGGAAGAAATATCATACATAAATGATATTAATATTTCTGAATATCCGTGCTTTCTACATACTGATTCTTAACCTGCCCGATTCTGGCAAAATTCTCTGTCTGCGCATGTGCGGTCAGGCTTTCTTCATCTTCCCATTTCTCCAGGAGCAGTACCTGGCTGCTGCCATCGGCGGGATAAAAATAAGAGTAGCAGATATTGCCTTTTTCCTGGCGGCAATAGGGAGCCAGGCCGTTTTCTTCCAGTGCATTTACAAAGTCTGCCGGCGATACATTTTCCTTCAGTTCGTAGGTAACGTTCAAAACGATCATACAGATCCCCCTTTTGATGCGTGAGACGCACTTTTTCTTTAGTATAGGCAGCTGCAGGGGCAAAAGTCAATCAATAATCTTCTTAATTGGTCAGCTTATGGATCCAGTTATAGCTTCGGAATCTGAGAAAAGTCGGAAGACCTTTGAATATCTGATCGGACTGAATGACGAACACAACAGCTTCTACTGGCCATTTCAGCACAAAGGCTGTCAGAAATGAGAGAGGCATAACAATCAGCCATGTGCTGATTAGATTCATTTTCAAGGTGAATTTGGAATCGCCGCTTCCCTGAATAACACCGAAAGATACCGGCATCTGATAGGACATGCCTACCATGATGATGCTCATGATTGCAATCAGATTTCTGGCCATCACAGAAGCGGATGGCGTCAGGTCGTACATGGACAGCAGGGGATCCCGGAGCAGGAAAAGAATCAGTCCCAGAGTCAGGCCGATACCGACATCGATAACGGAAAGGGTTCGTCCGGCTGCTTTGACTTTCTCCCTGTCCCCGCGCCCGATGGTATTTCCGATCATGACCGAAGACACCGAAGACATGGCGATTACGATGACCTTCAGATATTGATAAAATGTTGTTGCGACAGAGTTTGCTGCGATGGCGTCATCAGACAGATGTCCCAGAATTGCGGTCTGCATGGGAACAGATACGCCCCAGAGGATCTGCGCCATAGCGATCGGAATAAAGGATTTCCTGTAATCACGCCTTAATCCCGTATCTGTGCGGCCGATGGCATGTTTTGTCAGTTCCAGCTTTTTATCAAAATGTATCAGATAGACAATAATGATCACGAGCTCCAGGATACGTGCTGCCAGGGTTCCGACTGCAGCACCCCGGATGCCCATCTCCGGAAAGCCAAAACGGCCGAAGATCAAAGTATAGTTGATTCCAGCGTTTACAATCAGAGAAATCATAGAAATATAAAAAGAAATGGCTACGGTCTGGACAGAGCGGAGCGCGCTAATCAGAATATTGGACAGAATAAAAAGTGGGAAAGTCCATTTGATCAGATCCAGATAAACCAGACCCTCGGCTATGATTGCGTCGGAACTGGTAAAAATCTGCAGAAGCTGGACCGGAAATAAAAAACAGACAGCAAGGATGCCGGCACTGGTACCGATCCCGAGTTTCAGAGAATGCCATGTCAGAGAACGTATGGGATCGACCCTCTGTTCCCCCCAATACTGACTGGTGATCACGATCAGCGTGTTGCCGATGGACAGGGCTACCTGCTGCACCATAAAAAAGACCTGATTCACCGTGGCGGCCCCCGAAAGAGCTGCCTGAGAATAACTGCCCAGCATAATATTATCAATCATGTTGACAGAATAGGCTACCAGATTCTGCATAGCCACGATGATCAGCATCTTAAAAAGTGTCTGATAGAAGTTTTTATTCTTTATAAAAAACAAGTTTTCAGTCCTCCATACGGTCAGATATCATGATAAATACTGATAAACCTTCAAGGTGGTATCTTCTCAAGATTATCATAATCACTGGCTTTCTTAAATAACATTTTATGAGGAAATGTACAAACGATTTGGAATGTCAAAAAAACCGGTGCGTCCGAAAGGAAACACCGGTTTATATTTTTATAAGTGCTGTATTATCGAGGCCATTTCTTTGTGGCGTACCCCAGCATAAAAGTACAGATGACACAGAGAACCAGACCGAAGATAAAGGTAGTGATCAAAGCAGGTTCGTTGGTTCCTCCCTGGGAGAAGGTCAGGCAGACGCCGGCAAAGATAAAAGGCATCTGGCGGAAGGGCGTCTTTTCCAGAAGATAGATATGGATAAACATGGTGATGGTGGTACCGACCAGAATGGAAACGAACATGGCGGCAGAGGCACCCATAAAGCGGCCGAAGAAGTCTCCCAGGATAAAGTCCACCTGTCCCCAGATCAGGCCGCAGCCGGCAGAGAGCAGGGCAGAGGGGAAGTCTTTCGGAGTCAGACCCATGCCAAAATAGATGGCCAGGCAGACAAACATAATCCAGCCACAGGGGATAAAAGCAGAATAACCAAACGTGCTTTCTGCGATTCCCGGAAGAAGGCCGTAGATATGATAAAACAATGCGGAGAAAAAAGAAGTCCAGATGGAAAAGATGATGCAGGCTTTTTTGCTCATAGATTAGTTTCCTTTCGATTCATGCATTTTGCAGACAATTGTTTCGATCCAATTCCGGACCTGAGCAAGCTGCTGATCATTGAGTTCGTTTTCATTATAAAAGAAGCAGCAGCTGTCATAAGGACATTCGCTGCTGGTGCGAATCAGGATTTCATCCTTTTTCAGATAGCCTCCGATGCACATGGAATCGACACTGTATCCCGCATCATCAGGCGAGATAACGTCGAGTGCTGTCTGGTGCATCAAGTAAAAATCCTCTTCTCCGAAAAAGCCGTTTGCCGTTACCAGGACATTGCCTCTTTTCATTGTATAAGAATCGGTAAGATTCATGGCCATCCTCCTTTTCCGATGTTTGAAATGTCAAAACAGGTTTTTCTCAGTATACTTTATTATAAGAAGGCATGGTTATGTTCATTTTGAATAAACCTCTTGGAAAAGCAGAATAATCACCTTTCTCCATTCTATTGAAAAAGAAAGAAGATGATTTTAGAATAGAGATAGTGATAAATAAACGAATAAAACCAAGCATGGAAGGAGATATTCAAATGGCAAAAACAATCATTACAGCAGCGCTGACCGGCGCTATCACACCTCATGGTTATGATGTACCGGAGACTCCGCAGGAAATCGCACAGACCGCTTATGAATGCTGGAAAGCAGGCGCAGCAATCGTTCATCTTCATATGAGAGATGACCAGGGGGCCGGCGTTATGGATCCTGTGAAGTTTTACGAAACCATCAAGCTGATCAGAAGTTATGAAGACTGTGATGTAATCATCAACTGCACTTCTTCCGGCGACAATCGCGTTTCCGATGATTCCCCTTACGGCAATGCCATCCGTATGCTGCATCACAAGATGGTTCCCGGCATTGAGATGGGAACTTTTGACGCAGGAACTTTTAACTGGGGTATCCCGGGCGGTATCTTCAGCAATTCCCCTACATTCCTGACCACTCTCGGAAATCTGTATCAGGAGAGAAATATCAAGCCTGAGTTTGAGGTTTTTGATATGGGAATGATCCGTGCGGTCGGCGAGTACTGGAGAAAAGGTATCGTAAAAGCACCGCTTCATTTCCAGCTTTGTCTGGGCGTTATGGGAGGACTTGCAGCAACTCCGCAGGATGTACAGGATATGATCGCTTATATCCGTCGTCTGCAGCTGGAAGGCAGCCTTCCCCAGGAGATCACGATTTCCGGTTTTGGTATCGGTAAGGGACACCTGCCTGTTATGTTTGCTATGCTGGCTAACGAGGCTCATATCCGTGTTGGTATGGAAGATAATGTCGTATACGGCAGGGACAAGGATGGAAAGAAGATCCTTGCTACTAACCTGATGCTGGTAGAGCGTGCCGCAAGAGCTGTAGAAGCATACGGAAATGAGTGTGCAACATCTGCAGAGGCACGTGAGATGTTGGGTCTGGCTCCGCTTGACCATGCCGCAGTATGCGCAGCCCTGGATCAGATTACAGTTGACCAGCTTGAGGCAGCAAAAGCAGAAGCTTCTGAAGTATACGGCACCACCTATTTCGCAGCCAAGGGAATTGGCGGATCCAAATAATAGGGTCTAAAGTGTGAATAAATAACAGATCATTACTATATATTAATCAGGAGGTAATTCAATGAGCAGAGAAGTTGTTATCGTAGCTTACGGCCGCAGCGCAGTTTGTAAGTCCAGAAAAGGATCCTTCGCAGGAACTCATCCGATTGAGTATTCTGCACAGGTACTCAAGGGAGTGCTGGACAAGATTCCGCAGCTTGACAGAGCAGATATCGAAGATGTGATCATGGGATGTGCTGTACAGCACACCACGACTTCCATGAATATTGCCAAGAATGTTGTGGCAAGAGCAGAGCTGCCGGAGTGCGTTGCAGGACATACCATCAACCGTTTCTGTTCCTCCGGTCTGCAGGCAATCGCTACCGCAACTGCAGCAATTGCAGCCAACCAGGGTGATGTAATCGTGGCAGGCGGCGTAGAGAGCATGACAGATACTTATGCACCGTATCCGCAGGAATACTGGGACACATGGGTTACTGAGAACTCCCCCGGTATCTATATGCCCATGGGTATCACTGCTGAGAATATCGTTAAGAATTATGGTATAACCCGCGAAGAGATGGACCAGATGGCAGTAGAGTCCAATGCCAAGGCTGCAAAGGCACAGGCAGAGGGTAAGCTGGCTCCTTCTATCATTCCGGTTACCATCGTTGACAAGGACGGCAATGAGAAAGTGATTACCGAGGATGAGGGTATCCGTCCCGGCACCAATATGGAGTCTCTTGCAAAGCTTAAGACCTGCTTTATCCCTGAGGCAGAGGGCGGCACTGTTACAGCAGCGACTTCTTCCCAGACTTCCGATGCAGCTGCTTTTGTAGTCCTGATGGAAGCTGAGAAGGCTAAGAGTCTTGGTATCAAGCCGATTGCCAAGCTGGTATCCTTCGCTGTTTCCGGCTGTGATCCGACAATGATGGGACTTGGCCCGATCAAGGCCGTCCCCAAGGCACTCGCCCGCGCAAATATGACCATCGATGATATGGATGTGATCGAGCTCAATGAGGCATTCGCAGCACAGGCAATCCCCTGCATCAGAGAACTGAAGATGGATCCGGCCAAGGTAAATCCTTACGGCGGTGCCATGGCTCTGGGACATCCGATGGGCGCAACCGGCGCTTTCCTGACCTGCAAGGCACTTGATTATCTTCAGGACA
>CAMHFW010000111.1 GCA_946184675.1 uncultured Clostridia bacterium | reverse complement strand
TTCTTAATGGCTCTCTGGGTCTCGATCGGGTACAAAATCGGGCTGTATCCCTCGGGAAGGATGAGTTTTGACATGGTATTTCCTCCATTCTTTAAAAAAGGGAGACAGGGGACGGTTCTGCGTCTCCCAGGAGACGCAGAACCGTCCCCTGTCTCCCTCCGAAACAATAATGCAAATATTATAGCACTTTGCCTGGCATATGTCGACAAAAAAAAGAAAGAGTGATGATCTGCTCCCTTCTTCAAGGTTTTGTATCATCACTCTTTCCATTTTACTTAATGGACTCTGTTCTTACGATGAACTGTACTTTTCCGCTGCCATCACTGTTTTTGCCGGAGAAGCTGGTGTAAGCACTGCCAAGCTCCTGCATAGCGCGCAGGCGGCCGATCAGATCCTGGGCGTCTTCGCCGGCGAACGCTGCCAGCGGTTCAATACCTTCTGCATCGAATTGAACCATGCCGTCCCGCAGCTGCAGAGCGCCTGTCAGGAGCTGCTGCACACCGTCTGTCAGTGCGCCGCTGCCGGCTGAGAGCTGTCCGGTTCCTGTCCTCAGTGTCTGCGCTCCTTCGGAAAGGGCTGTGCTTCCTGCTGCCAGTGCGCCGGTACCTTCCGCCAGAGCCTTTGTTCCTTCCGCCAGTGTGCCTGCACCATCAGATAAGGCCTGACTGCCTTCTGCCAGGCTGCCGGTTCCTTCTGCCAGACTAGCCGTTCCGGCATCCACGCTCTTTGCTCCTTCGTTTACCTTACCGGCTCCTTCCGCCAGAGCTGCAGCGCCTTCTGAAATCTGACCGGCTCCTTCTTTGGCCTGTCCGATTCCGGCCTGCAGATTGGCAGAACCTTCAGCAAGCTGACCGATTCCGCCGGCCAGTGCCTGTGAGCTGCCGGCCAGCTGCTCCAGTCCTTGTACCAGAGCACCCATATTTTCATCATTTGTGATCGTATCCACGCCATTCATCAGCTGACTCGTACCAGCCTCCAGCTGCTTTGCGCCGCCAGCCATCTGGTCTGCATAACCGGAAATAGCATCTGCACCCGCACTGATGGCATCTGCGCCTCCTCCGATCTGCTCCGCTGCGCCAGAGAGCTGTCCGGATACATCCGAAAGCTGACCGGATACGCCTGACAGAGATTCTGAAGCTGCATCCAGCTGGCCTACGCCGCCATTAATCGCATCCAGGCAAGCCTGGGCCTGTGCAATCTCACCTGCTACCATGTTGTAAGTATCTTCGGGTACTTTACCCTGCACCGATCCCAGCAGGCTGTTTGCTGTGTTGACCAGTGACTGCAGGCTGGCCGCCGCATCCCCGATCTGACCGGATGCTCCGGAAATCTGCTCTGCCGCGGCTCCGGTACCCTGGGCTGCCGTATCAATACCAGCCGCACCGTTTTTGATGCTTGCTGTACCATTTTTGATGCCCTGGGCTGCTTCATAGATCCCGGGCTGCTCTGCGCTGCCGCTCTTAAGTCCCGCAGAAAGCTGTGCGGATCCCTGCTCTATCTGGGCCAGGCCTTCATAAATACTCTGCCCGTTTTCTCCCTTCAGAGCAGCGCGGGCCTGTTTGGCTCCCTCATACAGCTTCTGCGTTCCTTCCGGAAGGTTTGCTGTCTGATCTTTCAGCTGACCCAGTCCCTGCGCCAGCTGATCCGCTCCGGTCTGCAAGGCTCCAGTTCCCTCATAAAGAGAGCCGGCACCGTCTTTCAGAGACCCTGCACCTGTCGACAGATCATCCGTTCCTTTTGCCAGAGCTGCCGTTCCGTTTTTCAATGCTTTGGCTCCTGCATCCAGCTTGCCGGCACCTTCTGCTGCATCCGCAGCTCCTTTGCTCAGCGCGCCGGCGCCATCTGCCGCCTTTGCTGTGCCGTCATTTACCTTGGCCGCGCCATCCGCCAGTGTGCCCGCACCGTCTGCCAGTGAACCGGCACCTGCATCCAGCTGACTGATACCATCTGCCAGCTCCGGCGCCTTGTCTGCCAGAGCCTGCACACCATCTGCCAGTGCGCCGCTGCCGTCCTTTAACTGACCGGACGCATCCGCAAGCTTTCCAACTGCATTTTTCAGGTCATCCATGGTATGCACATTTTTCAGGTCCAGATCCTGCAGCATGGAATTGTCGATGACAGTCAGTGTGGTCAGGAGGGAAAAATCTTTTACATCCGCATCGACCGTTACTGTCTCCGGAAGGCTTAAGGAAGTACCTTCTTTCTCTGCCGTCTCTTCCAGCTTGTCGACCAGTCCGGTCTGCAGGCTCTCCTTCATGCCGGGCATGGCATAACCGACTACGATGGTCTTATCACCGGTATTGATCATTTTGCCGTTTGATACGGTTACATTAGAGGCCTTTTCATTGTCCATGGTCAGAGCTGACAGGACCAGGAAGGGCTCATAGAGGGTCACTGTCTTGCCATTGACCTCAGTCTCCTCTTTTTCATGGTTGGTATAGGTAAAGCAGATCTGCAGATGACCGTTTTTGCCGGCCAGCTGGTCCGGCTGCATCTGCTTTCCGTCCAGCGTATAGGTGATCTGCGTGGTCACCGGCAGCTGCTTGTCTGTTTTTCCCTGATAGTAAATATCATTTCCGCCGGCCTGCCATACCATGTTGCCGTCCTTGTCTGTGGTATAGGTCTCATCGCCTTTGACATTCTGCACATCTGACAGACTGGCATCGTCCGTCAGGACATCCTCGCCATCCGGGTTTTTCAGCCAGACGCTGGAAATCTCATCCTTTGTGCTGCCGTCAGCATTGGCAACCACATAAACCGTCTCCTCACGGTCCTGGCTGCCGGTTCCTGAAGATGTCAGTGTCCGGGCAGTCTCTGCCGCAGTGATTGCTTCCTCTTCCGGAGTCTCCGTTTCCTGACTCTCCTGAGCCGCAGTCTCAGTCTGCGGCAGCTGGGCTGCCTGTGCCGCCCCGCATCCGGCCAGACCGGATACCGCCAGAACAAGACTCAGGCCCAGTGCGGAATATTTTTCTATCTGAACTTTGATATTGTTTTTACGCATACTGTTTTCCCTCCTGTAAATGATTTCCGACTCTGCTCTTTCCTTTTTTCTGCAGGAAATGCAGGGATGTATGTACAATCAGACTGTCGAATATCATAAACATACCCGGCAGGATAAAGATAACAACGCAGGTGCTGATCAGCGCTCCGCGGGCCAGAAGCAGGCAGATGGAGCGGATCACATCAATCTGGGAATAGATGGCGACCCCAAACGTAGCTGCGAAGAATGAGATACCTGAGGTCAGGATGGAAACCATGCTGGTCCTGTGCGCGATCTGCACAGCTTCCTTTTTATCATGTCCGGCCTGTCTCTCCTTCTGGTAACGGCTGGTCATCAGAATCGCATAGTCTACTGTAGATCCCAGCTGAACGGTTCCCAGTATAATGCTGGCGACAAAGGGGAGTTCGGTTCCTGTATAATAAGGTATTCCCATATTGATAAAAATGGCGAACTCGATCACCAGCTCCAGAATGGCCGGCAGGGACAGGGACCGGAATACCAGCATGATGATGACAAAAATGATTCCCAGGGAAGCCGTGCTGACATTCTTGAAATCAATATCTGTAATCTTCATCATATCTTTGGTAAGCGGCGCCTCTCCGATCACCATGGCCCCTGGATCGTAGCTGTGGACGATTTCATTGATCTCATCGATCTGCTGATTGATCTCATCCATACCTACATGGTAGGAGGTGCTGACAAAGGCCAGTTCATAGCCGCCGCTCTGGAGCTTGCCGCGCAGGTCATCCGGCAGCATCTCTTCCGGCAGGGATGACCCGATCAGGGAACCCAGTCCCAGATCCCAGCTGACGCCGTCTACCTTTCTTACCTGGTCCAGCATGGCCTTTTTATCGCGCATGGGAAGATCCTGATCCATCAGAATCACATGCATGGTGCTGGCTCCGAAGTCATCTTTAACCTCTTCCTGTGCAATTTTGGAAGGAAGGGTGTCCGGCAGAGAAGCCGACATATCATAATAGACGGCTGTATTTTTATAACCCCAGATTGCCGGGAACAAAAGGGCCAGGAAAACAACAAGCCAGACCTTGTAATGCTTTGTGATGAAAGCCGACAGTGTATCCGTCCCTCTCAAAAGAGGCCGGTGGGTGGTCTTTGTGATCAGTCCGTCAAATACCAGGACCAGGGCCGGCAGAACGGTAATGCAGGTAATCACACCGAAAACGACGCCTTTGGCCATCACAAGCCCCATATCTATGCCAAGGGTGAAGGTCATAAAGCAGAGGGCAATGAAGCCTGCCACTGTGGTAACCGAACTGCCGATCACGGATTTGAATGTGCTGGAGATGGCCTGTCCCATGGCCATTTCCCGGTCATCCGGATACTTTTCCTTGTTTTCCCGGTAGCTGCCCAGCAGGAAAATGGAATAGTCCATGGTTACGCCGAGCTGCAGGACTGCTGCCACCGCCTTTGTAATATAGGAGATTTCTCCGAACATAAAGTTGGTTCCCATGTTATACAAAATGGCAAAGCCGATACTGATCAGGAAAATAAAAGGTACGGCAAAAGAATCCGTCAGCAGCAGCATAGCTGCCAGAGATAAGATCACCGCGATGCTGACATAGATTGGCACTTCCCGGTCAGCCAGGGATCTCAGGTCATTGAGGATTGCGGTCATTCCGCTCACATGACAGTCCTCATCTACGATCTGCGTGATCTGGTCTACCGCCTCCATGGAAGCATCGGAGGAAGTTCCGTCATCCAGCAGGGCCAGCATCATGGTCGCATCCCCGTGAAAGAATTTGTCCCGAAGATCCTCCGGAATCATCTCAACCGGCAGAGTCAGATCCGCCACATCGTCATACCAGAGCACTTCTTTTACATGCGGCACTGCCTCCAGGTCCTGTTCCAGCTTTGCCGTGTCTTTCATGCTCTTATTTTCCACAACAATCATGGAAAAGGCACCCATGCCAAAATCATCAGTCAGGATCTCCTGTCCCTTTACCGTCTCCAGAGAATCCGGCAGATAGGTCAGCAGATCATAATTGGTCCGCATGTGCACCATGCCGAAAACAGACGGGATCAGCAGGATCAGACTCACAATCAGGATCAGGATCCTGTGAGATGCAATCCATTTCCCTGCTCCATTCATCAAAAATCGCCTCTCTTTGTATTTTATTGACCATTGGTCATTTTCTCAAGCAAACTCATTATACTCCAAAAATGACCGCTGGTCAATAATAATTGTGTAAAAAAATGACCGATGGTCAGTCATGTTTTTTTGTACACAATTGATAGTGGTCTTTTTTCCAAATATGTTTTATGCTAAATAGAGATTATAACAGACAGGAACAGACTTCCGGAAAGGAGAATCAGCATGGGAAAGGCAGAGCAGAACAAACAGAACAAGCGGGCTTCCCTTCTGCAGGCAGCCTTCGATCTTTTTCTCAATCAGGGATTCCACGATACGACCATCTCGGATATTTCTAAAAAATCGGGGCTGGCCAAGGGTACCTTCTATCTTTATTTCAAGGATAAATACGATCTGCGGGACCAGCTGATCGCCCGCAAGTCCGAACAGCTCCTTGTAGAAGCTTCCGAATACACAAAAACCAGCCTGCCTGAGCAAGCTGGTTTTGAAGAGTATCTGCTGTCAATGATCGATTACAGCCTTCACTATCTGCAAAATAACAAGATGCTTCTGCGCTTTATTTCCAAAAACCTGTCCTGGGGCATCTTTAAGCATGCCGTAGAGCGCAAGGAAGAAGAAACCGTCCTGGGAACGGTCTATGCAGACTATCTGCAGATGCTAAA
>CAMHFW010000110.1 GCA_946184675.1 uncultured Clostridia bacterium | reverse complement strand
GCTGGGAGAGCATCTGCCTTACAAGCAGAGGGTCATAGGTTCGAGCCCTATAGGTTCCACATCTGGTTCCGCTGCGATCAACGCGGCGGAACCTTTTATATAGTCAAAGGCTGAGAAGAAGAGGAGTATGTATCCCCGCGCCCTTACAGAGAGGATCCGGCAGCTGGAAAGGATCCGGGAGAGCAGATACAGAAGGTAGCTTTGGAGCTGCGTGTGCGAAAGACCAGTAGTGCGCGCCGGATCGTCCCCGTTACAGGATATGATGAGCATCTTTTAAGGTGGTACCGCGTTTATTACGCCCTTAATCTCGGATTAGGGGCGTTTTTATTTTGTAAAATCAATTCATTTTCAGGAGGAAACACTATCTATGCTTGCAAAAAAGTATAAGGCCAAGGAAAGCGAAGCCAAGTGGCAGTCTTTCTGGCAGGAAAAGGGCATTTATCACTTTGATGAGAATTCAAAGGCGCCGGTGTACTCGATCGACACCCCGCCCCCGACCGTAAACGGCAAGATCCATATCGGCCATATCTTCTCCTATTCCCAGGCAGAGGTCATGGCCCGCTATAAGAGAATGAAGGGCTTCAACGTTTTTTATCCCTTCGGATTTGATGACAACGGCCTGCCGACCGAGCGTCTGGTAGAGAAGACCCACGGCATCAAGGCACATGAGACTTCCCGTGAGGAGTTCACCAAGATGTGCCTGAATGAGACAAGCGCACTGGAAAAGCAGTTCCGAGCCCTCTTCACTTCCGCCGGTTTTTCCTGCGACTGGAATCATGAGTATTCCACCATCAGCCCCAAGTCACAGAAGGTTTCCCAGAAATCCTTCCTGGACCTGTATAAAAAGAAAAAAGTCTATTTCTCCAAGGCTCCTGCCCTCTGGTGCACAGAGTGCCAGACCGCGATCGCGCAGGCCGAGCTGGAGACCAAGGAAATCGACTCCACCTTTAACTATCTGAAATTCTTTATCGACGGCAGCGACACAGACTACATCGAGATCGCTACCACCCGTCCGGAGTTTCTGGCTGCCTGCCAGTGCATCTTTATCCATCCGGATGACAAGAAAAACCACCACCTGCTGGGCAAGATGATCAAGGTTCCCCTCTTCGATCTGAAAGTTCCGGTCCTGGAGGATGACAAGGTCGATCTGGAAAAGGGTTCCGGCGCAGTTATGTGCTGTACCTTCGGCGACCTGACTGACCTGGAATGGTACAAGAAGTACAACCTGGGCTTCACCGAGGCCATCCGCACAGACGGCACCATGTCTGAGGCCTGCGGCAAGTACGCCGGCATGCCGGTTCTTCAGGCCAGAAAAGCCATCATCGCAGACCTGATTGAGCAGAATTACATGATCAAGCAGGAAAAGATTGCCCACAACGTTGCCACCCATGAGCGCTGCGGCACCCCTATGGAGATCATGATCAAGAACCAGTGGTTCATCGATATTCTCTCCAACAAGAAGGAATATCTGGATGCCGGCGACAAGATCAACTGGTATCCGACCCATATGCAGGCCAGATACACCAACTGGGTTGAGAACCTGGAATGGGATTGGTGCATTTCCCGTCAGAGATACTTTGGCGTACCCTTCCCGGTTTGGTACTGCAAGGACTGCGGACAGGTTATGGTTCCGGAAGTAGAGGATCTGCCTGTCAACCCGCTGACCGACAAGCCCAAAAAGATCTGCCCCTGCGGATGCGGCGAATTCATCCCCGAGAAAGATATCATGGATACCTGGATGACTTCCTCCGTCACTCCTCAGATCAATCTCAACTGGCAGGATGACGAGAAGTACCGCGCTGACATGATGCCCATGGGCCTGCGCCCCAACGCCCACGACATCATCCGTACCTGGGATTTCTATACCATCGTCAAGAGCCTCTACCACACCGGCAACATTCCCTGGAAGGATGTCATGATCTCCGGCCACGTAATGGCTTCCAAGGGCGAGAAGATCAGTAAGAAGAAGGGCAATGCGACCTTAGAGCCGGCTGAAATGATCGACAAGTTCTCTGCCGATGCTGTCCGCCTCTGGACCTCCAGCGGTTCCCTGGGCAATGACATCGTTTATTCTGAGGAAGAAATGAAAAATGCCGGCAAGCTGATCAACAAGATCTGGAACGCGGCAAAATTCGTCGTTATGCAGCTGGAAGGCTTTGAAAAAAAGGATGACGATGGCAATCCCGTTATGCTCCATCCCTTCAATCCTGCAGACAGCGTTGAGCTCATGCATATGGACAAATGGATCATTGCTTCCTTCAACGATATGCTGGTTCGCTTTGAGAATTATCTGGAGCGCTATGAGCTCGGTCTTGCCATCGGCGAGCTGGAGAAATTCTTCTGGAGCTACTGCGACGACTACATCGAGATCATCAAAAACCGCGTTTACAAGCCCGAGATCTACGGCGAAAATGCCAGAAAGTCCGGCCTCTATGCTGCATACCACACCATGCTTGGCCTGATCAAATGCTTCGCCATCTACATTCCTCATGTAACAGAGGAGATCTATCAGGGCTACTTCGCAGAGCGTGAAGGAGTCATCTCCATCCACAGAACCCTGATCGCGCCTATCCCTGTTAACAATGAGTTTACAGAGGCTGAATACAATCTGGGCAAGACTGCCGTCCGCATCATCGCGGAGCTTCGCCGCTACAAGTCTGAGAACAATGTTTCCCTCAAGACAGAACTGGAAAACGTTGCCATCACCCTTCCCGGCGATATGGATCTGGGCGATGCCCTGGGCGACATCAAAGCCACCTGCGTATGCAAAAACATTACCGTTACCAACAACAGTGAATTCTCCGTAACAATCCATTCGTAACGGAATCACCGAAGGAGACAGGGGACGGTTCTCTGTCTCCCTCCCTCTCGGCATAAAACACAAACAGACAGGACATAAAATGGCCTGTCTGCTTGTGTTTTTTACTATTTTATGGCATTTCAGAGGGAGACAAAGAACCATCCCCTGTCTCCCTATTCCTCAAAAATCGCTACAACGCGGGACCATCCTGCAGATCCGCCCTTGACCTTGACCGGGAAGCAGCATACCGTATATCCGGTCAGCGGAAGGGCAGCCAGATTGGTCAGCTTCTCGATGTGGCAGTACGCCTTCTCCGCACCTGCGCGGTGACCTTCCCAGATAATGGAGGGATCTCCGGTCTCCGCGAAAATCTTTGCCTCATAGGGAAGCGGTACATCCCAGCTCCAGGCATCTGTTCCGCATACACGGACACCCTTATCTATCATCCACAAGGTCGCTTCTCTGCTGACGCCGCAGCCTGCAACCAGATATTCCGGTGATCCGAATCGCTTATCAGCTCCGGTCTCCAGCAGAAGAATATCTCCCGGCTGCAGCTCATAGCCAACCTTTTTGAAGTAATCTTCAAAGTCTTCCGGCATGATCCGGTATCCATCCGGCTTGTCACTGAAATCGACCTTAACTCCATTGCCGATGCACCACTCCAGCGGTACTTCATCGATGGTCCAGGCCTTCTCACCGCCGTTCATCGTCGGGTAATAGTGCCAGGGAGCATCCAGATGGGTGCCGGAATGTGTACAGAGCTGTACAAAATCGATCGCCCAGCCGTTGCCTTCCGGCAGATCCTTCTCCGTTGCGCCCGCAAAGAACTGCCCCATCTGCGATGCTGTCATCTTGTGGTCCATCCTCTGGATGCGGGGAATCTGCGGTTCCGGATCACTGGGGATATCCTCTTCCAGAAGCATACTGATATCAACGATTTTCTTGATCTTCATAATGGTCTCCTTTCTGATAAATCACGCCATTTCCCACGAATTATCTGTTAATAGCAGTATACCATACGGCTGACCTGCTTCAATGGGAATGTCGTTGGGCAGCACCTGTGTTTCTTTCCCAGAAAACACCGTCTGTATAGCCCTGAATGGTTTTATCAGACTCTGCCATTTCCAGCCTCTTCTCGGCCCAGACACAGTACTGCGGGTTTACTTCAATGCCTACATACTGCCGGCCAAGTTTCTTTGCCGTTACAGATGTTGATCCTGAACCCAGAAAAGGATCAAAAACAACATCACCCGTATTGGAACTTGCCAGGATTAACTTTGCCAGCAGCTTCTCCGGCTTCTGAGTCGGATGGGCTGTATTCTCCGGCATAGACCAGTAAGGAATCGAGATATCATCCCAGAAATTAGAAGGATATGTATTGCGGAAATTACCTTCCGCTGTTTCTTCCCAGTCTTTGGGCTTTCCATCTACTTTGTACGGAGCCATCACTTTTCTCCGGATTTTAACGTCTTCGATATTAAAGGTATATTTCTTCGAGTTTGTCGCAAACCAGATGTCTTCCATACCATTTTTCCAGTTTGCGGATGCCCCGCGCCCTTTTTCCCTTTGCCATGTGATCCTGTTTTGAAGATGAAAATACTTTTTGAGTACACGGCCGATCGAGGGGCTGGAAACCCAGTCACAGCAGACATAAATCGTCGCCTCTCTTTTCAGATGAGGAAGGATTGCTTTTATCCATGTTTCTGTGTATTCCTCATAGGCATCATCCGTGGTTTTTCTGAACTTTTTCCCGTGAAAATCTTTGTCAATATTGTATGGAGGATCTGCAATCACCAGATCTATAAAGGACTCCGGCAGGAATGAAAATACTTCCAGACAATCCCCCAGTATGGTTTTGTTCAGAATGGAATCCGTCTCTGCCGGTCCGCTTATGCTTATACATCGGTCAAGATACTGTTTTCCTTCCCCGATGCTGATATCAATCGTTTTATTGCGTGCCGCTTTCATTCTCCGTCTCCTTCAGGCAGATTACTTTCTTCATACAGATAGGCGATTTCTTCGCTGATCCGGGCGAAGTCTACTTCCAGCTTTCCTTCCCAGATCTGCACAGGGATCTTGTCGTCGAAGCCGTAAATCACCGGGAATTCTTCCTTCTCAAAGTCGTAGACCAGGATGACTCTTGTGTCCGGATCTACGATCCAGTATTCCCTGACTCCGGCATTTTTATACTTGCGGGTCTTCAGCTTCATATCTTTTAACTTTGTGGATGGGGAAAGGACTTCTACGGCCAGATCCGGGGCTCCTTTGCAGTACTTGGGCCCGATCCGGTCACGGCTGCAGATCACGAGCAGGTCCGGCTCCACCATGGTCCGGTCATCCATATCCAGCCTCACATCAAAAGGTGACAAAAAAACTTTACAGGGTCCCTTATTCTCCCGGACAAACTGGGCAAACTCCAAGTGAAGTAAACCGATCAGCGCCTGATGAACCGTCGCCGGTGAATTCATCTCAAACAGCACGCCGTCGATCAGCTCATAGCGGCAGTCCTCCGGAAGGGCATAATAATCCTCCAGGGTATACTCCCCCTGCCGTTTCTCTATGGGCTTCCCATTGCCATAAGCTGCCGGGGGCTGACCCACCATCATCGTCCCGTAATGGCTGTATGTATATGACCTCTGCTCTTTTGTATCTGCAAGGACTTCCTCCAGTTTTCGCAGGGTCTCATACCTTGGAGAACGCGTCGTCCCTCCCAGAACCTTCTGTACCGTGCCCAGAGGCACGCCTGACCTTCTGGCCAGCTCTTCATTGGTAATTCCCAGGCGGGCCTTTCTCTGCTTCATCTCTTCGATCGTCATCATGATGCCTTCTCCTTTCCGCCGCTGCACAGATGCCAGTTTCATGTTTCTGGCTTTACTGTACCATATATGGATTTGCTTTTCAAGAGAAATTTCCATATTCATTCCATTTTGTTGTTGTTTCAGTTCCATTTGTGGAATTCCCGTGGCAGAATATCAAAAA
>CAMHFW010000109.1 GCA_946184675.1 uncultured Clostridia bacterium | reverse complement strand
GGAAGTGATTGAAGCGGCTGATAAGCTGAAAATCATTGTATGCTGCAGGAATGAAGCCTTCGCAAGCATCGATATCGAAGCTGCCACAAGAAAGAAAATTCCTGTGCTGCGCGCCGGCGGAAGAAACGCTATTGCCGTTGCAGAGCATACCATTGCCCTGCTGATGTGCGTTTCCAAGAATATCAGCCTCACGGATCATCTGCTGAAATACACGGATCAGCTGACCGGCAAGACCTATCATGATGACGGCGGAAAACGTGCCGCGACTATGTCTGAATGGTCCATGGATCCGGATGCTCCTTTCGCACTTTACGGCGGCGGCCCGGAAATGTACGGCAAGAAATTCGGCCAGATCGGATTTGGCGCCATTGGCCGTCAGGTCGCAAAGCGTGCCAGAGCGCTGGATATGGATCTGCTTGTCTATGATCCCTATGTTGACCAGAAGGATATGGATTATCTCGAAGCAAAGAAAGTGGATCTGGACACCTTGATGAAGGAATGCGATTTCATTTCCATTAACTGCAATGTGGTTCCCGAGACAGTGGGACTGATCAGCCGCGAAAAGATTGCCCTGATGAAGCCGACAGCTTACCTGGTAAATACCGCCCGCGCGAAGATCCTGGATTATGATGCACTTTATGATGCACTGAAAGAAAAGAAGATTGCCGGCGCCGGACTGGATGTTTATCCGGTAGAGCCGATTCCCGCAGGAGACAAGCTGCTGACACTCACCAACCTGGTGACCACCCCGCACCTTGCCGGTTCCGCCAGAGATATCGTCGGACATCAGACTGAGATCACACTGGCAGATGTACAGAAACTTCTGAACCACGAAAGACCGACCTTTATCTGCAATCCGGAAGTACTGTAAGGAAACACAGATATTAAAGACAATAATACAGCAGGAGGAATAAAAAATGTTAGAAGCCATTAAAGAATCTGTTCGTCAGGTAGCCATCCGTGCACAGCATGATGGTTTGTGCAAACACAAAGCCGGAAACTTTTCATTCCATGATCCGGAAACCGGATATGTTGTTGTAACCCCGTCCGGAATCGACCGCGATTTCCTGAAAGTAGACGACATGGTTGTCATGGATATGGACGGAAATGTCATCGAGAACCTTACCGGAACCAAGCCCAGCAGCGAAGTGCTGGTTCATATCGCCATTTACAGAAAACGTCCGGAAGTTCGTGCTGTCGTTCATACACATGCACCGTACTCCACCGTTTTTGCTGTATTGAATAAAGCAATCCCGCCGTTTGTCTATGAAGCAATGTATCTGGGCAACAAGGACAATACCGTTCCCGTTGCGCCGTACGGCCGCCCCGGCACAACCACCCTTGCTGAAAATGTCAGCGAAACTATGAGAGAGAACAATGCATGCCTGATGCAGGCACACGGCGCCATCGCCTGCGATGAAAAGAGCATCGAGAATGCCTATCTGACCGCCTGCTACACCGAAGAACTGGCAGAATTGTATCATCACATTCTGTCCTGCAACGGATGGAAAGAGCCGGAGCTGCTTCCCGCAGAAGAACTGCAGGGATGGGCATATCCGAAGGAGATCAAATTCCCGGCAAAATAAGGCATCTGCCTTGCAGGTTTCCGTAAAAGAATAAATAAACGGTGAAAATCCGGCCCTTGCGGCCGGTTTTTTCATTTTTACTTCGAAACTTTGCAAAAAGCGCTTGACATATAGTGAACATATGATAATATATTCATATGAACAGTCATTCATAAGTGATGCTTCAGCTATTGAAATTTCAGATAATCAGGCGGAGTGTTATGGGAGGGCAGGATGCCAACGAAAAAGTATGATAAAAATCAAATTGATCACATGATTGCGGATATGCCGGAGAATGAACTATCTGATCTGGCAGACCTGTTCAAGGTTTTCGGTGATTCTACCAGACTTCGTATTTTATATTCGCTGTTTCGCGGAGAGAAAAATGTGACGGAGATTTGTGAAGACCTGGGCATGGGGCAGTCGGCGGTTTCGCACCAGCTGCGGGTCCTGAAAGGAAACAAGCTGGTCGCACTGCGTAAGGAAGGCAAGTCCAGTATTTATTTCCTGGCGGATGATCATGTAAAGACGATCATTGCCATGGGCAAAGAGCATATCGAGGAATGAAAACAGGAGGGTATTTGAGATGAAAAAGAAATTCAAGTGTGAAGTGGATTGTGCAAACTGCGCGCAGAAGCTGGAAGATGCAATCAAGAAAATTGAAGGAGTGACTGACGCAAAGGTCAACTTTATCATGCAGAAGCTGACACTGGAAGCGCCTGATGAGATATTTGAGGATATATTTGCAGAGGTAATTCGTACAGCAAAGATTATTGAGCCGGATACGGTGATCAGCGAAAAGTAAGAGGGGGCTGCTATGACAGCGAGGCAGAAAAAACTTCTTTTTCGTATTCTCGCGGCACTTGTTTTATTTGTAATCCTGGTGATCCTTGAGAAGACGCAAATTCTCCCGGAAAAGTATAACAGGTACCTGTTTCTTTTTTATCTGCTGCCTTATGTGATCGCTGGCTATGATGTCCTTCGCAAGGCAGTGCTCGGCGTGATCCACGGCCGGATGCTGGATGAAGCTTTTTTGATGGCGATTGCGAGCTTTGGAGCCTTCGTGACCGGGCAGTATGAAGAAGCAGCAGCTGTTATGATCTTTTACCAGATTGGGGAATGGTTCCAGGGTTATGCGGTTGGCCGTTCGCGCAAGTCCATTACAGAACTGATGGATATCGTTCCGGAGTATGCGAATCTGGAGGATGAAGAGGGCAATATAGAGCAGGTTGATCCGGACGATGTAGAGATTGGAAGCATTCTTGTGATCCGTCCCGGAGAGAAGATTCCGCTTGACGGAGAAGTCATCAGCGGCGACAGTATGGTCAACACAGCGGCACTGACGGGAGAATCGGTTCCCCGTCAGGTTCGGGCGGGTGATCCGATCATTTCCGGCTGCATCAACGGAGAAGGCCTTCTGCGGATTCGGACGACAAAGGAGTTTGATGATTCGACAGTGGCAAAAATACTGGAGCTGGTGGAGACGGCTTCAGAGAAAAAGTCCAGAACAGAGAATTTTATTACGCGTTTTGCCAGAGTATATACGCCGGCTGTTGTAGCAGCGGCAGCGGCTTTGTTCGTGATTCCCGGACTTGTGACAGGGCAGTGGCTGGTATGGCTTTACCGCGCCTGCACATTCCTGGTAATCAGCTGCCCCTGTGCCCTGGTCATTTCCGTACCGCTGGCCTTTTTCGGCGGAATCGGGGCAGCCAGCCGGATTGGCGTGCTGGTGAAGGGGTCCAATTTCCTGGAACTGATGGCCAATGTGCATACAGTAGTGACGGATAAGACCGGAACACTGACAGAAGGAAATTTTATTGTAACGGATCTGATTCCGGCGGAGGGCGTCAGCAAAGAGCAGCTGCTTCTTGCTGCAGCCCGGGCAGAGGGGATGTCCTCCCATCCCATTGCAAAATCCATCCGCGAGGAACTATTTAAGGAAAGGCCGGACCAGGCAGAGTTTCTCAAGACTCCTGAGGATACAGAGAATGTCAGCGGTCAGGGACTGATCGCGATGATGGAAGGATCCCGCATCTGTGTGGGAAATGATAAGCTGATGCAGGCAGAAGGTATTTCTTATGTACATGCAGAGGATCCTGCTGCGACCATATCTTATGTATCACAGGACGGAATATATCTCGGTGCCGTTCTAATCCGGGATACCGTGAAAAAAGATGCTGCTCAGGCAGTCCGCCGGATGAAGGAAGCCGGAGTATCCAGAGTCATCATGCTGACCGGCGACCGTCATCAGGTCGGAGAGGCGGTGGCTGCGGAGATTGGCCTGGACGGAGTCCGGTCAGACCTGATGCCGGAGCAGAAGGTAGAAGCCGTGGAGACGCTTCTGGGAGACCTGTCCGGCAGGCAGAAACTGGCTTACATCGGAGATGGCATCAATGATGCACCGGTACTTACCCGGGCGGATGTCGGAATCGCCATGGGATCCATGGGATCTGATGCCGCAATTGAGGCTGCGGATATCGTGATTATGGATGATGATCTGATGCGGATTCCGGCTGTGACAGGCATTGCCCGCCAAACGGTCAGAATCGCCCGTCAGAATATTGTGATCGCGCTGGCAGTCAAGCTGCTGGTCCTGATTCTGGGAGCCATCGGCGCGGCAAATATGTGGGCCGCAGTGTTCGCCGATGTCGGCGTCTGCGTGATCTGCATTTTAAATTCCATGCGGCTTCTTATGGAAAGAGGAGATTAGTCAGAAGTCTCCTGAATACAAATTTGTGACAAGTGCCAGGCAGATTTATTCTGCCTGACTTTGTCGTTTATACTATGGTTTGAGGTGGCTAACATGAAGCACAGGATGATTTTACGGTTTCTGAAGGGAAACCTCCGATATCTGCTGTTATCTCTCTTGTTTCTGGGCCTGGTGACCGTCTGCAATGCAGGTATCCCCCAGATTATCCGCTATGCGGTGGATAACGCAGTCTCCGCGGAGACCGGACAGGGGAAACTTCTCTTGCAGTGTGTCGGCGCCGTGGTAATTGTCGCGGCAGCTTCCGCACTTTGCAATTATATCGGGAAAACCCTGCTTGCCATCGGCTCGGAGGGGTATCTGAAATCGCTTCGCGACAGCTTGTACGCACATATCTCGGGGCTTCCTTATGTCTGGTTCGGAGACCATCAGACCGGAGATATCATTCAGCGCTGTATCAATGACGTCGATACCATCCGGCGCTTTGTCTGTACCCAGATGATCGAGGTAGTCCGGACCATCGTCCAGATTCTCTTTTTCATGGGGGTTATGTTCTCGATGGACCTGCGGGTTTCTTTTGTAGAGGCTGCATTTATCCCGGTGATCATTCTGTATTCTGTGATTTATTATCAGAAAATCGGGTCCCGCTTTCTGGCTGCGGATGAGGCGGAGGGAGATCTTTCTGCCGCAGTGCAGGAAAATCTGACCGGGGTTCGTGTGGTTCGTGCATTCGGCAGAGAACAGTATGAGATCGATCGTTTTGATCAGAAAAATAACTATTTTGCAGACCAATGGGTGAGACTGGGCCGGATCATGTCTGCCTACTGGGCATCCGGCGACCTGATTACAGGGATTCAGACTCTCTGCGTTATGACGGCAGGAATCTATGCCTGTGTGGGAGGCCGGATCTCTCTGGGGACATTTATTGCACTGCTGTCATACAGCGCCTCTCTGGTCTGGCCGGTCAGGAGCCTGGGGCGCCAGCTGTCCGAGATGAGCAAGGCAGGCGTTTCCATGAACCGTGTGGAGGAAATATTCGGCGCACAGCCGGAGGAGGACCCGGGCAGGAGACTGACGCCGGAAATGAATGGTGATATCGTATTTGACCATGTCAGCTTTGCGTATCCCGGCAGCAGTCAGACTGTTCTGCAGGATATAGACTTCACAGTAAAAGGCGGTTCTACCTTTGGCATACTGGGCAGCACCGGAAGCGGCAAGTCGACCCTGATGCATCTGCTGGACCGGCTCTATGCACTGCCTGCGGAAAACGGCAGGATCACCATCGGAGGAACGGATATCCGGGATATCGATCTGCATTATCTGCGCAGCAAGATCGGCCTGGTTCTGCAGGAACCCTTTCTCTATTCCCGGACGATCGGGGAAAATATAGCAATCAGCCGCCGGGATCCCATGCCGGAGGAAATCCGCAGAGCATCCCGGACAGCCTGCCTGGATGAGGCGGTCTCTGAGTTTGCAGACCAGTATGATACAATCGTGGGAGAGCGCGGTGTGACCCTGTCCGGCGGACAAAAACAGCGTGTAGCGATTGCGCAGAC
>CAMHFW010000108.1 GCA_946184675.1 uncultured Clostridia bacterium | reverse complement strand
GCCCGCAACGATACTTCCTTTGAGATCCGTCAGGGAGACATTCTCGGGGATCCGGCATTTGTGCAAAGCTGCGGCACAGGCAGCTTTGACTTTGTGGTCGCAAACATTTTCTCCACCATCATCATTCCTCTGTCTGAGGTGCTGGGGCGTGAGATGAAGCCCGGTGCGATTTTTATCTGCTCCGGTATTATTGACAGCAAGGAAGAAGCAGTCAGGGAGGCGCTTGCGGCAAACGGATTTGAGATTCTGGAATCCGGTCATTCGGAGGAATGGGTCAGCTTTACTGCCAGAAAATGCACTTGATTGAAAAATGCTGTGATTTAGATGAAGCAGGTGGAATATGTACGATGGTATTATTTTTGATGTAGATGGTACGCTGTGGGATTCAACAGAAATATGCGCGAGGGGATTCAACCGTGCAATCGAGAGACTTCTCGGCAAGGATTATTCAAAGACCGATGCGGACCAGCTGAAGAAACTGTTCGGCAAGACAACGGCAGGAATCGGCGCCGGGCTTTTCCCGGACCGCACCCCGCAGGAGCAGGTTGATTTTACCCTGGAGTGCATCAGAGAAGAGATGGTCTGCCTTAAAGAGGAGCCTGCGAAGCCCTATCCGGGAATTCCGGAGGTGGTCAGAGAGCTCTCAAAGCGGTATCCGCTCTTCATTGTCAGCAATTGCGAGCAGGGCTATATTGAGCTCTTTATGGAAAGCTCAGGCCTGACATCTTACTTCACCGACCATTTAAGTCTGGGAGATACCGGCCATGTCAAAAAGGATAACATTGCAGAGATCATCCGCAGAAATCATCTGAAAAATGCAGTTTATATCGGTGATGTGCAGGGGGATGCGGATTCGGCTCACGGGGCTGGAATCCCGATTGTCTATGCAGCATATGGGTTTGGAAAGATCGAGGATGCGGAGCATATCATTCATTCTCCGCTTGAGTTGACCGAGATCTTATAAATGATCCGGTAAAAACGGCTGCGTTATTTAAAACGACAGATCAAAACGATCATAGGGGGCAGGGCGCCGGCAAATACATAATGCTTGCGTTTCCTGCCTTCTTGTTGTATAATATTTTGAAGAATACCCTCAGAAGAGGCATTGAGGGGTTTCAGCCCGGCATAGTTTAAGGAAGGAGATGTGACAATATGTCTGATAATAATTCGAACAGCAGAAATACCAAGTATTTTGATTCGCTTAAAAATTCGGACAATATGGTCAGAGAGGTGATCAAAGAGGTTTGCGCAGCCCTGGAGTACAAGGGGTATAATCCCGTGAATCAGATCATCGGCTATATCATGTCCGGCGATCCTACCTATATCACAAGTCATAAGAATGCCCGTTATCTGATCACCAGGATCGACAGAGACGAGATCATTGAGGAGCTTTTAGAGAGCTATATTGACAACAATTTCAGGTGATGCCGTGCAGAGACTGATCGGCTTGGATTACGGTTCTAAGACTGTCGGCGTGGCTGTGAGCGATCCGCTGGGGATTACGGCACAGGCACTGGAGACGATTACGCGCAAGCAGGAGACAAAGCTGCGCAGGACGTATGCACGCATCGAGGAGCTGATACAGGAGTATCAGGCTGGGAAAATTGTGCTGGGTTTTCCTAAGAATATGAATAATACGGAAGGCGAGAGGGCGCTAAAGACGATCCGGTTCAAGGAGGACCTGGAGCGGCGGACGGGCCTTGAAGTTGTTTTATGGGACGAGAGAATGAGCACTGTCTCTTCGGAACGTGTCCTGATGGAGAGCGGAGTGCGCAGGGAAAACCGCAAGGCTGTGATTGATAAGATGGCTGCGGCGTGGATCCTGCAGGGATATCTGGATTATCTCGCCTTTCAGAGAACTGAGGAACCATATACTGACTTGCAGGAAACTTAAAAGATACTCAGGTTCCGGAGAAGGATGTCATGAACGATAGAATGGAACAGTTTACGCTTTTGCTGAAAGCCAGAGGACTTAAGACGACAAAGCAGAGGCTGATCATACTGGAGGCGCTTGCAGGGCGTCCGCAGGAACATCTAACCGCAGAAGAGATCTATGATATCGTAAAAGAAGAGTGGCCCAATATCGGACTGGCCACTGTCTATCGCAATATTCAGCTCTTGTCTGACATGCATCTGATAGACAAATTAAACTTGGGGGACGGATATGTCAGGTATGAGATCGCGGATCCAAGAGAGGAATCCGGTCATCATCATCACCACATGATCTGTCTGTCCTGCGGTAAGGTCCTTGCTTTCGGGGAAGATCTTCTCGATGGTCTGGAGGAGAAGATTCGGAAAACGACCGGATTCGTGGTATCGGACCACGAACTCAAGTTTTACGGGTATTGCCGTGAGTGCGAACAGAAGAGGACAGAGAACAATTCCTGAGAGCATCTTTTACAGTCTGCCGGTTATTGCATGGATCCGAATCAGGAGGTGCAGTAATTGAACGAATTAGAATACAATAATAAAGGAAAGAAAAATCATCCAAGGGTCAGGATCATACCATTGGGCGGCCTGGAGCACATCGGTATGAATATCACCTGCTTCGAGTATGAAGACAGCATCATTGTGGTAGACTGCGGACTGCAGTTTCCGGATGATGACATGCTCGGGGTAGATCTGGTGATCCCGGATATTACCTACCTCAGGGAAAACCAGGAAAAGGTTAAAGGCTTTGTGATCACACACGGCCATGAGGACCATATCGGGGCGCTTGCTTATGTACTGCAGGAGGTCAATGCCCCTATTTACGCAACGAAACTGACCATGGGCATTATCGAGGGCAAGCTCAAAGAGCATGATATGCTTGCCACGACAAAGCGCAGGGTGATCCGTCACGGACAGACCATCCATCTGGGCAGCTTCCGTGTCGAGTTTATCAAGACAAATCACAGCATCGCTGATGCAACGGCGCTTGCTATTTATTCGCCGGCCGGCATTATTGTCCATACCGGCGACTTTAAGATTGATTTCACGCCCCTTTTTGGCGAGATGATCGACCTGGCCCGTTTTGCGGAGCTGGGAAGAAAGGGTGTACTTGCCCTTATGTGCGACAGCACCAATGCGGAGAAGGTCGGATTTACGCAGTCAGAGCGTACAGTCGGCAAAAAGATCCGTGCTATCTTTGATGAGCATAAAAACGGCCGTATCATCGTAGCGACCTTTGCCTCTAATGTGGACCGTGTGCAGCAGATCATCAATATTGCTCACGAGCATGGCCGCAAGGTTATCGTAGAAGGCCGCAGTATGGTCAATATCATCACGGTAGCCACGGAACTGGGATACATTCAGATACCGGACAATACCCTGATCAGTATCGATCAGATGAGGCATTACCCAGATGACCAGCTGGTTCTGATCACTACCGGAAGCCAGGGAGAAACCATGGCGGCCCTGTCCCGCATGGCGGCAGGTTCCCATCGCAAGGTTTACATCAAACCGGGAGATACGGTCGTATTCAGTTCGACTCCGATCCCCGGCAATGAGAAGGCAGTCACCAATGTGATCAATGAGCTTTACCGCCGCGGAGCTGAGGTTATTTTCCAGGATACTCATGTATCCGGACATGCCTGTCAGGAGGAAATCAAGCTGATCTATGCCCTGACCAAGCCCAAGTTTGCCATCCCTGTACACGGGGAGTACAAGCATCTGCGGGCCGGTGCCAAGATTGCAGCCACTATGGGCGTGGAAAAAGACCATATCATGGTGCTTAAGTCCGGCGATGTCCTTTCCATCGGAGAAGACGGAGCGGAAGTGATCGATGAAGTACAGCACGGTGTCGTTATGGTAGACGGACTGGGCGTAGGCGATGTCGGCAATATCGTTCTCAGAGACCGTCAGATGCTGTCGCGCAATGGACTTCTGATCGTTGTCCTGACCCTGGACAGATATACCAACCAGGTGCTTGCGGGACCGGATATCATATCCAGAGGTTTTGTCTATGTGCGTGAGTCTGAGGATCTGATGGAGGATGCCAAGCGCATCGTGGAGGAGACAGTCGACCGGTGTCTGCAGGGACATATCACAGACTGGGCCAAGATCAAAGGGGCGATCCGGGATTCATTGGGAGATTATATCTGGCAGCAGATGCACAGGAATCCTATGGTTCTGCCTGTTATTATGGAAGTATAAAGAATGACTGATGTTGAATACCAGACAAGACAGCTGATCCGCGAGATCAGGAAGAGTAATGAATACAATCAGTTCCGGCGCCTGGCAGCGAAGCTTGGCCGGGATCCGGAGCTGAAAGAAGAAGTTGACTCCTACCGCAGAAAGCGTTTTGAATTGCAGAATGCGGAAGGCGGCGCTGTGGGACTGCTTCAATTGGAGAAAGAGTACGAAGATGTACTCGTGAAATCTGTTGTGCGAGATTTTCTGGTTTCGGAGCAGAAATTGATGTACATGATTCAGAATACCGTTCTGGCGATTACAGATGCGGTCGGGCTGGATCTGGAATTGTGACGGAGGATCTTCATGATCAAAAAGCTATTTCTCGGAACTTTCGGCATAGCGCTGAATGTGGTCATCTACGCTGTGATCATTCTGTTTGCGATCCGTGTTGTGACGTATTCCTATCATTTTTCCTATCAGGTCTTTGGAAATGTTGCGGTGGCGGAGGATTCCCAGGAGGTCATTCCGGTGCAGATCCCGGAAGGAGCCAGCACAGACGAAGTGGCTGCGCAGCTTGAGAAAAAAGGACTGATCGATGATCAACGGGCATTTATCGTTCATACAGCTCTGACCAAGTACAGCGGACGGATCCAGCCGGGAAGCTATGAGCTGAAGCCGTCCATGACTATGAATGAGATTCTGTCTGTGCTGACCGGGATCAGTATGGAAGACGAGGACGTATACTAATATGATAGTTGATGAAAGGATGACATCCTATCTGCACTCGCTTGATAGTGCAGACTCGGATGTCATTACTGCGATAAGAGACCTGGCGCTGGAGATGAAGGTGCCCATCATCCGGCCGGAAACCGCAGCCCTGCTGAAGGTTCTGATTCGGATGTATAAACCTTTGCGGGTTCTGGAGATCGGCACCGGCACAGGGTATTCTGCTGTCCTGATGGCGGAGTGCCTTCCGGCCGGGGGCAGGATCACGACCATTGAGAACTATGAAGTCCGCATTCCTGTGGCCAAAGAGAACATTAAGCAAGCCGGAATGGAAGATACCATCACCCTGATTGAGGGGGATGCCCTTGAAGTGCTCGAAGCGCTTCCGGAAGGATATGACTTTGTGTTTATGGATGCGGCCAAAGCCCAGTATATTCATTATCTTCCACATGTGATGCGCATATTAAAAACCGGAGGGGTACTGGTATCGGACAATGTCCTGCAGGACGGAGATGTCATCCAGTCCCGATTCGCTGTGACCCGGCGCAACCGGACCATTCACAGCCGCATGAGGGAGTATTTGTGGGAATTGAAGCATCATCCGCAGCTGGAGACCAGTGTGCTGACGGTGGGAGATGGGATGACCATCAGCGTAAAGCTTGATATAGAAGGAGCAGACAGATGAAAAAACCGGAACTTCTGATACCTGCAGGCAGCCTGGAAGTGCTGCGGACTGCGGTAATCTATGGCGCGGATGCCGTTTATCTGGGCGGGGAGGCCTTTGGCCTGCGCGCCAAGTCTAAGAATTTTACACCGGAGGAGATGCGGGAAGGGATTGCCTTTGCTCATTCCAAGGGTGTTAAGGTTTATATTACAGCCAATATTTTTGCACACAACCGGGATCTGGCCGGCGTGCGGGAATATTTTCAGGAACTGGCCCAGATCGGACCGGATGCGGTCCTGATCTCGGATCCGGGCGTATTTATGATCGCGCGGGAAGTGATGCCGCAGATGGAAATCCACATCAGCACCCAGGCCAATAATACCAATTACGGGACCTTCCGTTTCTGGCATCAGCTTGGGGCAA
>CAMHFW010000107.1 GCA_946184675.1 uncultured Clostridia bacterium | reverse complement strand
CTTTATAATCCGTCATCGGTAAAATGTGTTGGTGTATAAAAGATCGTCGTTCCGATCCTCATATATCTGCTGACATCATCCAGATTCACTCCGGCTTCCATGTTAAAGAAGAGATGATTCCCCACCGGATTGGCTCCATACAAGGCATCCATGACAGCATCCCGCACCAGGTCGCCGGACCTGTTGGCAATCGCCTCATCTACCACGCCGCTGTACATAGGCGGGAACTGATTATCCTCATAGAGCACATCATAAAGATTGTCCGGGAAATAGGGACTCAGTATACGAGCCAGTATCACATGCGCCACGCCTACCTGCGCATCATAGGGCTCAGTATAAGCCTCACAGTATACCTCGCAGGACATCAGAAAGATCTCGTCCTCCGTCAGCTCGACAATCGGCCTTCTTACGGGGGCTGCCGCGTCAGCTGCCATCGGCGCTTCTTCCAGATTGCCGCAGGTTGTCAGCTCCAGATAATCATTGGCGCTGACGATAATCTGATCTGAGATCTCATCATCCAGAGTACTCAGACTGGTACTGGTCTTGGAAATCGTCTTATCGGTTGTCCCCAGAGTATGGAGGCATCCAAAGAAGGTAAGAAGGATCGTAAAGACCAGAATAAGCAGCAGGGCTGCACGATATTGGAATCCTTTTTCTGCCATAGATCGGAACCTCATAATAATTGAACAGAAAAACCCTTTTTAACAGATATATTCTAGCAAATATTGATATATTTGTCAAATTTCTCCCACTCAGGCCCCAAAATGCTCCGATAATTGCCTCTTTACTTCCTCCAGAGTGCTATTATTGACAATGACAAAGTCACACATCTGCATGGCCTGCTCGTCCTGCATCTGACTTTTCATCACGGCATCAACCTTCTCGTCCGAGTATCCCCTGGTCTCCTTCATGCGGGCCCGTCTGATCTCCGGGCTGCTGTATACATACCAGAACTCATCACAAATGTCTTCATAGCCGCATTCGAGCAAAATGGCTGACTCCAGGGCTGCAAAAGGGTACAAGCCGGACGCTTCTGCTTCTTTCAACAGCCTGATAATCTCCTTTCTGACATAAGGATGGGTCATGCTGTTGAGCTTTTCCAGCTCCTCTTTGTCCTGGAAAACGATCTGGGCCAATCTGTTTCTATTCAGCTCTCCGTCTTCTCCCACAACTTTCTGTCCGAAATGGTCCACGATCAGCTGATAGCTGGTCCCGCCCTGATGCATCAGATCTCTGGCTACATCATCCGAGAGAATGGTGAAGCCGCCAAAGTCCTCCCGCAGAAGACGCATCACTTCCGACTTGCCTGTTCCGGCTCCTCCGGTCACTCCATAGGTCTTAAATGTTTCCATATCCGTCTTCCTCTCCTCTTATTTCAGATCATACCAGTTATCTGCGCTGTGCATATCGATTTCCAAAGGCACAGCCAGATCTGCTGCATGCACCATGCAGTCCATGAGAATCTGTTTCACTTTCTCCGCCTCTTCCTCAGGGGCTTCGATCAGAAGTTCATCATGGATCTGCAGGATCAGACGCGCCTTCAGATTCTGCCGCTTCAGTTCATGGGCCGTGCGGATCATGGCGATCTTGATAATATCCGCCGCGGTCCCCTGAATCGGCGCATTCATCGCCACGCGCTCACCGAAAGACCGCTGCATAAAGTTCTTGGAAGCAATCTCCGGGATAGGTCTGCGCCTCTTATACAAGGTCAGTGAATACTGCTTTTCTTTTGCATGCGCGACCGCATCATCCATAAAGCGTTTTACGCCGGGATAGGTCTCAAAATACTTCTGAATATAGCGCTCTGCTTCTTTTCTTGTAATACTGAGTCCCTGGCTCAGTCCAAAGGAACTGATGCCGTATACAATACCAAAATTGACTGCCTTGGCATTGCGGCGCAGTTCAGATGTCACCTCATCCAGGGGAACATGGAATACCTGAGAAGCTGTGATCGCGTGGATATCTCTGGACTCACTGTAAGCCCTGATCAGGCTCTCATCCCCTGCCATGTGGGCCAGGACACGGAGTTCGATCTGGGAATAGTCCGCATCAATAAATATATTTCCCTCCGCAGGGACAAATGCCTTGCGGATCAGCCTTCCCAGTTCCATGCGTACCGGGATATTCTGAAGATTCGGATCGGCGGAACTGATACGGCCTGTTGCTGTGATCGTCTGCTTGAATTTGCAGTGGATCTTCTTGTCATCATCATGAATATAACCGGTCAATCCGTCTACATAAGTGGATTTGAGCTTGGCTAGCTGCCGGTATTCCAGGATCATGCCGATGATGGGATCGTGGGGACGGAGCTTTTCCAGTACATCCGCAGAGGTAGAATAGCCTGTCTTGGTCTTTTTGGCATGGGGAAGCCCCATTTTCTCAAAGAGGATCTCTCCCAGCTGTTTGGTCGAATTGATATTAAAGGTCTCTCCTGCCAGATCATAGATCTCCTGTTCCAGCTCTGCGATTCTGCTGCTCAGAGTCTGCCCGTAGGTCTCCAGCTCCTCCCGGTTAACGGTGATGCCCTCCTTCTCCATGTCATAGAGAACAAAGAGCAGGGGCTGCTCCACTTCCCGGTTCAGATCTGCCATTTCCTGTTCTTCCAGGAGTGCTGCCAGAACAGGTCCCGCCTCCAGACCTGTCATTGCTTCACAGGCAAGATAATGCAAAAGATTATCCTTCTCCTGTTCCAGAGCCTGACTCAGAGTCAGTTTCTTCAGAAAGTCTGCCCTCGAGGGAATGGTCTTTTTCAAGAAATCCAGAGCGATTCCGTCATATGTGTAACCGGATTTGAGCGGATTGATCAGATAGGCACATAATGCGATATCCTCCGCTGGGTCTTCTTCCGTCAGTTTCAGGAAATCCAGCTGATCTTTCAAATCGATAAAATAAGCCTTTTCTGCGCTTCGGACATAATCCCGGACTGCCTCTCTCAGGTAGTCTGAAGTCAGAAATCCACCTGCCGCAAGAGCAGTGACCGTCCCGTCCTCCCGGGCAATGACCGCGCACTCAAAGTCATCTTCACAGAAATATCTGACACCGATCCTCTCACCGGCCGCTTTCCTGTCAAGGAAAGCAGATGCCTGGGCAAAATCATCCACAAGAACTGCAGAAGGAATCTCCTGTGCCCCTTCCAGAGGAATCTGCTCAAAGCGCTTGAGAATATTCTTGAGTTCCAGCTTCTTCATCATGACATAGGAGGCCTCATTAAACATGTCTCCGATCCTGCCGGACTCCGGATCAAAATCCAGTTCACAATCTGTTTTAATTGTGACAAGAGTCTTGGAAAAAAGAGCCTGCTCATAAAAGGCAGAAAGATTTTCCGAAGCCTTTTTGGGCTTGATCTCCGCCACATGATCATAAGCATTTTCAATCGTATGGTAGGCAGCAATAATTTTGGAAGCAGTCTTTTCTCCAATCCCCGGAACACCGGGAATATTGTCGGAAGTATCTCCCATCAGGGCCTTCATATCGATAAACTCCAGAGGCGTGACGCCATACTTTGCCATAACATCAGCAGGAAAATAATCTTCGACCTCTGTCCCGCTCATCTTGGTCTTGGGAATGCGGATCTTTACCAGTTCAGAGGAGAGCTGCAGGAGGTCCCTGTCACCGGAAATCACAGATACACTGTCCCCGCGTCCGCTGTAGATCCTGCTTAAGGTGCCGAGGATATCATCTGCCTCATAACCCGCCCTGGTCAGTACCGGGATATTCATCTTGCCAAGCAGCTCCTGGATCACAGGGACCTGCTCACGCAGTTCGTCAGGCATAGGATGCCTGGTCCCCTTATATTCCTTGTACATCTCATGGCGGAAGGTAGGCGCGTGCACATCAAAAGCCGCCGCCAGATAATCCGGCTTCTCCTCATCCAGTATTTTGAACATGATATTTAAGAAACCATATACGGCATTGGTATGCAGTCCGTCTGCATTGGACAGAAGCGGAATCCCGTAAAATGCCCGGTTTAAAATGCTGTGACCGTCGATCAGAACAACCTTGCTCATCTTATCCCCTTTCCGGCTCCGGTTTTATGCCGGATCAGCCTTATTTTTTATTATACTACAGGCCAGAGTCCTTGACTAGCAGGCATTTCAGATGTATAGTAAAAGCAGTTTCTGTACATTCTATATTTCATGTTCCACAAAAAGGTAGAATAAAGATAGTATGGGTAATATCAATGCACGTGGATACATCAGAATCCACATCAATCTTTTCCACAATACCATTCGCTTCGGCTCGCAGGAGGACGCACTTCTTCTGGGAGATTCTCTTCTGATGTTTATCTACAGCAGCCTGAAACCGCTGCAGAGCCGCATGCACTACAGTATCGAAGAGTTTTATTCTGTCCATCCCTTCTTCCGCTACTGTGACCCCATCTGGAAATCATCATTTGTTCAGAGCCTGTCGGATGGAAGCAAGGACAAGTCCTTCCCCTCTGTGGAACACCTGATCCGTCTTCAGGAGAAATACAAGAGTCTTTTGCAGTCTCTATACGAATCCAGCACCGGAATCGATACAAAGCGGATCCAGAGTGTGCTCGCCTCTGAAGGCTGGCTGCGCACCCAGCTCAGCTACAGCATGCTGTCTCTGGATTTTGAAGACAAAGAACAGTTCTGGGCTGATTATTTCGTATCCTCCTTTGAAGAGTGCCTCTTTATCGAACTGGTAGAGATCATCCGCCGCAGAGTGGTGATCAAACCCTGCCGCAACTGCGGAAAACTCTTCATTCCCAAGAAATCCAACTCTGATTACTGCCAGAGGACTTATACCCCCGACGGACGCACCTGCGCAGAAGTCGGATACTCCAGGACCTTTGCCCAGAGCGTGAAAAACGATGAGCTTTTGCTGGCTTATACAAGAGCCTATAAGGCCCACTACGCCCGCGTCACCAAGCCCCGCAAGAAGGCCCGCAACATGACCCGCGAGGAATTTCAGGACTGGTACCGTGAGGCCAAGGAAAAGCTCGACAAGGCGCGTGCCGGTCTGATTGACCCGGAGGAATACAAAGAATGGCTCAAGCTATAAAAATCTAAAAAATTAGGGAGTTTCGTACATGATGATATGTTCATGTTTCGAAACTCCCTTTTTTTAATGCCGGCAGTGGGACTTGAACCCACACGTGCTCGCACACAACAGATTTTGAGTCTGCCTCGTCTGCCATTCCGACATGCCGGCGTATCTCATACATTATAACAAACGCCGCTCTTAGTGTCAATCACAAGCAAACAAAGAATCTCCGATTTAAAAAGGAATGAGATTCTGTATGGAATGCATGATCTGCTCTCCCATCCGGCTTCCGCTTACCAGAAAGATTACAAACACAATAAGCGCACATACCGGCAAGCCGGAAAGTGCCACCTTAATATCTGCCGTGCTCAGATCCATATGAAGCAGGATGCTGATAAAAAAATAGAAAAACAAAGCAAAATGCCACCAGAGCAGACAGTGCGGCCATCCGTAAATGAGCATGCAGTAAAGAGTAATACTTCCGCAGAGAACCGGTGCTATAGCTGTCAGCAGATTCTGCAGAGACTGAAAGATAAAGTTCCCTCTCGGCATCATATCCACACTGCCCAGTGTCTTTCCCCTGGGAAGCAGATGAATCGCCGTTACGCGGGCTCCGGTCACAACCGCCAGCAAGGCATGAGATATTTCATGGTGAATAGTTCCCGGATAAGTCACATAATTAACCGCAATAAATGCAGCTTTGTTCCCCAGCATGACCGCCAGCAGCCCGTGTATCATATTCTTAAATACATGAATGACGAGTCCTGCGAAGAATAACAAGGCAAACATAACAGCTGTATTCAGCAGCGCTGTCTGAATGTTTTCTGCTGATAACAATTCCATTTGCCAATCTCCTTTCATTATGCTGATAATTCCAGTTCATGATAGCACAGCCGCTTTTAACAAATCTTACGGGGGAACGATCTGCAATCTTTCTGATAAATGCAAAAAAACCGAAACTGTGAAAGTTTCGGTTTCTGCAAGTAGCCCGTAGCGGAATCGAACCGCTGTTTCCGCCGTGAGAGGGCGGCGTCTTAACCGCTT
>CAMHFW010000106.1 GCA_946184675.1 uncultured Clostridia bacterium | reverse complement strand
CATGCTCTTGCCGGTATCATCCAGGATTTCCCGGCAGTCCGTGCCGGTCTCCTCGAAAATACGGTAGGCAAGGCGCTCAAAACTCAGCACATCTACATTGAGCACGCTGTGTCTGGGATGCTGACGGACCAGATGACGCTGGGTCAGCATGGTATATTGCTCCGGAACGAGCAGAATAATATCGGCATCCGGTTCCGCCATCGATCTGTTTATGACCATTTCATACAGACAGGCTGACTTACCGGTGCCGCTTCCTCCAAGAATAAACTGTAGTGACATACTCTCCGGCCTCTCGATTCTTTCTTTTACAGCAATTCAGCAGAGAGAACCTGCTCTCTGCTGAATCCTGACTTGTTTCGCTTTATCTTCTTTCTCTGATCAGACCGCTTCTGTAGGCGTCAAGCAGTTCTTCGAGTCTCTCGACATCTGCCTGGATCCTGCGTCCCTGATCGGTATCCGATACATGTTTTCTCTTGACTGCATGTGTTACGACCCTGGAATCCGAACGGATATCCGTCTCCTCGCGCACTGCCTTTTCCACGCTCTCAAAGGGTTCCAGCGTTACCAGCTTTAATCCGTAGGAATTGTAGATCAGGGTATAACCTGCAATACCGGTCGTCGGCTGGTAGGCCTTGGAAAAGCCGCCGTCGATGATGAAGAGCTTGCCGTTGGCTTTGATGGGGCTCTCCCCTTTCTTGGTCTTAACCGGCACATGTCCGTTAACGATAACGGACTTTTCAGGATCCATGCCGAACTCCTCCAGGATCTTGTTGCAGATTTCCTCATTCTCATAGAGCTTGTAATAAGGATCCTTGTGCTCTTCGTGGGTCTCCTTCTCTTTTACAAAATACCGCTCAAAGGTCGCCATCTTATCCTTGCCGAAAAGGGGAGAATTGCCATTGGTCCATGTAAACCACATCAGATCCATGCCCCGTTCCTTTTCCTCGGCATTTTCATGCTGGTAAAATCCTTTTCTGGCCCAGGCATCCAGGAAATCGCAGAGAGATTTTCCGGAATAGGTGTTTCCGTACAGATTGACCTTTTTGAAGGTTCCGTCCTCATTCATCGGCATGCAGCCGTGGAAGTAGAGAATATCGTTGCAGCAGAGATAGAGACCGCCGTGGCTGTAAAGAAAAGCGGCATGTTTCTGCAGTTTTTCGCAGTTTACAATGCTGTGGATCAGCCTCTCCATGACATCTTCTTCCTCGGGACAGAGCCGGTAGGGGTCTGCCGGATCAATGGTGGGGAAATTGCTGTCTAAGAGCTTGTACTCCTTGCCGTAAAGATTGATCGTACCTTTCTCATAATCGATCCTGTGCAGGAGTCTTCTGTCATCCATCCCGAACTCCGGTCTTTTCGCAATCAGCTGACCTTCCAGCTTGAACTGGATCACCGAAATGGCCTTGTGCATCTTCTCATTCAGACGCTCCTCAACCTGGCTGACTGTTGTATCCTCACGTTCCAGATGATGGATATTAAAAAGTTCGCAGGGGTCATCGCTGTAATAGGTCTGGGCCAGATTGGCCAGAGGCATGAAATTGATGCCGTAGGCGTCCTCCAGGGTGTCCAGGTTGCCGTATCTGGCACTGATACGGATCACGGTAGCAATGCTGACCGGATGTCCGGCTGCAGCCGCCATCCAGAGAATATCATGATTGCCCCACTGGATATCTACAGAATGATAATCCAGCAGTCTGTCCATGATGGCAGGCGCTCCGGGGCCTCTGTCGAAAATATCCCCGACAATATGCAGGTGGTCAACGACCAGACGCTGGATCAGGTTGCACATTGCCACGATGAAGGCTTTTGCCCTGCCCAGACGGATAATGGTATCAATGATCTCGTTATAATATTCCTGCTTGTTATCCTCGGCATTCTGCTCATAGATCAGCTCCTCGAGAATATGGCGGAAATCCTCCGGCATGGCATCCCTGACCTTGGAGCGGGTATATTTTGTCTGACTCTGCCGGCATACCCGGATCAGTCTGCTGAAGATCATCTTGTAGAGATCGATCGGATCCTCACAATCCTCCAGCATCAGTTTCAGTTTCAGCTCGGGATAATAAATCAGTGTTGCAAGCTGCTTTTTATCTCGGATGCTCAATTCATTTCCGAACTCATCATCAATTTTAGAACGAACCGCGCCGGATCCGTTTTTCAAAACATGGAAGAACTGTTCAGACTCACCGTGAATATCGCTGAGCGCATGTTCTGTGCCCTTTGGCAGGCTCAGAATGGCCTTGAGATTGATGATCGCTGTGGAAGCTGCCGCAATCGTCGGATACTTTTCTGCGAGCAGATTCAGATAGCGAAGCTGCAGTTCACTCATTTTTTTCATGATGTCTCCCCCTTGCATTTGTCAGTGGTTCTTAAAATGATGACAGGACGATCATCCGATGACATCTTTCATCTGGTACATGCCGGGCTCTTTTCCCGCAAGAAATACAGCAGCCTCGACAGCACCCTTTCCGAAAATAGCTCTGGAATAGGCGGTATGCCTGATCTCGATCACCTCATCCAGCCCGCAGAAAAGGACCTCATGCTCTCCCACGATGGTTCCGCCTCTGACTGCCTGGATGCCGATCTCTCCCGGCTGGCGCTTGCCGCTCTGCGGCCCGCGTCCCATATTGTAGTCATGGCCGCCGCCCAGAGTCTCATTGATCACATCAGCAATCGCGATGGCAGTACCGGACGGAGCATCCGCTTTTCTGTTGTGATGCTTTTCCACGATCTCGATGTCAAAGCCGCTTTCTCCCAGGATCTGTGTCGCCAGGGAAACGATCTTGTAAAGCGCGTTCACTCCCAGGGACATGTTCGCAGAACGCAGAATCGGGATCTTGGCCGATGCCTCTTTGACTGCTGCAAGCTGCTCTTCAGAGAGGCCTGTCGTACAGAGAACGATGGGCAGTTTCTTTTCCACTGCCTGCTCCAGCAGGGCATCTACTGCCCCGGCGCCTGAAAAATCAACAATGACATCTGCTTCTTTTTCGCAGGCACTCAGTGACTCATAAATGGGATAAGGACGGTCTGCCTGTACGCGGTCAACTCCTGCAGTAATCATGATATCTTCTCTCGCGCTCACGATATCGGTGACCACTTTTCCCATATGTCCGCTGCATCCGTGTAAAATCATCCTGATCATATCAAAATCCTCCATAAATAGCTGTTTTTATTGTACTCCTTCCGCCTGCAAATCGCAATATCAAAGCTGTCCGCAGACGGTTCTTCCGCTTACAATTTCACCCAAAGAACCGCATCCGCGGCCCTTTGGGTGAAAATCTTTTTTTATCGGTAATCCTTATGTCTCTTTTACTTTGCAAAGCCCAGTTTGCTGCCGATCTTTGCCTCATAGGCAGCGATCTCTGCGCGCAGAAGATCTGTATGCTGGGGCTCGATCTCCGTCAGCGGCAGACGAAGAGGGCCTGCTTCCATACCCAGGATGTTCATAGCGCATTTCACAGGGATCGGGTTAACCTCACAGAAGAGGGCGTGGATCAGCGGAAGCGCATCCAGCTGCAGACGGCAGCTCTCAGCTGTATTTCCGGCCAGGAACTCGGCTACGATATCATGAGACTGCTTCGGGCAGATATTGGAGAAAACAGAAATCACGCCGATACCGCCCAGGGAAAGGATGGGAACGATCTGGTCATCATTTCCGGAATAAAGATCCAGAGAGCCTTCTGCCAGCTGCATCAGTGTGGCAATCTGAGAAATATTGCCGCTTGCCTCTTTGATGGCAACAATATTGTCAACGGTCTTTCCCAGTGTTGCTGCGGTCGCCGCCTCGATATTGATGCCTGTACGGCTGCCGACATTGTACATGATGATCGGCAGGGATGTGTTTTTCGCGATCTCAGTATAATGTCTGATCAGTCCCTTCTGGGTGGCCTTGTTATAATACGGTGTGACAACAAGAGCGCCATCCGCACCGGCCTTCTCTGCCTCTTTGGTCAGATAGATGGCAGTATCGGTACTGTTGGAACCGGTTCCGGCGATCACAGGGATCCTGTGGTCTGTAAACTCAACAGCAGCGCGGATTACATCGATATGTTCCTGCTCAGAAAGAGTTGCGGACTCACCTGTTGTGCCGCAGATAATGATACTGTCTGTTCCGCCTTCAACCTGAAAGTCAATCAGCTGCTGCAGCTTCTCATAATTGACACTTCCGTCCTCATGCATGGGTGTTACGATCGCCACTCCGGCGCCAGTGAATAATGACATAAGAAATTCCTCCTTTTTCTTGCGTGCCGATCTTTTCGAATAATAAGAAAAGAGCCGGCGGCGTGCCGACTCTCAGAAACATTCCAAAAGAATCTCAAGCAGCACTCCATCAATCTGATGACAGTCATACAGCTCTTAGCCGCATGCCCAGCAGTATACCTCTCAGGCGGTATACCACTTCGGCCCGATACCCTTTCGCCAGCCGTCTGCCGGGCCTGAACCCGTCCGGCTGCCTACTGATGACGCGGGCGCCTCTACTTAAACTTTGGACTTATACTAACACTACTGAAAAAGATTGTCAACCTTGTTTTGACAGATCTCTCTTTACAGGTTCTCCGGCATCTTCACCACATCAAGGCTGGAGATATAATCTGCATAGGGAATAATCTGCTCCGGCAGGTTTCTCCCGGTCAGGATCAGTTCCATATTCTCCGGCTTTCTGTCAATCAGATCAATCACATCGTCTGCAGAGATGATGCCCAGATCAATCAGGCCCAGCACTTCATCCAGTACAAGGACATCACACTCCTCGATGGAGATTACCTTTCTGGCAAAATGCATGCCGTTGATGATATTGATCTTCTCTTCCTCGCGTGCCTCAGGAGACAGATTCTCATAGTAAGCCTTCTCCTTTTCAAAGCGGAAAAACTTGATATCCGGCTCCAGCTTTCTCAGATAGCTGAGCTGACCGCTCGTCCTTCCCTTCAGAAACTGCACGACAAATACAGACTTTCCCTCACTGGCACAGATCAGCGCTCTGCCAAGTGAAGACTGTGATTTCCCCTTGCCTTCCCCGCAATAGACCTTAACGAATCCCTTTTCCATTTTAACCTCTGTACATAAAAAATTGCAGAATCATTTTATCATATGATAAATGTCTAAGATTAGTTAAATCATATTCCGGGATAATCGTCAAGTAAAATCAATGCCGGGCGGGGCGGGAGCAACTGATCATATTATGCAGTCGCGGAGCACTCCATCCGGTTGGCCGATACCTCATAGGCTGTTTTTTCTATAATGTCTGTTTCTTCACCGGTTGTGACTTTCTTCCGGTAGACACGGCTCTGGATCCGTCCCCAGAGCTGGATCCTGCTTCCCACATGCAGAGTCTGCGCATACCTGGCATTGCGTCCCCAGCAGACGCAGGGCAGGTAATCTGTTTTTTTGAAAGGACGGTTGACTGCAATCAGGAAATCCGCGATCTCCCGGCCCAGCGGGGTCTTGCGGTATGTAGCCTGCTTACAGAGAAATCCATCTACAAAAATTGCATTGTCCTGCGCCATATGCTTTTCTTCTTCTATCGTAAACTCCTGCGCAAAGACCATCAGAAGCAGTCTGATATGCTCCCCTTCCTGCTGATTATAAGACCGGAACTGGCCGATCACGCGCACGGACTGCCCTTTGCGGCAGCGGCTGATATCCGTCAGCCTGTCCGAGACCAGGATAGGGATCCTGTCCATCCTGCCGCTGTTTCTGCACGCCGCCAGCTCAGCCTGGTAAAAATCCTCTCCGTACATAGAACGGAATAAAACAAATTCCGAATCCAGAATGCCTGATACGATTACCTGATTGTGGCCCATTTCTATTCCTGACATATCATTTCCTCCTGCTGTAAATCATCTTCTTGTCTCTCCCCGGGTCTTCAATCTACCACAGCCGGCAGAAAAGATAAATACAAACGTATCGGGCAAAAAAACCAATCTCCGCCTTCTTCTGACACCATTCGGACATATCTGACAAAATTCGCCTTTTTATGTCGAATGATGATGACTGGCCGGCAGGGAGACAGGGGACGGTTCCAATGTCATTTAGTTTGAGCCCCCCTGTCTTCACAACTCAATAGTTTTACAAATCAGAGGCTAAAAACCTCTGA
>CAMHFW010000105.1 GCA_946184675.1 uncultured Clostridia bacterium | reverse complement strand
CTTTTTCAGCCCTTTTTCTTCAAGAATGTGTTAGTAGACAGACGGTCTCGATGTGCACGGTATGCGGGAACATGTCCACGCATTTTGCCTTTTCCAGCCGGTACCCGCCTTCTGCAAGGATCTGCAGATCTCTGGCCAGGCTGGTGGGTTTGCAGGAAATGTATACCATATGCGGCACTCCATAAGCCATGATTTTTCGCAAAGCCTTGGGATTGATGCCGTCACGCGGCGGATCCAGAATGATATAGTCCGGCTTCTCTTCAATCTCATCTAGGCATTTGAGCACATCACCTGCTATAAACTCACAGTTTTCCAGACCATTGAGCTGCGCATTGATGCGGGCAGATTCCACAGCCTCTTCCACGATTTCCACGCCGATAACCTTTTTTGCCACTCCGGCCATGATCTGGGCAATGGTCCCTGTCCCACTGTAGAGGTCAAATACGGTCATGCCCTTTGTATCACCGATGTAGGAGCGGGCGGTATCGTAAAGCTCTTCCGCCCCTTTCGTATTTGTCTGGAAAAAGGAAAAAACAGAAACGCGGAACTTCAGGCCCAGCACGGTCTCATAAAAATAGTCCTGTCCGTAGAGCACGCGTGTCTCATCACTCTGCACCAGGTCTGCCAGGGAATCATTGATGATGTGCAGGATTCCGGCAATCTTTCCCTGCAGAGGCAGTGCCAGAAGAAGCTCTTTCAGCTCGCTCAGATCCGGATCGGCCTGACTGGTCGTAACCAGGGCGATGAGCAGTTCTCCGCTTGTCACTGACCGGCGCAGAAGCAGATGGCGCAGGTAGCCGGTATGCTGCATTTTCCGGTAAAATGGCATCGGATGCTCTGTAAAGTAGTCCAGCACTGCTTGCAGAATCAGATTGAAATCCGGATGCACAATCTTGCAGTCCGCTGCTGTAAGCACATCATAGGTGCTGCCCTTCTTATGAAGGCCCAGAGAAAGAGGCCCGTTCATATACTCATCTCCAAAGGAAAACTCCATCTTATTGCGGTATTCCCATGCAGAAGGACTGGGAGTGATGCCTTCCATCTGGTAATCCGGCATACCATCTGCATCCAGCTGTCCGTTCTGGCGCATGGCATCATCCAGGAGCTTTTTTACCTGCTGCAGCTTCATGTCTGTCTGCGCAGCATAGTCCATGGTCTGGTACATGCAGCCGCCGCAGGCGGGAAACTGCCCGCATGCCGGAGCCATGCATTCCAGAGGGGATGCCTCCAGCACTTCCAGAAGTCTGCCTTCCACACGTCCTGCTTTCTTTTTATTGATCATAAAACGGACCTTCTGTCCCGGAATCCCGTTTTTTACGGTGACCATGCCCTCATCCAGATACACTCGTCCTTTATTTGGAAAATCGACGTTGTCAATCACGCCTTCATAGATTTCGCCTTTTTTCACTTATATCAGCCTCTTTACTTTCATATTGATTGGAACATACTGCCTGCTGTCTGCCATATTTCCCATATCATGAAACAGCGCCTGCGGCGGTTCTGCTTAATAGAGCTTTCCCGACTGCAGGCGCAGCTTTCACATATGATATCTGATCTTAATTTTCAGGCTCGGGCTTAACCTCAGGAGTCTCCTCTACGAAATCGTCCTCGAAATCCTCAAAATCATCATCAAAATCGTCATCAAAGTCATCGTCGTCATCTTTAGAAACAAGCTTAAAGATCACTACTGCAACAGCTGCAGCTGCCAGGATCACTGCGCAGATTGCCAGGACCATGGTAAGTGTTTTTTTCTTTTCTTCTGTGATTGCATTCTTGCGGATTACTTCGCTGATCTTTGCAAAGCTGATCAGATCATCAAATTTACTATTCATCATAGCAGCACGTCCTTTCCTATTCCTTCGGCTCTCTCCATCTGGCCGGGTAGAATGATTTCTAAAATATTATATCACAATCCTGTTTTCGTTACTATACTGTGATGCAATCTTTTTCAGCTTACTGTGCTTAAATCTTTTTCAGCTTACTGAAGCTTGCTTTCATTTTTCTGACACCAAATTTGTCGAAATCGACAGAGACATTATAATCGTTATCCGCTTTTTCCAAAGAGACTACGGTTCCCTGTCCAAACTTGACATGGGAGACTCTGTCTCCTTCTCCGTAATCCGGCTCTGTTCCTCCCATCTGGGAGCCTTTCTTGATAAATGAATCTATCTCATATTTGAAAGCCGGTTTGCTCTTCTCACGGCGAGGCGCATAAGCAGGCGCAGGATCCGGAGCTGTAAAAGCATAGCCTCCGTCATCATCGTCAAACGCCCGGAAGGCGTTTTTGGAAGGCACCCTGCCATCGATCAATTCCTTGGGAATCTCTCTGACAAAACGGGAAACCGGATTGAGCTGGCGCTCTCCCTGACGCATCCTGGTCCTTGCACAGCTGAGGCTGAGAGTCTTCTGGGCACGGGTAATTCCCACATAGCAAAGACGTCTTTCCTCCTCAATCTCATCCGGATCATCTGAAACCATAGACATATAGCCCGGGAAGAGACCGTCCTCCATGCCGCTCATGTATACATGCGGGAACTCCAGTCCCTTGGCACTATGCAGAGTCATCAGCAGAACACGATCATCGTCTTCTGCGACATTATCGATATCAGCAACCAGGGCAATCTGTTCCAGCAGCTCGCTCAGGTCAGGATTTTCGCTTCCCTCTTCATATTCGACAATCTTATTGCGAAGCTCCTCCAGGTTCTCAATCCTTGTCAAAGCCTCATCCGTCTCCTCTTCCTGCAGCTCGGCCAGGTAACCGGTATCCTCCAGGATGCTGTCATAAAGATCCGACAGATTCATATATTCCGCTTTTGCCCGGAATACCTGGATCAGGTCTGTAAATACGTGGATTTTAGCCGCACTTCGCTTCAGTTCCGGAATCCGGTCCGCCCCGCGCAGGGCCTCAAAAAGGCTCATCCCACTGTTCTCTGCAAAATCAGCGGCCTTCTGCAGGCTTGCAACGCCGATTCCGCGCCTGGGAACATTTACGATACGGCGAACAGAAACATCATCAATGCCGCTGTCGATTACCTTGAGGTAAGCGATCATATCCTTGATTTCTTTTCTCTGATAGAAATTGACGCCGCCGACTACCCGGTAAGGGAGCCCGGCATAGACAAATTTCTCCTCCAGCGCACGGGCCTGGGCATTTGTCCGGTAAAGAATGGCAAAATCACTGTAATCTGCCTTCTCCGTCCGCATTGTTCTCTGGATATCAGAAATGATGCCTTCCGCTTCTTCATATTCGTTTTGATACTGATGAAATGAGATGCGGGTTCCTTCTTCATTTTCTGTCCGGAGGGTCTTTTCCTTACGGCCATTATTGTGACGGATCACCGCATTGGCCGCATTCAGAATGGTCTTGGTAGACCGGTAATTTTCCTCCAGCTTAATCACCTTGGCATCCGGAAAATGCTTTTCAAAATCCAGAATATTGCGGATGTTGGCTCCTCGGAACTTGTAAATAGACTGGTCGTCATCACCTACCACGCAGAGGTTGCGGTACTTGTCTGCCAGCATGCGTACCAGCTCGAACTGGACAGAGTTGGTATCCTGATACTCATCGACCATGATATAACGAAGCCGGTCCTGATAGAACTCCAGCACATCCGGTGCCTGCTTGAAAAGCTCTACCGTCTGCAAAAGCAGGTCATCAAAATCCATGGCCTGATTATGGTGGAGTCTCTCCTGATAAGCCGCATAAGCATCCGCGATCCGCAGCTTGCGGAAATCACGCCCGGCCAGCTTCTTGTATTCCTCCGGCCCGATCATCTCATTTTTTGCCGAAGAGATCTCGGACAGAATGGCCCTCTCCTTCATGGTCTTGGTATCGATCTCCAGCTGCTTGCAGACCTCCCGCATAACCATCTTCTGATCATCCGTATCATAGATAGAAAAACGCTTATCCCAGCCGATCCGGTCGCCAAAGCGCCGCAGCATGCGGACACAGGCAGAATGGAAAGTGCTGACCCAGACATCCTCCGCTCCGAAATCCACGATCGCATCCACACGCTCCCGCATCTCTCTGGCCGCTTTATTGGTAAAAGTAATCGCAAAAATATTCCAGGGATTGACATCGCATTCCTCGATCAGGTAAGCAACCCTGTGCGTCAGAACCCTGGTCTTTCCCGAACCCGCACCTGCAAGAATAAGAAGCGGTCCGTCAACATGGCAGACCGCTTCCTGCTGGGCGGGATTTAACATCTCATAACTGCTCATATATTCACATCTCTCCTTTTTCGTACCCTGCAATCATATCATATCTGCAGACGGAAATGAAGTGGGGAAGGAGGAAAATAATAAGTGGTGGCAGGCCCAGGCCTGTGGCCTGAGCTTGAAGGTTTTGGCAACCTCGCTATTTTCGCTTAGCTAGTTTTATTGTGGTTCGCCAAGATCTTTTGCAGGCTCAGGAAGACAACCCTTACCACCACATACTCCATCAGCAAGTTCTAATGTGGTATCTCGCCATCAGTGCCTCCCTCCCCTTCTCAGAGCAAAAAGCATGTTCTTAATTGTTTGCTTGAAATCTCAAATGATTTGCACGCTGTATCGGAGTGTGCTATAGTGGAGCAGCAGGTCACGCTTTTTATCCTGCACCATCTATCAATTATCAATACATCAGGAGGCATCCATGACACGTGAATTGCAATTATTATCTGACTTTATTATAAACGGCACATCAGCATATCATGTTGTATTACATGCTGAAAAAGTACTTAAGGAAGCTGGCTTTACTAAGCTTTCTTTCAGAGACAACTGGAAACTGGAGAAAGGAGGCCGCTACTACACGAGTCCTTTCCCAACCGTTTTATATGCATTTTCCATCGGAGCACGATGTGATTTTGAGAATATCCATGATGATAAGATCCATGTCGCCGGGGCGCATGTGGACTTCCCTGCCCTGAAGATCAAGCCAAATCCTGAAATCGTCCGCCACGGCTATCTTCAGCTCAATACTGAGGTCTACGGCGGACCGATCTTAAACACTTACTTTGACCGTCCGCTCTCGGTGGCCGGCAAGATCGCGGTTGAAGAGGACGATGCTATTATCTATAAAATAGTGGATTTTAAACGTCCTCTGCTCTATCTTCCCAATCTTGCCATTCACATGAACCGTGAAGTCAATGATAAAGGAGCTCCAATCAACCGCCAGCAGCATCTGCTGCCTCTGGTCGGGATGGCAGAGCCGGCAGAGTCTTCTGATAGAAATGGTTCTTTTAATTTTAATGCCGTGCTTGCCGATGAGTTTGGCTGTGATCCGGAACAGATTTTTGACTATGACCTTTGTATATACAATCCTGCAGAGCCTACAGCTGTCGGATTGGACGGTGATTTTATCAGTTCTCCGAGACTGGATGATCTGACCAGCGTCAGCGCACTGGTACACGGCCTGATCGAATCGGAAAATGATTACCGTGTGAATCTGGTCTGCCTCTTTGATAATGAAGAGATCGGAAGTCTCTCAAAACAGGGAGCAGACTCTAATCTGCCTGTCATTGTCCTGCAAAAGATCTGGAAGGCCTTTGGCGCAGATACTGTCCGCTGTATGTCCGATCTGACCGACGGCATCCTGATTTCAGCCGACGTAGCACACGCCTACCATCCCAACTATCCCGGTCCTCAGGACATCACCAACTTCCCTGTGACAGGCCGGGGCGTGATTCTGAAAACCGCAGCAAATCAGTCCTATGCCTGGGATGTTGAAGCACTCTCCAAGATTATCTACCTGTGCCATAAGCATGATATCCCTTATCAGCGCTTTGTCAAAGAGTCCTCCACCCGCGGCGGCGGCACGATCGGATCAATCATCTCTTCCAGACTTCCCATGCCCACCGTCGACCTGGGCGTCGGCCTGCTGGCCATGCACTCCTTCACAGAAATGATGGGAGCCGGCGACCAGGAAGCATTGCACAAGCTGATGAAAGAGTTCTTCAGCTGACTATAGACTATAAAACGCAAGCACCCGCGAACATGCACATTTCATGTGCGTTCGCGGGTTGTTATTATGTTTCGCCCGTCCCCGCAGGGACTTGCTACCTCATTTCTTCTTTATATCAAGTTCTTTTGTGGTTTGCCAAAGCTATATACATATTATACACTATATCTGCTACCACTTT
>CAMHFW010000104.1 GCA_946184675.1 uncultured Clostridia bacterium | reverse complement strand
TGCGCGGGGAGGGAAAACGCATGAAAGTGATCAGGCATATCGTCATCATCATAGTTGCGCTGCTTGTAATCCTGGGGATTCCTTTTTCGCGCACTTCTTATTTTGCGCAGCTGAGGAATCCCGGGGCGGATGCTGAAGCAAGTGCTTCTATCATCATTGACCAGCCGTCTGGAGAATACGTGGTGCTGATCAATGAAGACAGGCATACCAACGAGGAAAACCTGGCCATCTGGAAGGACTTTTTCGCCGGGAAGGAGATTCCCTTCTTGTTTGAAGATATCGTCTGCACAGTGGGAAGTATTGACGTTGGAGGCCTGGGGATGGCCCAGAGCTACCAGTCCCGGCTTCCGGAAAACCAGATGCAGATCCGGCAGGAGGATATCACCCTGTTGCTGTCCAAGGCGGAATATAAGAGATTTGATATCATCGTCCTGTCCAAAGAGTTTGCAGATATGTTCGGCGCGTCCACCCTCTATGATAAAGAGGGAATCTACACGATCATGGTCGGAGGTGAAGGAGAATGAGGAAAATAAACGCTATTCTTTCCATAGCCATTATGGCTTTGTTTCTGATTCATATGGTCGCCGGGATCCTGGAACTGGCAGGCTTTGAGGCAGGCGGTTCGGTCATTCTGGAGAAGATTGCCCGTGCCATGGCAGCCCTGATTGCGGTCCATGCTCTTATTGGCATAAAACTGAGCGCAGACAGTATCCTTGCCTGCAAAAAGGCCGGGGTCTCCTACTTCAGGGAGAACAAGATCTTCTGGGCGAGGAGAATCAGCGGCTTTGCCCTCCTGGCTTTCTTGATCGTGCATGTCATGATCTTTCTGGGAAATACCGCAGGCGGCGCCTACCGGCTCAACCTTTTTGCGGGAGCACAGCTGGTCAGCCAGATTCTTCTGGTTATTTCGCTGGCAGTGCATGTAATCAGTAATGTAAAGCCTTCCCTGATCTCGCTGGGGTTCCGGAGTCTGCGGGACTATGCCGTGGACATTCTGGTGGTTCTTTCCATACTGCTCCTCTTATCCGGTGCGGCTTTTGTAGTTTATTATCTGAGGTGGATGTGAAGCAATGAAGACGATCAATATTATCGGGGCAGGCCTGGCAGGCCTTATGGCAGCGGTCACGGCGGCATCCGCCGGGTACCAGTGCCGGCTGTTTTCACGTCAGCGCTCAGAAAGGGCCCAGTCGGTTCTGGCCGAGGGCGGCATCAATGCCGTTCTCAACACCATGGGTGAGGACGACGAGATTGAAAACCATTTTGCGGATACCATGCGGGGCGGCGTGGATCTGGCAGACCCCAACGCGGTGGACGCCATGGTACATGCAGCTCCCGGGATCGTGACCTGGCTGCACCAGATCGGAGTACCTTTTAATATGCAGGATGGTCACATGATCCAGCGCAATTTCGGCGGGCAGAAAAAGAAGCGGACCGCTTTTGCCAAGAGCAGCACAGGGAAAATGCTGATGGCGGGACTGATCGATGAGACCCGCAAATGGGAGGCGGACGGGACCGTTCAGCGCTTTGCCCACCATGACTTTATCCGCATTCTGACAGAAGAGACAGAAGTTGGCCTCATCTGCCGGGGCGTGCGGATTCGGGATGAGTACAGCGGCCGGCTGACCGACTATGAGGGTCCGGTGATCCTGGCCAGCGGCGGTCTGGCAGGCGTATTTCCGGGCATGACGACCGGCACCACCCAGAACAGCGGGGAAGTGACATCGACCCTCTTTTCCCAGGGAGTCAGGCTGGGCAATCTGGAAATGATCCAGTATCACCCGACCACCTTCGGGATCAACGGGAAAAGGTGTCTGGTTACCGAGGCAGCCAGGGGAGAGGGCGGCCGCCTTTTCGTCATGAGAAATGGCAGTCCCTGGTATTTTATGGAAGAAAAATATCCTGTCCTGAAAAATCTCATGCCGCGTGATGTGGTCTCGCGGGAGATCTATTTCGTGACCAGACAGGAGGACTGCCAGGACCAGGTATACCTGGATCTGACCGGCCTTCCGGCAGAAACCTGGAAGAAAAAACTGCCTGATCTGCGCGAGGAGATCCGCCATTATCTGGATATAGACGCAGCCAAAAAGCCGGTGCCTGTCGAACCCGGCATCCACTATTTCATGGGCGGGATCGATGTAGATGAGCTCCACCGCACCAGCATCCGGGGCCTGTATGCAGGCGGAGAATGCTGCAGTCAGTATCACGGAGCCAACCGCCTGGGTGGAAATTCTCTGCTGGGCGCCATTTACGGAGGCAAAAAGGCAGCAGAAACCGTCATGGGAGAATACGATTCATACGTGGCAGAGGTATCGGGATATGCAGCTTTGCAGCCGCTGCCGGCGGATTTTGACGATCCGCTGACCCGGGAAGCCGATCCGGTCCTGATCCTGCAGCTGCGGGAAATCCTTCTGGCCGGCATGGGCATCGTCCGCGAGGAGGAAAGCATGCAAAAGGCCCTGGACCAGGTACTTGCCCTGAAAGAAGAGGCAGAGAAAGACCTGCAGGGGCAGGAGACCGGCGGAAATCTGCGGGACAGAAACAGAATCCATCTGGCAGAGGCCATGCTCCGCTCGGCCCTCGCCCGCAGGGAAAGCCGGGGAGCCCACTACCGGAGCGATTATCCGGAAAAGGATGAAGAATACCGCAAGACAGCTGTGGCGGAATGGAAAGACGGCCGGGCTTGTATCACTTACCGGCCCCTGCCGGAGAGAAGGAGTGCCGGAAGATGAAGATCATTCTAGACATCCTGAGGCGCGAGAATGCGCAGAGTACCCCCTACCATCAGCAGATTCCCTTTGAGACAGAGGATGAGACCTGCACGGTGGCCGGGGCACTGACCGAGATCAACAATGATAAAGAGGCGGCGGACAGCCAGGGACACCTGGTCGGAAAGATCATCTGGCAGAGCAGCTGCCTGCAGAAAAAATGCGGCGCTTGTGCCATGCTGATCGGCGGCCGGCCCCGCCTGGCATGCGACACCCAGCTCCGTGAATTTGCCAAAAAAGGCAGGGTAACTCTGGAACCTCTTAAGAAGTTTCCGGTGGTCGCAGACCTGATGGTTGACCGGGAAATCATGTACGCCAATCTGGATACGATCGGGATCTGGCTGAAAGAGAGTGCCCTGTTGGACGAAGACAGCAGCGACCAGGCCTATGACGCCTCCCGCTGTCTCCAGTGCGGATGCTGCCTGGAGGTTTGTCCCAATTTCTATCCGGGCGGCTTCTTTACCGGGCCCGCCTCGGTAGCGCCGGTATCCCGCCTGATTTCCATGCTGCCCGAATCGCAGAAAAAAGAGCTCTTCCATGCTTATGAAAAACATATTTTCGAGGGCTGCGGCAAGTCCCTGGCCTGCGAAAATATCTGCCCGGCAAAGATTGAAGTCAACCGGATGCTGATCCATTCCAATGCGGCGGCAGTCTGGAAGCGCGGATCCTTCCGGCGGAAAAAAGCATGAAAAAGAAGAGGCTTATAGTCCTTTTGCTGATCGCCGCATGCCTGGCGGCGATCTTTTTTTTCATAAAGGGACCCCTCCGGTCCGGTGCAGACCGATACGGCCATGTCAATGAAGGCCTGTCGATCGGCCTGCGCAATGCGGACGATATCGTAGAAGGCGTCCGCAGCGGCTTGCTGCGCCGGGCGGATACAATCACCATCCGCTACCGGTCGGAAGTGGAGGATATGTCCCAGATCGAGCTCATGGTCAGCCGGGTCATGGACGCAGCCATGGAAGAGACCGGCGACCCGGCACAGGGAGATTACCTCCGCTACCAGTGCGGCGGCTACCAGGCTCATTATCAGTACGGGATCGACCAGGACAGGTATGTGTATACCATCAGCATCAAGCCGGATCTCTACACGGATGCGGAGGAGGAAGAGCGGGTCACAGAGCGGATCCGCAGCATTCTGGAGGACTTTTCCTTTAGCGGGCAGACCGGGGAAGAGGAGAAGATCCGGACCATTTACGATTATGTCCGAAGCAATGTAGAATACGACTACATGCACAGCAAGATCACCCATTATCACCGGAAGGCAACCGCCTGTGCGGCCCTTTTTGACGGAAAAGCGGTCTGCCAGGGCTACGCAGTCCTGCTCTACCGGCTTTTGCGGGAGGCGGGGATCGAGACCCGGATCGTCACAGGCATGGCCAATGACGGCAGCGGGGAAGTATACCATTCCTGGAATATCATCAAGTGCGGGGACAGTTTTTACAACGCGGATGTGACCTGGGACTCGCAAAAGGGGACCAGGCAGTTTTTCCTGCTCTCGGATGAAGACTTTATCGGGCATACCAGGGAAGCGGACTTTGCTTCGGCGGCTTTTTACGACAAGTATCCCATGGGGGCAGTCAGCCTGCTCCCGGAAGCGGAAAGGCCGGATCCGGCCATGCTCACTGGAGAATAAGACGAATTGAGGACATATAAAGATGAATCTGCAAAATAATCTTTCCTGGCGGAATATCAGAAAATATCCGGGCAGGAGCATTGCTCTGGCCATATTGGCAGCTTTGATGGCCCTGATTCTATTTGCGGGAGTCATGTGCACAGCCGGCCTGCGGCGGGGACTTTCGGCAGTAGAAGGAAGGCTTGGCGCGGACATTATGGTCGTGTCCTATCAGACGACGACCAGATACGACATGGACAGCATTGCCCTGCAAGGGGTGCCGACCACATTTTACATGAAGCCGGAAGCGCTGGAAAAGATCCGGTCCTATGAAGGGATCCGGCAGATCACGCCCCAGTTTTATCTGACAGGGGTCAAATCGGACCTGTGCGATGGGACCATGCATATCATCGGCTTTGAGCCGGAAAGTGATTTTGTGGTCAGCCCCTGGATCGCTGAGGGGAGGCAGGATGGTTTTGCAGGCGGAGAGCTTGTCGCCGGCAGCGGGCTTGCTGTGCAGGTGGGACAGACCCTGACCGTCTACGGGACCCAGTGCAGGGTTGCCGCCAAGCTGGCGCAGACAGATACCTATTATGATACGGCCCTTTTTGCCGATTATGATACCATCCGGCAGATCATCGCTTCGGCAAAAGAACAGGGGCTGGCGGATTTTGGCGGCGCGGACCCGGATGCCATGATCTCGGATATTCTGATCGATGTCGGGGAGGAAGGGATCATTGAGGAGGTCCTCAACAACATCAACCTCTACGTCCGCGGGACGGTTGCCATTCAGACGAAAAATATGATGTCCGGGATTTCCCAGGGGGCGGCCGGGGCGGCCAATATCGCCGCAGTCCTGGCACTGGGGCTCTTTATCCTGGTCACACTCATTCTGGGGGCAGTCTTTGCCATGATCGAAAATGAGCGAAGAAAAGAATTTGCCGTGCTGCGCGTGACCGGGGCACCCAGAAAAATGATTTCCCGGATCATCACCGGGGAGGCGGCCTTCGTCAGCATGGGCGGGGCAGCCGCCGGCATCGCAGCAGGCCTCATCTGCATGGGCCTGCTTGCCGGCCGGATCGGGGAGAGACTGGGGCTTCCCTTCACGGCCCCTGGCGCAGGGCAGATGGCAGTATTTGCCGTTATCGCCTTTGCCCTTACCGTAGCAGGAGGATGCATGGCAGCAGGATTTGCGGCCAGACGCCTGGCGGGGATCGATCCCGGCACCGTCCTGCGGGGAGAGAAATAAAATTTCAGAACAGACTGGGAGAAAGATGCAATGAAAGACAGTATCGCTTTTAAGAATCTGACCCGGAAACCGCTGCGGACAGGTCTTCTGATCCTGATGACAGCGCTTCTGGCCTTTACCGTCTTCGGCGGATATATCATTACATCCAGCATGCGCAGCGGCCTGAGCTCTCTGCAGGAAAGGCTTGGCGCGGATATCATGGTCATTCCCGAGGACGCCGCACAGAAAGCAGACCTGGAAAACATTGTTTTGCAGGGCAACACCGGGTATTTTTATATGGACCGGGATAAGTATGACGCTCTCTCGCAGCTGGAAGGGGTCGGCCAGATATCCCCTCAGTTTTTTCTGGCGTCAGCCTCCTCCAGCTGCTGTTCCGCCAAGGTGCAGATCATCGGCTTTGACCCGGAAACGGATTTCGTCATCCAGCCCTGGATTCAGAAAACCTATGGAGGCCAGATTGGAGAAAATGATATCGTGGTCGGCAACGGACTCAATGCCTTTGTCGGAGATACCCTTCTTTTTTACGGGACGGAGTGCCATGTGGCCGCCAAGCTGGCACCGACCGGAACCAGCTATGATTACAG
>CAMHFW010000103.1 GCA_946184675.1 uncultured Clostridia bacterium | reverse complement strand
CGGAGAGCCTACAGGATGTCCATCCTGCGCCTGGTCATCGTGCCCCTTCTTGTCCTCTTTCTGACACGCCCCTTCGTGGCCGATTCTGTGGCCTTCGGGACCCTGGTCATCGGCAATGCCATGCCGGTCGCGGCCTACTGTGCCATTTATGCAGGGGCCTATAAAAACAATGTCCAGCTGGCTTCCCGCTTTGTGTCAGTGACATCGATTCTTTGTCTGCTGACCCTGCCGGTCTTTGCAGTCCTGCTCCAGATGGTGTAGGGTCATAAAGAGAAAGTTGGTCCGAACACTAGCCACCTATTAAAGCATGGGGAATATGGCTGGATGGATTTTTCATCTTTTAAAGCAGGGAAAATATACTGGATGTATAATTTTTCGTTCTTATGCCCGCTTTTGCGCATACTCGAAAAAGGCAGATGTATAATTATTTTAATATCCTCTCGAATTATACATCCTATGAAGACATAATCAGACTTTTATTACAAAATGGAGAGTATATCAGACGCCGTTGTCTCTTTTAGTCCTCATTAGAAGGATAAAACCAGGTCATATCTAATATTTGTATATAAAACCATTTAGAAAAGCAGGTTATTATACATGTGTCGAATATAAGCGGCAGCGCCTTCGAATATATGCAGCGGCGTCTTTATCACAGCTTTGCCGTCTTACTGCGCGTAAACCAGAGATAAAAGGCGGTCAGCATGATGGCGGTGATGACCCAGGTGATGGGATAGCTGGCTTCGACAGTCTCGATGCTGTGCCAGCGGGGTACGACAGTCAGCAGCCAGATGATCCGCAGCAGACAGGTACCGGAAAAAGTGATGATCATGGGGTAGAGGGTCTCACCCATGCCCCGCAGGGAGCCTGCGAAGATCTCCACAAAGACAAAAACGACATAGAAAGGGCAGAGAAATCTGACCATCTGCACGCCGATTTCCACCACATTGGTGTCGGTCGTAAACAGATAATAGAGCTGCCCGCAGAATGTGTAAAAGAATGCAGAAAGACCGGCAGAAAAGAGAATGGCCGTGAGCAGACCCGTGCGGATGCTCCTGGACATTCTTTTTTGTTTGCCGGCACCGTAATTCTGTCCCACAAAGGTGGTGACGGTGATGCCCAGTGCCTGCAGGACCATCCAGAAAATGCCGTCCAGCTTGCCGTAGGCCGCCCAGGCAGAGACTGCGTCCGTGTCAAAGCCGTTGATGGCGGTCTGGATCATGAGATTGGAAATTGTATACATGACTGACTCGACACCGGTCGGCAGGCCCAGTTTCAGCATGCGCTTTAAAGAATCTCCGTAAAAACGGATCTTTCGCAGGCTGATCCGGTAGTCTTCTTCCGTATGTGTGAGAATATATAAAATCAGTAGAGCAGACAGGGTCTGGCTGATGATGGTAGCCAGCGCGACGCCGGCAACGCCCAGATGAACAATTGTGACCAGGAGAATATCCAGAACGATATTGCAGATGCAGCCGGCAATCAGGACATAAAGCGGCTTTTTGGAGTCCCCTGCCGCCCGCAGGATGCCGGATCCCATGTTGTAGATCATGTTGGGAATCATGCCGCAGTAAAAGATCCGCAGATAGAGCAGGGAATCTGCCATGGTATCTTCCGGTGTGTCCAGAAGAAGGAGGGCGGGACGGGCGGTCGGGAAGCCGAGTACCATGATCAGGGCGCCGCCGGCTATGGCAAGAGCCATACCCGTATGAACGGCTTTCTGCAGGCGGGCCTCATCCCTGGCGCCGCTCAGGTGAGCGACTGTGACCGTAGCACCTGAGGACAGGCCGATGAAAAAGCCGACAAAAAGGCTGACGATCATGGCGGAGGAACCGCCGACCGCAGCCAGGGCGACTTTACCGACAAAACGGCCGACGATGACCGCGTCAACGGTATTGTAAAGCTGCTGGAAAAAGGACCCCAGCAGCAAGGGAAAGAAATATAGCAGCATCTGCTTCCAGATTACGCCTTCCGTGATGCGGTTTGTCTGATGAGATGCAGAATTCAAAGGGAAGACCTCCGTTCGAGTTAATATTCGTTAGCATATCATATTATAGCCACAGGATGTCTTTTTGTAAATTCAAAAAAGGCCACAGATTGCTTTTCTAACTGAACAAAAAAAGGAATCTGACGGATTGTTCTTGACAAATGGAAACCAATAACCTACTATAACCACGAAATAGTAAAACATACCGCTTTTGGGAGGATTTATATAATGAAAGCATTTATTTTTGACCTGGACGGGGTGCTTGTATTTACAGACCGTTTTCACTATCAGGCCTGGAAAAAGATGGCAGACCGCATTGGGGTCTATTTTGATGAGCAGATCAATAACCGCCTGCGCGGAGTCAGCCGGGCGGAGAGCCTGGAAATCATTCTGGAGCGCTGGGAGGGAGAGCCTCTTTCCCGGGAAGAAAAGGAAGCCCTCATGGAGGAGAAAAATAATAGCTACCGCGAGCTGCTGGCGACGATGACACCCGCTGATGTGGCGGATGATGTGCGCCGGACCCTGGATGTGCTCAAAAAGCGCGGTCATAAACTGGCCATCGGATCCTCCAGCAAGAATACAAAGTTCATCCTGCAGCAGGTCGCCCTGACGGATGTTTTTGATGCCATTTCCGACGGCACCAATATCAGCAGGTCCAAGCCGGATCCGGAAGTCTTTATCAAAGCGGCTCAGTTTCTGGGAGAGGAGCCGGACAACTGCATTGTTGTCGAGGATGCTTTTGCCGGAATCGACGCTGCAAAGGCAGCCGGTATGACAGGCGTGGGCATCGGCGACGCCGCCGGCTATGAAAAGGCAGATGTCCGTATTCAGAATTTTGCAGAGCTTCTGGAGCTTGGCAGGTAAGAAGAAAGAGAGATGAGATAGATTGGAAACGAAGTTTGCATTTGAACCCTGGACAATTACAGAGCGCGGTTTTCAGCCGGAAAACCTGCGGGAGAATGAGTCAGTCTTCGCCCTGGCCAACGGCCTGATCGGCATGCGGGGCAATCTGGAGGAGGCGTCTGCCAGCGGGGCGGATACCATTCAGGGAACCTTTATCAATGGGATATTTGATTCGGAACCGATTGTTTATGGTGAGGCAGCCTACGGCTATGCCAAAAACCATGAGACCATCTGCAATGTGATGGATGCCAAAGGCCTGGTGCTGACGGTAAACGGCGAGAGCCTGGACCTTGGCAGGAGCAAGGTGGAGGGGCACACCCGTATTCTGGATCTGCGCCGTGGAACCCTGCACAGAAGCTTCCTCTGGAAGACAGCAGGCGGAGCTGTCCTGGAAGTAGAGATGGAGCGGATCGTCAGCCTGACCAGGCAGCATCTGGCAGCGATGAAGATCCGCGTGTACTGCATTTCCGGCAGCGCCAATGTGCAGGCGGTCAGCCAGATCCGTCCGGCCAGAATCGCGGCAGGAGATCCCAATGACCCCAGAAACGCAGGCGGCAAGGACAGGAGTCTGAAGACCGGAAACCGCAGGGCGGATGGCAATTGTCTGTCCATGCAGCAGTTTACCAAAAATTCGGGCCAGGTCATCTGCTGCGCTGTCAATCATGTCTGTGAAAACGGTCAGGCAGATGCCTGCCTGGCAGGGGACGGTCTTTCCTGGACCATGCAGTGTCTGCTGTCCGCAGGGAGCTGCCTGGATCTGGAGAAATCCATCGCATATACCGCTGGTAAAGCCGATGAAGCCGCACAGCTTATGGCTATGGCAGAGGAAGAGTGCCAGCAGGCGCCTTCTTATACGGTGCTTGCGGCAGAGCAGAGAGAGTATCTGGATACATTCTGGGAAAGTGCCGGCATGTCTATCGAGGGCGATGATGCCCTCCTGCAGGGACTGCGCTTTAACCTTTTCCATATTCTCCAGTCTGCCGGAAGAGACGGCCTGCGCAGTGTCTGCGCCAAGGGCCTTTCCGGGGAAGGGTATGAAGGACATTATTTCTGGGATACAGAAGCTTATATTCTGCCGGTCATCCTGCATACACAGCCCGAGATCGCCAGAAAGCTTCTGGAGTACCGTTACTCCATTTTACCGGCAGCCAGGGCACGTGCCAGGGAGCTGGGACATGAAAAGGGAGCGCTCTATCCCTGGAGAACCATCGACGGTCAGGAGTGCAGCGCCTATTTCCCTGCCGGTACCGCCCAGTATCATATCGACGGCGATATCGCGCATGCGGTTGCGGAATACTATTTCAGCACGCAGGATCTGAACTTTATGGCAGACTGCGGAGCAGAGATGCTGGAGGAAACAGCGCGTTTCTTCTATGACCTGGGATTTTACAGCCGGGAGAAGGATGGCCGTTTCGTAATCAATTGTGTGACCGGGCCGGATGAATATAATGTACTGGTCAATAATAATACATATACGAACCGGATCGCGGCCGAGACCTTTATCAATGCCGCGAAATTCATGCGTCTTCTGGAGGAGAAACGGCCGGAGGAGTATCAGAGACTCTGTGAGAGGATCGGATATGAGGAGCAGGAGGCAGCTGACTGGGAAAAGGCGGCAGAGCTTATGTATTATCCGCCCAAAAAGGACGGCATCTGCCTGCAGGACGATGATTTCCTGAATCGCAAGCCCTGGCCTCTGGAGACCATTCCAGCAGAAAAGCGGCCCCTCCTCATGCACTATCACGGGCTGACCATCTACCGCCATATGATCTGCAAGCAGGCAGACCTGATTCTGGCTATGGTCCAGTTCGGAGATTCTTATACAGAGGAAGAGAAGAAGCAGAATTTCCACTTCTACGACCGCGTGACCACACATGATTCTTCCCTTTCCATGGCCATTTTCTCCATACTGGCCAGTGAGATCGGAGAGACGGAAAAGGCATATGATTATTTCATGTCCTCGGCAAGACTGGATCTGGACGATATGCAAGGCAATTCCAAAGACGGCCTCCATCTGGCAAATATGGCAGGCACCTGGAACTGTATCGTCCGCGGCTTCGGCGGCATGCGCTTTGAAGAAGATACGATCAGCTTCCATCCGGTTTGCCCTGCCCAGTGGAAGGGCTACAGCTTCCGCGTGATCTTCCGCGGCAGGACCATTGAGGTAAAGGTGACACCGGAAGGCGCTTCCTATGAACTTATCTGCGGAGAGCCGGTTGAGATTCTGGCAGACGGAGAGAGGAGAAGGCTTGGATGAGTAAAAAGTATGACTATCTGATCGTAGGAGCAGGCCTTTACGGAGCTGTTTTTGCCCGCCAGGCAGCGGATGCCGGCAAAAAGGTGCTGGTAATCGACAAGAGACCCCATATCGCGGGTAATGTATACACGGAAGAAATCGAGGGAATCCAGGTACACAAGTACGGTGCCCATATTTTCCACACCAATTTGAAGCATGTCTGGGACTATGTCCAGCGTTTTGCCGATTTCAACCGTTTTACCAACTCTCCGGTGGCCAACTATCACGGAGAGCTGTACTCCCTGCCTTTTAACATGTATACCTTCAATAAAATGTGGGGCGTAACGACACCCCGGGAAGCAGAGGCTGAAATCGAACGCCAGCGCCGTCAGGCCGGGATCAGCAAGCCGGAAAATCTGGAGGAGCAGGCCATTTCCCTGGTCGGAACAGATATTTATGAGAAGCTGGTAAAGGGCTACACAGAGAAGCAGTGGGGGCGCCCCTGCACAGAGCTGCCGGCCTTTATCATCAAGCGTCTGCCCGTGCGGCTGACCTTTGACAACAACTATTTCAACGCCCTCTATCAGGGAATCCCGATCGGGGGATATACAAAAATGGCGGCTCGTATGCTGGAAGGCATTGAGGTCCGGCTGGGAACGGATTACCTGGCAGACAAGGAGAGCCTGGATGCCCTGGCGGAAAAGGTTGTCTATACAGGCCCCATCGATGCCTACTTCGGATTCCGCCTTGGCGCACTGGAGTACCGGAGCGTCCGCTTTGAGACGGAAGTGCTGAATATCCCCAACTTCCAGGGAAATGCGGCAGTCAACTATACAGACCGTGAGACCCCCTGGACCCGGATCATTGAGCACAAATGGTTTGAATTCGGCAAGGACGCAGACGGCAATGACCTGCCAAAGACCGTAATCAGCCGGGAATATTCTTCCGAGTGGAAGCCGGGTGATGAACCTTACTATCCGGTCAACGATGAGAAAAACGGTGCTTTATATGCCCAGTACAAGAATCTGGCAGACGCAGAGTCAGGAGTCATCTTCGGCGGCCGTCTGGGAGAATACAAGTACTACGACATGGACGCTGTCATCGACGCGGCACT
>CAMHFW010000102.1 GCA_946184675.1 uncultured Clostridia bacterium | reverse complement strand
GCTGAATCAGGGAAGACATGGTGATGACATCCATATTGCCGCCCGACAGAAGAGAAACGACATTTTTTCCTCTGCAGGGGAGGTGGGAGAGAGCTGCAATGGTCAAAAGCCCTGCATTCTCTACAATCATCTTATGTTTTTCAGTCATATCCAGAAAGGCGTCAACAAGCTCATCGTCCTCGATGGTAATGATATCATCTACATTTTCCTGAATATAAGGAAAGACCAGATCGCCCGGCGTTTTGACAGCCACGCCGTCAGCGATGGTACTGATCGGATCTACCGTCACGATATGTCCGGCCTCTAAGGAGGCTTTCATGGAAGCAGCTCCTGCCGGCTCCACGCCAATAACCTTGACATGGGGATTGAGCAATTTGGCCAGCGTTGCCGTGCCGGCAGCCAGTCCGCCTCCGCCAATCGGGACCAGAATATAGTCTACATCGGGAAGATCCTGGAAAATCTCATAGGTAATGGTGCCCTGGCCGGTAGCCACGGTCAGATCATTGAAGGGAGGAATATACGTCATTCCTTCTTTTTCAGCCAGTTCCAAAGCCTTGGCTGCAGCATCGTCAAATGTGACCCCATGCAGAATCACCTCTGCACCGTAGCCTTTTGTATTATTGACTTTGAGCATAGGGGTAAAGGTAGGCATGACTACACTGGCTTTGACACCCGCGTGGCGGGCACCATAAGCAACACCTTGGGCGTGATTGCCGGCAGATGCGGTAATCAGCCCTCTTTTCTTTTCTTCCTCCGAGAGCGTACTGATCTTAAAATAAGCTCCGCGAATCTTGTAAGCTCCTGTGACCTGCATATTCTCAGGCTTTAAGTAAACCTGGTTGCCGCAGGAGGCAGAGAAGTACGGAGAATAGATCAACCTGGTTTCATGGATCACTCCCTGAAGGACCTCACGGGCTTTCTTAAAACTGTCTAATGTCATCATGATATATCACCGGATCCTTTGCTGATAAAGATAACTTGCTGATTGCGGCGGGGATCCCGCCTTATTGTCATTGATCATATGGTTATATTGTGACAAGCGCGGCCTCTTTTGTCAAATGAAAAGATAGAATACCATGGAATTGTAAAGGATTTTATAGTATGATAAGACAGAGAAAAAGGGGGAATTCCATATATGGAAAAGAATAACAGTATAGTGCAGGAGCAGAGTGGCCAGGAACTCTCTTCTTCCAGAGATGGCAGGATTATCCGCACATCTATTATCAGTATAGCAGCCAATGTGCTTCTGGCAGCTTTTAAGGCAGTCATCGGCATCTTATCCAATTCGATCTCAATCACTTTGGATGCTGTTAACAATCTGTCTGATGCGTTGTCCAGTATTATTACGATTATAGGGACCAAGCTGGCAGGCAAACCGGCTGACCGCAAGCATCCATACGGCCATGGCAGGATTGAGTACCTGAGTGCGACGATTATTTCGGTGATTGTTCTCTACGCCGGTATTACGTCTCTGAAAGAGTCGATTGAAAAGATCATTCATCCGGAGACAGCGACCTACAGTGTGATATCGCTGGTCATCATTGCAGTAGCAGTAGTAGTAAAGCTGCTGCTGGGTTCCTATGTAAAATCTGTCGGAAAATCTGTTGACAGCATGTCCCTGGTGGCGTCCGGCTTGGATGCCCGCAATGACGCATTCCTGTCGGCATCTGTACTTGCGACTGCGATTTTGATGAAGGTGACCGGCATTTCGCTGGAAGCCTATGTCGGTGTCGTGATCTCGATTATCATTCTGAAAAACGGTATTGATATGATGCGGGATACACTCAATGATATCCTGGGTGTTCGTGTATCCGGAGAAATATCCAAAGCTGTGAAAAATACGATTACAGACCGTGAGAATGTGTTCGGTGCCTATGATCTGGTTCTCAATTCCTACGGACCGGATCATCTGCAGGGGTCTGTGCATGTGGAGATTCCCGAAGAGATGAATGCCCGGGAGATTGACCGTCTGTCTGCTCAGATTGCCAGAGACGTATATGAGCAGCACGGTGTGATCATTACGGCAGTAGGCATCTATTCCCGCAATACTTCCAATCCGGAGGCAATGCGGATTCGCGCAGAGCTTTACGAATTGATGCAGAATTACAGGGAAGTCGTACAGCTGCATGGCTTTTATCTGGATGAAGAGACCAAAACAATCAAGTTTGACATTGTCATGACCTTTGAAGCGGAGGACCGTCAGGCGGAGTTCCGGGAAATCTGCGGCAAAGTGCGTGAGATGTATCCGGACTATAAGGTGTTTATCAATTTGGATGACGATATTTCTGATTAAACAGGGACGGACTTATGCAGGCAGAAATCTTGTATATGGATGCGGATATGATAGCAGCAGCCAAGCCTGCCGGCATGGCATCCCAGCCGGACCGGTCTATAGGCATGGATCTGGTCAACTGGCTGAAGAATGAGCTGGCCAGAAGGGAGGGCTCGCCCGGACAAGTTCTGGTGGTCCACCGGCTTGACCGGCCGGTCGCCGGAGTCCTGGTATATGCAAGAAATCAGAAGGCAGCGGCAGCTCTTTCTGCTCAGCTGACAGATGGCAGAATGAAAAAGGAATATCTGGCTGTACTGACAGGCCGCCCGGATGGTCAGCCGCTTGCGCAGGCAGATGCCCCGGATGGCCGGCAGTGGTATCGGCTTGAGACCCTGATGGAAGCGGAGGAGCGAAAGAACCGGTCGCGCACTTCGGCGCAGAAGGGGAAAAGGGCAGTATTGATTTATTGCGTGCTGGCGGAGAAAGAGACGGCTGAGGGACTGCTTACCCTGGTGCAGATCCGCCTTCAGACAGGGCGGCATCATCAGATTCGTGTACAGATGGCAAGTGCCGGGGCCCCTCTTTGGGGAGATACCAAGTACAACCCGGCATTCACAGGAAAAAGAGGCTGGTATGATCTGGCCCTCTTTGCCAGATCCCTGACACTGAAACATCCCCGGACAGGGAAGGATATGGTATTTGCGATTCCTGCCGGAGAGTCCATTACCGCGCATTTCGCGGATGCAGACCGCGCAGCAGATCGGATCGGATAAAAAGAAACAGGAAAAGTCTGTTCCCGGGCGGGACAGACCATGAGAGGACGAAATATGCAGACGAGTGGACAAAAAGGAAAAGGAGCATCCGGACAGTCAAACTGGCCGGCGCTTCGCAAGCGTCTCTTTGATATGGTCTCGGTCGGGGTCATCAATGATCCGCTGAATAAAGGATACGATATTGTCAGCACGGTCATTCTGATTATCAATCTGGTCGTCAGTGTAATGCTTACCTTTGATGAGCTGAGTGTTCCCTATGGGGGTATTCTGCTGACGATTGAGAAAATCACGGTTGCCTTTTTTGCGGTAGATTATGTGCTCCGTTTTATCACGGCAAAGCTCCTTTATACAGAGTATTCCGAGCCAAAAGCGATCCTGAGATATGTATTTTCTATGGCAGGCATTGTAGACCTCTTGTCATTCCTGCCATATTATCTGCCTGTATTCTTCCCCTCGGGAGCGGTCGCTTTCCGTATGTTCCGCGTGGCGAGAATCTTCAGACTCTTTCGAATCAACGCATATTACGACTCTCTCAATGTCATCACAGAGGTCATTTACAGTAAAAAGCAGCAGCTCCTATCGTCTGTATTCATCATTTCCATCCTGATGCTGGCTTCCAGTCTCTGTATGTACAGTTTGGAGCACGAGGCCCAGCCGGAGGTCTTTAAGAATGCCTTTTCCGGCATATGGTGGTCTACCTCGACCCTTCTGACGGTCGGCTACGGAGACATCTACCCGGTCACGACGATGGGCAAGTTCTTCAGTATCATTATTACTTTCCTTGGCGTCGGCATGGTCGCTATTCCTACCGGTATTATTTCCGCCGGATTCGTAGAACAGTACTCACGGTTCAAGAAGATCGGCGATTACGCGATTGAGGAAGACCTGCACTTTATTAAGGTGGAAATGAATAAAGCAGACCCCTGGACGGGGAAAAGGGTCATGGATCTTGGACTGCCCAAAGGCATGATCATAGCTGTGATTCAGAGGGGGAAAGATACACTTGTACCAAGAGGTGATGTTGAGCTCCGCAGCGGAGACCGGCTGATCATCGGTGCGGAGTCATTGAAAAATGACCGGCCGATTAAGCTCAAGGAGGTCACCATCCGCAGACAGCATCCCTGGAACGGAACAGCACTGCGTGACCTGGATATTTCCAGACAGACCTTTATCGTGGCGGTACAGAGAAAAGGCAGGACCGTCGTTCCCAAGGGAGACTTTGTTCTCCGGGAAAACGATACGATCCTGCTCTATTCACAGAAAAGCAGAGAAATCGACGAAGTGGAGTCGACCAGTTATTAAAGGGGAAGCCGGAAAGTCTGGTTTTCCCGCTCAATCAGAATGATCTTGGCGCGCAGGGGATTTTCCTCTGCGCTTTCCTTATATCTGCGCAGGAAGTCATAATCTTTCCAGAAGTGCATGGGAAAAGCATAGCTGACATCCAGCATCTGCAGATACTGGTCCATTCCGGTATAGGGGAAGATCTCCAGACGGGGATCAAGAGGGAGGAAGGCAACATCGACTTTCCGGCCGTGGATCGGCTTTGTATAGTCCAGAAATCTGACCAGTTCCTCATCTTCTTCTCCTTCCGGCACGGGATCCCAGCACCAAGCATGCAGGTCTCCGGCATGATAGATGGTCACGCCGTCAAGGGTCAGGAAAAAGGCAACCCCCTCATCGGTAGACGGAAGGGTCTCAATCAGAAGATCGCAGCCGGTCTCCAGCACCGGGTGATAAGTCTGCCCCGGACCTGTGATAAAGATTGCCGGATCATATGGCCCGCTGATATAGCCTGCCTCGCAGACAGGTGCAAGGTCGATATCACTGGATAAGAAATACTTTACATGCGGATAGAGCTCACGAAGCTTCCAGATCCTTTTGGAAAAATGATCCTGATGGGCGTGGCTGACGAAGACCAAAAGCTCTTTTGCGGGATCCAGCTGCGGCATGATGCCATAGCTGAAAGGATGATTTTGCATCCGCGGCGTGATCTCCTCTGCCGCAATAGAATCAAAGAGAAGATAGAGTTTTTCAGTTTCAATCAGAAAACCGCTGTGGCCAAGATAGGTTACAATCATGGAAAAGCCCTCCTTGTATTTTTTTCAGTGTAACAGATTTGGGCAGAAATCACCATAAGGACAAGCTTCTTTTTTGCGGAAATTGTCGATGTGACAGTATGCAGGGCAGGCTTCTTTGGATTATAATGATAATAAGTGATTAATAAAGAAACTTAGCCGCTCTGCGGCACGCATGGATAACAGCAGAAGATCCGGCTTAAGATTGTAAGGAGGAAAACATGAAAAAACAGGCACTTGGACAGGAAATTGCTTCTACTTCATACCCGGGAAGAGGAATCGTGATCGGCCGCAGCGCTGATGGCAGCAAGGCAGTGATCGCATACTTCATCATGGGCAGAAGCAGCAACAGCCGCAACCGCGTTTTCGTAGAGGACGGAGAGGGCATCCGCACACAGGCATTTGATCCTTCCAAAATGGAAGACCCCAGTCTGATCATCTATGCGCCGGTACGCGTGATGGGCAACAAGACCATCGTCACCAACGGCGACCAGACAGATACCATTTATGAGGGCATGGACAGCCAGCTTACCTTTGAACAGTCACTCAGAAGCAGAGAGTTCGAGCCCGATGCACCCAATTACACACCTCGTATTTCCGGTATCCTGCATGTAGAAGACGGCAAATACAATTTCGCCATGTCTATTCTCAAGAGCAACGAGGGAGACCCTTCCTGCTGTAACCGTTTCACATTCGCATATAATGGAATTCCGGCAGGAGAAGGCCGCTTCATTCACACTTACATGGGAGATGGCAATCCGCTTCCTTCCTTCGAGGGAGAGCCCACCAGAGTCAGCATTGAGGACAATGATATCGATGCATTCACAAAGCTTGTATGGGAGAGCCTCAACGAAGATAACAAAGTTTCCCTTTTCACCAGAATGATCGACATCAGCACCGGCAAGTATGAGACCCGGATTGTCAACAAGAATCAGTAAGAGCAAGATTCGAATATTTACAGGCACAGTATCAGATCGGAGGATATAACAATGAATGAATTACAGCTTAAATACGGATGCAACCCCAACCAGAAGCCTTCCCGCATCTATATGAATGATGGCAGCGACCTGCCTGTGACCGTATTAAACGGCCGCCCGGGCTACATCAATTTCCTGGATGCTTTTAACGGCTGGCAGCTGGTCAGCGAACTGAAAAAGGCGACCGGACTCCCGGCAGCTACTTCCTTCAAACATGTTTCACCCGCAGGCGCGGCAGTCGGCCTTCCCCTGACAGAGGT
>CAMHFW010000101.1 GCA_946184675.1 uncultured Clostridia bacterium | reverse complement strand
GTCTTTCTGATTACATCTGTAAAAGCCTTAATGGCAAAGTTGTAATGCTGTGTAGAGACAGAAAAGCGGTCTTTATCACTGTCTTTCGACAGATACCTTTCTTCCAGGATCTCATACTGTCCGACAGCCTTTTTGGCATAGCTGATAAAATCCCTGCCCTCTTCTGTCAGAGAGATTCCTTTATTTGTTCTCTCAAAAATCAGTATTCCAAGTTCTTCTTCTAATTCACGGATACTGGCGGATAAAGCCGGCTGTGATACATATAGTTTAGTAGACGCCTCCCGCATGGAAGACGAACCCGCCACCTCAAGAACATACTTAAGCTGGTTGATGTTCATATCTTATACTGCTTCTCCTCTGTCCCTTCTCCTATCCAGACCCGTATTACGAATATACAGGCAGACATCAATGAGCACCATAATGATATCCGCGATATAAAACCATACAGAATAAGCAAGCACGCCGGTCCTGTTATAGGTGATCAGCTTGCCTGTCAGCCCTACAAGATATCCGAAAATAACAACCAGCTCGAAAAGCAGGCTCTTTCCTTTTGCAGTCCGCGAACGAATAGATTTTGAAATATTAAACGGCCAGGAAAAGCCAAAAGCGACAAGCATGCCGATCTCGCATAACTGTACGATATCCAAAACATCAGTCCCCCTTTATCACGTTCATTTTCCGACCTATTATCCCACATAACGATTCCCTTTTTCAAGATATTCTTTTAACCGCAGATATGATATACTTGAAAAAAACAATCTGAAAGGAATGAGTTGATCATATGAAACAGAGAATAAACATCAAATACCTCGTCTTCGCTCTTCTCCTGCTGCTCCTGTGCGGGATGACGGCCGCCTGCGGAAAAACAAAAAAAGCCGCTGACATCAGCAGCTTCTGCAGTGCCTGTGAAAACGACGGGCTGACCGTCTCCTCACATGAGGCCGAAGACCCTGCCGGAGAAATCACAGAATACGCCGCCTATGACCACGGACTTGACAATGTACTGGTAGAGTATTACCGCTTCGGCAGCGAGGATACTGCCAGAGAGTGGTATCAGAAGTCCTGTGAAGCCGTCACCGCCGGCCCATCTGCCACAAAGTATGAGATGACCGGAAATAACTTCACCTCCCTGACCATAACGGCAGACCGGGCCTACACCATCGTCACACAGGTAGAAGACACCCTGGTCATCGCAACCGGCCCCCAGACCTACAAAAGCGCCCTCGACCGGATCATGCTCAGCATCGGATATCTGACCTCAAACATCTAAAAACGCCTATTTACACAAGCTTCATCTCCAATTTCAAAAAAACTTAGAGAGAGTTTAGAAGTTGTTTAGAATTACATCTTGTGATTTCATAAATGTATTGTATAGTATGTTCAGGATGAAACAGACGATAGCGCATCCAAAACATAAACAATCCTCTCTCTAAAATAAAAAAGGCATCCCGCGGGATGTCTTTTTTGTTTTAGTCCAGCACCATATAGACAAAACCCACCTCATAGAAATGCTTGCACTTCAATGAGGTGGATTTTGTCTATATGGCGGCCTAGATGCGAAGCATCTCCGGCCGCTTACAATGTGGAAAGCTTTGCTTTCCACATTTGCTGCTGGACAAAATTGTCATTCGCCCGGCCTAGATGCGAAGCATCTTAAAGAGATTTGATCTTCTCCAGTACCGGTGCCAGGTAGTCTCCCTGTGCCTCTTCCACTCTTCCGGCGTCGCAGAGTCTGGCAAACTCAGGCTGGATCGGAATCTGTGCCACTGCATCGATACCATGCTGCTTTGCAATCTCCTCCAGATGACTCTCGCCAAAGATTGCATGCTTCTTATGGCAGTCCGGGCACTCAAAATAAGCCATATTTTCTACGATACCAATAATCGGGATATTCATAAGATCTGCCATCTTGACAGCCTTCTCCACGATCATTCCGACAAGCTCCTGCGGGGAAGTCACAACGATGATGCCGTCTACCGGCAGGGACTGGAATACAGTCAGTGCTACATCACCTGTTCCGGGAGGCATATCCACGAACATATAGTCAATATCTCCCCAGATTACATTGGTCCAGAACTGCTGGACTACATTGCCGATGATCGGGCCTCTCCAGAGTACCGGGTCCGTATCATTTTCCAGGATCAGGTTGATGGACATGATCTCTGTCCCCTTCGCTGTAAGCGCAGGCAGAATATTCTCTCCATCGCCGTATACCTTGCCCTTGATACCAAATACCTTGGGAATGGACGGTCCGGTCACATCCGCGTCAAGAACTGCGCACGGCACACCGGTCTTCTGCATATTGGCAGCCAGAAGGGAAGTTACCAGAGACTTTCCGACGCCGCCCTTACCACTGATTACACCGATGACTTTCTTTACATTAGACTGCGCATTCATTGCAGCCTTCATATCCTGCGGCTGTGTACGGGAAGCACACTGTTCACCGCAGGAAGCGCAGTTATTATCACATGACTGGCTCATTATTATTTTCCTCCTGATCTATAAAGATTGTTATAATTTCGCACTCATTCATTATAGCTGAATCGGGCAATTTGTCAATGTCAGACCTCGCCGCTTCTCTTTCTCAGGCCCGCCAGAAGCAGGATTGCCGCAGCGGCCACAAAGAGGGAAATGAACTGGGATGTCGAGAATGGCCCGATGCTTCCCCGGATCAGATCTCCTCTGAAAAATTCAATGATAAATCTGCCGATACTGTAAAAGAGCAGATAGCAGGTCATGACTGTACCGGGCCGCTTGCTCCCGGCCGCGATCCTGGTCAGCACAAAGAAATTGAGAAAGTTCAGTCCGCTGGAATAGAGCTGGGTCGGAATCAATGCCACGTTATTCGGCGCAAAATCCGAATGGGTAAACACGATATGCAGTGCGCATGTCGTCTCATTTCCGTAGCAGCAGCCTGCCAGGAAACAGCCAAGCCGACCAAATCCCTGGGCCAGCGCAACAGACGGAAGTATCAGATCCGCATACCGCAAAAAAGGCAGTTTTCTGATCCGGCAGTAGAGCATACAGCATAAAACACCGCTGATAATACCGCCGTAAACAACAAATCCGTTGGAAACATTGAGCAGAATCTTCGGATTTTCGATAATTGCCCGGATGTCCGTTATATAGTAGAGCAGCTTTGCTCCGGCCAGGCCGCAGACAACTGCGCATACTGTTAATCCCCAGACCGCTTCCGGGTCCAATCCGAATTTTACTGCCCTTTTTTCCGCAACTACGTATGCCAGAATGATGCCGATGGCAATCATCAGCCCGTAGCCGTGCAGGGTAAAAGGTCCGATTGTCAGCAGATCATTATACATATCTATCACATCCCTTTCATGGAGTCTGCACCTGCTATCATATCAAATCATCTGCCTCCGTGCAATTCTTTCCTGAAGCATGCAGACCTTTCTGCAGCAGGCACCGCAGATGCTCAGCTGATCGAGAGTACCTTGTAATCCTTATCCTCCACAGCCTTCTGCAAAACAGCATTATCCACCGCTGCGTCCAGTTCCACTACAGCAGTTCCCTGCTCATGGCTGACAGCCGCGGAGGCTACCCCTTCAATATTCTCCAGTGCCTTTTTGACAGTAGCTTCACAGTGGGGGCACATCATACCTTCGATTTTCATTGTTTTTTCCATTTCCTGTATCTCCTTTTTCTTTTTGAAATGTATTTTTTTATCATGACTGTCGTCATGTACCTTGAGCAGATTGAGGCGGAGGGCATTCATACAGACACAAAAACTGGACAGGCTCATGGCTGCCGCTCCGTACATGGGTTTCATGGCGATCCCGTAGAGACCGATGGCCAGCGGAATGCAGATGGCGTTATAGATAAATGCCCAGAAGAGGTTCTCATGGATATTGCGAATCGTTGCCCGGCTCAGCCTGATCGCCGCCGCCGCGTCCATGAGGCTGCTTTTCATCAGAACAACATCCGCCGCATCTACCGCGACATCCGCTCCTGCTCCGATCGCCATTCCGGCATCCGCCCGGGTCAGTGCCGGAGCGTCATTAATGCCGTCGCCGACCATAGCGGTAAACCCTTGTCTGCAATATTTCCTTACGACTTTTTCCTTTTCATTCGGAAGCACGCCGGCAACGACTTCATCCACGCCGGCCGCATCTCCAATGGCTTTTGCCGTGCGTTCATTGTCGCCTGTCAGCATCACGACCCTGAGTCCCATGCCCTGCAGCTGCCCGATTGCCCGGGTGCTGTCAGGCCGGATCGTATCTGCCACAGCGATAATCCCGGCCAGGCGGTCACCCTGCGCAAACAGCAGCGGTGTTTTGCCCATCTGTGCCAGATCATCGGCCTGCTGCCTCATTTTTTCAGGAACCATGATCTTCCCGCTGATAAAGCGGAGGCTTCCTCCCTGCAGTTTACGATCTCCGATTTTGCCGGTCAGTCCGTTGCCTGCAAGTGCCTGAAAATCAGTAACCTCCTCTGCCGGGATCCCTTTTTCTGCCGCTGCAGCAGTGACCGCTTTTGCCAGAGGATGCTCCGACTTCTGCTCCAGGGCATTGGCGAGCGTCAGGAGCTCTTCTTCCGAAAACTCCTCCGCCGGAAGAATATCTGTCACCACAGGCTGTCCGCTGGTAATGGTACCTGTCTTATCCAGACAGACCGTCTGGATTCGTCCAGCCGTTTCCAGGGACTGGGCCGTTTTATATAAAATACCATTTCTGGCACCCACACCGCTGCCTGCCATAATGGCAACCGGCGTCGCCAGGCCCAGTGCGCAGGGACAGCTGATGACCAGAACAGAAATCGCGCGTGCAATGGCAAATCCAAAGTCCCTTCCTGCCAGCATCCAGCCGATCAGGGTGATGACTGCAATCAGCATCACGGCAGGGACAAAAACCGCAGAAACTTTGTCCGCTACCCTGGCCAGAGGTGCCTTGGTCGCCGCAGCATCGCTGACCATCTTAATGATCTGCGATAAAGTCGTATCTTCCCCTACCCGGGTCGCCCGGCAGCGGATAAAACCGCTCTGATTGACTGTTGCGGCAGATACCAGATCATCCGGTCCTTTATCGACCGGTATACTCTCACCGGTAAGCGCAGATTCATTGACCGCTGTCATTCCTTCTATAATAATACCGTCGACCGGAATACTCTCTCCGGGTTTTACCAGAAAAATATCCCCGATCTGCACGTCATCAATCCCGACTTCCGCAGGCACGCCGCCCCGTTCAACCACTGCAGTCTGCGGAGCCAGCTTCATCAGCCCTTTCAGCGCATCTGTCGTGCGCCCCTTGGACATAGCCTCCAGCATTTTGCCTATGGTAATCAGGGTCGGAATCATAGCTGCAGATTCAAAATAGAGATTCATGGCATAATGATCTACGATATCCATCTGCCCGTTTCCCATAGCCTGGATCATGATAAACAGCTCCGCCAGACTATATCCAAAGGAAGCTGTCGAGCCCATGGCTACCAGCGTATCCATATTGGGTGCCCCGTGCATCAGCGAACGGAAGCCACTGGTGAAAAACTTCTTGTTGATTTCCAGAATCACAAGGGTGAGCAGCATCTCCAGCACAGCAAGTGCCACATGATTTTCAAAAATTCCCGGCACCGGCCATCCAAGCATCATGTGACCCATAGAAAAATACATGAGCACTACAAGGATCACTACTGATTTGATCAGTCTTTTTTTCAGTACAGGCGTCTCCTTATCCCGGAGTGCTTCCTCCTGGGCTTTCAGCTTTTCCAGAGAAGACTGCTGTTTTCCATGAGCTGCGGTTCCCCGCAGAGACGCACCATACCCGGCCTTCTCCACTGCTTCTACAATCTCACCGACATCTGCGGTGCCCTCCACCTGCATCGAATTCGTCAGCAGGCTGACATTGCAGGAGCTGACGCCGGGCACCCCGCGGACTGCCTTCTCCACATGGGCACTGCAGGCCGCGCAGCTCATACCTGTCACATCATAAGTTGCCATTTTATATATTCCTTCTCTCTATCGCATCAGTTTCTGCAACAGGCAGACCAGCTCATCAATCGCCTCATCATGCCCGTTTTCCACATCATTTCTGACACAAGTACGGATATGCTCCGATAAAAGCACTTTGCTGAAGCTGCTGAGCGCGCTGGACGCTGCCGAAACCTGCACCAGGATATCCGGGCAGTAAGCATTCTTCTCCAGCATGCCCTCAATCCCTCGAATCTGCCCCTCAATCCTTTTCAGGCGGTTCATCAGATCCTTATATTCTTTCTCCGAGCGCAGTTTATGACGGCCATCCTCTTGTGCGCAGCAGCACTGCGTCACTTCAGTTTTTTCTTCCATGATTAATCTCCTTGAAAAATCTTTCCTTATGTCCTACATGATATACCCCCACGGGGTATATGTCAAGGCATTCTTCCCGCGCTTTATTTGTACT
>CAMHFW010000100.1 GCA_946184675.1 uncultured Clostridia bacterium | reverse complement strand
TTTGAGAAAAAACTCCATGATCTGGAACTTACAAGGATCATTTCCCTGCAGATGGCTCCGCAGATCAGACTTGTACAGAACAGTGATATTATGATGTCGGATAAGATCCAGTCCACGATTGTCAATACCATTCCTCTCTGGAAGAGTCAGATGGTCATCGCTCTTGGTGTGACCCATGCGGAACAGGCAGCCAAAGCACAGAATGAGGTGACCGAGCTGACCAACCAGATGCTGAAGAAGAATGCTGAGAAGCTTAAGACTGCCACAATTAATGTTGCCAAAGAGTCCGAGCGCGGCATCGTAGAGATGGAGACCCTCAAATATACCAATGAACAGCTGATCAATACGCTGGATGAGGTACTCAGAATCCAGACAGAAGGTCGTGAGAAGCGCCGCAATGCAGAAAGCTCTCTCAAGGAGATTGAGGGAGAGCTTCGCGAGAAACTGATCAGCATGCGCAAATCAGCAACTCCGTAATCTTAGTCAGCAGGATAGGTAATAAAGCGGAACTGCCGTCAAAGAAAAAGGAAGGGAATCCGAGCCCGCCCTGCCGCTTTGACGGCAGTTTTTGGTAAGATTTCTAGAAAAAGGAGGCTTTTTCTATGATCATCAGACTCCAGCAGGAAGAATGGGAAAAGGCATATCTGAGCCCTTATGCGTCTTTAAGCTGCAATAGTGCAGGGAGAGACAGGGAAGAAGAGCCTTGCGATCTGCGGCCGGTCTATCAGAGGGACCGTGACAGAATCCTCCATTCCAAATCGTTCAGGCGTATGAAGCACAAGACCCAGGTCTTTCTGGCTCCGCAGGGAGATCATTACAGAACCAGGCTTACCCATACTCTGGAGGTTTCACAGATTGCCAGGACCATTTCCAGAGCCCTGCGGCTCAATGAAGATCTGACCGAAGCCATTGCACTGGGCCATGATCTTGGTCATACTCCTTTTGGCCATGCCGGAGAGCGGACGCTGGACAAGATCTGCCCCTTTGGATTTAAGCATTATGAGCAGAGCGTGCGTGTCGTTGAGATCCTGGAGAAAAACGGGCAGGGACTTAATCTTACCAGAGAAGTCCGGGACGGCATCATGAACCATTCTACAGCCCGTATGCCTTCCACCATGGAAGGAAAGGTCGTCCGTCTGGCAGATAAAATCGCTTATATCAATCATGATATTGATGATGCCATCCGCGGGCACATCATCAGTGAGGAACAGATTCCGGAAGAGTTCACCAATATTCTGGGGCACAGTCTGAAAGAGAGGCTCAATACCCTGATCCATGATGTAATCGAAAAGAGTATGGACCAGCCGGATATCCGCATGTCTTCGGAGATTGAATCAGCCATGCACGGACTCCGTCAGTATATGTTTCAGAGTGTTTATACCAATCCTGTTGCCAAAGGGGAAGAGGGAAAAGCCCAGAAGATCATTCAGTTTCTGTATGAATACTACTGCAATGATCCCGGCAGACTGCCCCGGGAATTTTTGGAGCGGATCTGGGCAAGCGAGTGCCCTTTGGAAATTGCGGTCTGCGATTATATAGCAGGCATGACGGATCAGTACTGTGTGGATTCTTTCACAGAGATCTGTGTTCCAAAGTCCTGGAAAATATTGTAAAGAGCCTTAGAAAGAGAAGTGAAATATGTATTATCCCGATGAAATCGTTGAAGAGGTCAGAAACCGCAATAATATTGTAGATCTGATCGGATCCTATGTGAAGCTGACAAAGCGCGGCAGTTCCTATGTCGGACTCTGTCCTTTTCACAATGAGAGGACCCCTTCTTTTCATGTCAGCGCTGATAAACAGATGTATTACTGTTTTGGCTGCGGCGAAGGGGGCAATATATATACATTTCTGATGAACTATGAGAATCAGACCTTCCCGGAAGCCATCAGAACTCTGGCAGACCGCGCAGGCATAACCCTGCCGGAGAAAGAGATGACTGCCCAGGAGAAAAAGGAACGCAGCAGGCGCACGCAGCTTCTGGAGATCCAGAAGGAAGCGGCCAAATTTTTCGTCTATTGTCTCCATGGGGCGGAAGGAAAGCAGGCCGCACTCTACTTGCAGAAGAGAAGGCTGACGGCGGAAACCATTGCCCATTTCGGACTTGGCTACGCCCCGAAAAACAGCCGGTCCTTATATACCTATCTCAGGAAGAAAGGATATAGGGATGATCTTCTCAAAGAATCCGGACTCTTTACCTATGATGAGAAGAGAGGCTTTACCTGTAAATTCTGGAACAGGGTCATGTTTCCCATCATGAATCAGGCCAATAAGGTCATCGGGTTCGGCGGCAGGGTAATGGGAGACGGAAAACCAAAATATCTGAACTCTCCCGAGACCATTTTATTTGATAAAAGCAGCAACCTGTACGGGCTCAATTATGCCAGATCTTCCAGAAAGCCTTATCTGATTCTCTGTGAGGGTTATATGGATGTGATCGCCATGCATCAGGCCGGCTTTACCAATGCGGTGGCTTCACTGGGAACGGCAATGACGCCGAAGCATGCCATCTTGATCAAACGCTTTGTGAATGAAGTCCGCCTGGCCTATGACAGCGATGAGGCAGGAGTGAAAGCTGCCATGCGCGCTATCTCGATTCTCAATCATGGACAGATCCGGTCACGCGTGATCAATATGAAGCCGCATAAAGATCCGGATGAATTCATCTCAAATCTGGGGACAGAAGCTTTCCAGAAGAGAATCGATGACGCACTCAGCAGTTTTATGTTTGAAGTCTCTGTCAAGCACGGACAGTACCGTCAGAATGACCCGGACGAGAGAGCATCTTTTCTCCGGCATACCGCAGTCATGCTGCTGAGATTTCCGGAAGAGGCAGAGCGCCAGGTCTATATAGAGGCCATCAGCAGAGAATACGGAATCGATGCCAGATCCCTGCAGGATATGGTCAGAAATATGAGTGCCAGAATGACAGAGCGGGATATCGAAAATTACAATTCCAGGGAAGATGTCCGTATCATTCAGCCGGAGAAGATTCATTACCCGCCCAGCGTCAATTCCCTTCTGATTTCCGAGAGAAGGATCCTGACTCTGCTGTCTGAGGACAGCTCGCTGATCAGACGGGTGAATGGCATACTCAGCCCCGAAGACTTTGAAGATCCCATGTGCAGGAAAATTGCGGAGAAGATGTTTGCGTCTGTCTCGGATCCTGCAGGCTTTTCCCCGGCAAAAATACTGGATTCCTTTGAGGAAGCAGAAGAACAGAAAGAAGCAGCAGCTGTCTTTCATGAGAAAAGCTCTGATGAAATGACAGAGGAAGAAATCGAAAAAAGTCTGACAGAGTCGATCATCAGAATCAAGCAGATCAAACTGGAAAAACTGATCCGGGATGCCAAATCTGCCCAGGATATGCAGATGATCATAAAACTGAAAAAAGAGCTGGAAAACTTTACATTGCCTGCATAGGCACAGGAGCATCATATGGAACAGGACCTGACACAATTTATAGAAGAATTAAAAGCGGTAACGGAAGATAAGGAAGGCCGCTCATTCAGCACCGCGGAGCTTGCGGCCCGTTTCCCGGGAACAGCGCTTTCCGCGCGGCAGCTTTTGCTGATCAGCAATTATCTGATCAGTATGGGGATCGACATCACTGATTACGAAGAACTAAAACAAAAAGCCGACCGGGAGGAGACCGGGGAACCGGCAGCTCCTGCACTTGCGCAGCCATCCCCGGAAACAGAAGCATGGATGCAGCCTTATCTGGAGCTGGCAGAGACAGCACTCCGGCCTGATGAAAAGGAAGAAAAGCGACTCCTTACACTGGCATCTCTGGGGGATGAAAATGCTTCTGAGATCCTGCTGGGCGTTTATATGCAGAATATTCTTGACCTGTGCGGTCAGCTTCCGGTATCAGAGGAAAGTCTGCGCGCCGATCTTGTGCCGGAGGCAGTCGTTTATCTGATGCAGGAAATCCGCGCATATAATCCGGCAGAAGAGCAGTCTTTCCGAGAACCGGCCATGCAGAAGATCCGGGGCCAGCTTACCGCTTATCTGCGGGAAAATGATATGAATGACAATATCTCTGCAGAACTGATGGATAAGCTCAATAAAGCGCGCAGCGCCTACCAGAAACTTGGGGCCTTTCTGGAAAGAGAGCCTTCCGAAGAGGAAATTGCAAAAGAGATCGGGATCTCCGCAGCCCGCCTTCGCGAGCTGCAAGAAGCACTGCCCCAGGGAACAGCTGTCTATACAGATTTCCCGGAGAATTTTGACCAGGCAGATGAGGGAGAGGATGGGCAGCCGGAAGAATATCTGCTGACTGAACAGATCCTGAAGTCGGTTTCCGGACTGCCGGTTCTGGAGCAGGAATGCTTCATCGCCTATTATGGTCTGGACGGAACAACTCCCAGAAGAGCAAATGATATCGCCGTGCAGTACGGAATCACGGAAGAGGCAGTGAAACAGTGCATCAGCCATGCTCTGGAGCAGATGCGCGCAGCCGGTCTGGATACGGACTTTTTCGAGGTGTAAGATGCAGCTGTCTAAAAGGATGCAGATGATTGCGGATATGGCAGCACCCTCTGCCTGCACAGCAGATATCGGGACAGACCACGGATATATTCCGATCTATCTTGCCCTGCAGGGGATTGCAGACCATGTGATTGCGGCTGACGTTCGAAAGGGACCTTTGGCCAGGGCCAGAGACCATATTCAGAAAAAAGGACTGGAAGAAAAGATCGAACTTCGCCTGGGAGACGGGCTTGTGGTGCTCCGGCCCGGGGAGGCAGATCAGATCATCATCTCCGGAATGGGCGGTCTTCTTATGACCAGGATTCTGAAAGACAGTCCGCAGATCCCGACAGCGGCGAAGGCACTGATCCTGCAGCCCCAGTCGGATATCGACCTTGTCCGCAGATATCTGCATGAATCAGGTTTTTGTATAGAAAAAGAAGATATGACCATAGATGAAGGCAAGTATTATACGGTGATCAGAGCCGTGCACGGAAAAGATCAGGAGTATTCTGCTGAGGATGATCTCTACGGCAGGCTACTGATAGAAAGCAGCCATCCGGTACTGATCAGATTCCTTCAGGATACGGTTAGAAAACAAAAAGAAATACGGGATCACTTATCCGGACAGGATTCGGAGAAATGCCGCGTCAGAAGAGAAGAACTTGAACTTAGCATTGCCGCGGCGGAAAAGGTGCTTGAAAGAGCGGAAAGGAGCAGGGACTCATGACAGTCAGAGAAATCATAAAAGAACTGGAAATACTTGCCCCGCCCGGACTGGCTATGTCCTGGGACAATTCCGGACTTCTGGCCGGGCACCCGGAAACAGAAGTCAGAAAAGTTTATATTTCGCTTGATGCGACCGGAGCAGCTGTGGATCTGGCGGCACGGGAAGGATGTGATCTGATCCTGACACATCATCCGCTGATTTTTTCGCCCCTGAAGTCTGTAACAGATGAGGATTTCATTGGAAGAAGGATTCTGACGATCATAGAGAATCATATGGCGCTCTATGCCATGCATACCAACTTTGACTGCGTTGTCATGGGAGAAATCGTGGCAGATAAAGTCGGCCAGAAGGTACAGAGGCCTCTGGAAACGGTTGCAGAGGAGGATGGAAAGATGCTTGGCATCGGGACCATCGGCCCTCTGAAGGAAAAATTACTGCTTGAAGAGCTTGCCTGCAGAATCAAGGAGATATTTGATCTTCCGCAGGTCCGCTTTTTTGGAGATCAGGACAGAGAGATAGAAATCGCAGCAGTTTGTCCGGGTTCCGGAAAAGGAATGGCTGATGCTGCTCTGCAGGCCGGATGCGATGTCCTGATAACAGGTGATATCGACCATCATGAAGGAATTGACAGTGTGGAAAAAGGTCTTTGCGTGATCGATGCCGGCCATCACGGCCTGGAGCACATCTTTGTGGATTATATGGCGGAGTGGATGAGGGCGAAGCACCCGGAAATCACTGTGATCAGGGACAGTAACCATTCTCCCTTTTATGCAGTCTGAGCAGAGAGGAGGCTTACGATGTCTAACAGAGTAAATGTTTCTTACAGAGGACAGGAATACTCCTATATGGCAGGACAGACCTATCTGAATATTTCCCGTGATTTTAAGGACCAGTTTCCTTATGATATCATTCTGGCCAGGGTTAACGGCAGGCTGCGGGAACTGGCCCATACCTGCGAAAAGGACTGTACGCTGGATTTTGTGACAACAGGGGAAAAGGACGGCAACCAGGTCTACCAGAGAACGGCCTGCATGATCATGTACAAAGCCTTTGAAGACGTGATCGGAAGAGACCGGATTCACAAACTGGACGTAGAATACTCTCTTGCAGACGGCCTTTTCTGCACCTTACAGGCGGAAGAGAAACTGACCGTATCGCTTCTGAAATCTGTGAAGAAGCAGATGAAGCAGATCGTGGAAGACA
>CAMHFW010000099.1 GCA_946184675.1 uncultured Clostridia bacterium | reverse complement strand
AACAACGGTTTTCCCGGCCTGCAGCAGTGCTGCGATGCGGTCAGCCGCTTCCCTGTGTGCCCGGGTCTGCTTTTCTTTGATCATCGGAAAGTCAAGCGGCAGAATCTCCTTCTGCTCCAGATCCGGATAAGCCTGACAGGCAATCTCATATGCGATACCCGGCTTACCTCCTTTGGCCGGACAGACGATCACATCTGCTGCTTTTAATACTTTCAGTGCTTTTAAGGTAAGCAGGTCCGGGTCGCCGGGGCCCACCCCTACTCCATACAGAATTGACTCTTTCAAAATCATTTCCCTCTTTCAGAAATTCTTCTTGCCCTCTTCCAGACTGTTTTCGCTATCATTGCAGAGATTACGGCCAGTAGACCAACAACGACTTCGATTGCAAGTGTCGGGACGCCGAGGCCTGCCATCACTGCTGTTGCTGCATCTGCAAAAAAGTGGATCAGAATCGCCGCCGGATACAAAAGGATGCTAGAAAGCTTTTTGGCAGCGAACCAGACGAGTACAGATAAGGATATCTGCAAAATGATGGCAAAGATTCTTTCCACGCCGCCGAGCAGGAACTGGTAAGAAGGCGTGCTAATCAGAGTCTGAATCGTCTGCTCCGCCTGCGTCAGCGCTTCTCCGGATAGTTTTCCGGTGATCATTTCTGTATTCCCGCTGTTGATCAGGATAGACCAGGTCAGATTGTTGATCATGCCGATCCCCAGAATCATCATGGCCTCAAAACCGCCGTGACCGGCACCATACATCAGGGCATTGGCATCGTTATTTCTCTTTGACCGCAGGACCGTCTTGAAGGCCAGAAATCTGCCAGTCTCCTCAAAAAGGCCCGCCATCAATCCGCCATACAAGGCCATCAGCCAGATGCTGCCCTGGATCCTGGTCCCTGCCGGAGAAGTTAAGACGATGCTGTGAACGATCTGCTCCAGAACAAATGTAAAGAGCAGCATGACTGCGCAGCCGACAAAGAACGGCAGGATATTTGCATGCTTCCGGACGCGGAAATACAAGAGCAAAGCGATCGGGAGCAAGACTGAGATTGCAATCGAGATACACATATAATTCATAGATTGTGTCGGAACACTGGCGCTCATCGTCTGTCTCCTTCCTTTTCGTTTAATGGAATCAGCTATCCGTCTCTTCTCCTTTTAACGAAGAGATCCACAAGATGATCTCTTCCAGCACTGTGGTATTCAGCTGATAAATAATATAGTTTTTCTCCCGTTTCTCAAAAACCAGATCCGCCTGTCTGAGTATTTTCAGATGATAGGAAATGGTCGCCCCGGTCATATCAAAATGGGCTCCAATCTCCCCTGCAGACATCGGCCCCTTTTTCAAGAGTTCCAGAATCTGCCTGCGCGCCGGATCCGACAAGGCTTTAAAGGTATTTGCAAACGCCATGCGCTCACCCCTTCACTGATTAGTATTTAGATATTTGTCTAAATACATTATAACAGCTGGCTGACGGGCAGTCAACAAGCATTTAGAAAATTTTCTAAATGCTTTATAATGGCTGTTCGAAGGGCAGATTCGAAAGGCGGACAGTATAAAAAAAGACGCATAAAAACAGTATCTTGTTTTTATACGTCTTGATTTGTTTAAACCTATTTGCTTTATTTCCAGAAAAAGATCATGAGGGCGATGATTGCTGCGAAAACGACCAGATAGACTGCTCCGATCAGCAGAGCGCCTTTCATGGCCTGCCAGGCCATCCTGAGCCTTTCCTGCCAGCTAAACTGGAGGTCAGGATGCAGATGCTCCTCTTCTTCTCCGTAAGGATCCGGAATCCATGGATTTCTCATACAATCATCCTCCTCTAAACTCTTTTTCAGAAACCGCCGCCCGGCGCATTGCCGGGCAGCGAGTCACTCATTCTGTACTTTTTGATCAGTCAAAGAGATGACATACCACAAAGTGGCCGGGCTCGATTTCTTTCTGCTTGGGAACCTCATGCTTGCACTGCTCTTTGCAGTACTGGCATCTGGTGTGGAACTTGCATCCTTCCGGCGGATTAGCCGGGGAAGGAATGGAGCCTTCCAGAACGATACGGTTCATCTTGGCCTTGGGATCCGGAATCGGAATGGCCGAGAACAGAGCCTTGGTATAAGGATGCAGCGGGTTGCGGAAGATATCTTCCGTCTTGCCGTACTCTACCAGGTTGCCCAGGTACATAACGCCGACTGTGTCAGAGATATGCTCAACAACAGACAGGTCATGGGAAATGAAGAGATAGGTCAGATCTCTCTTTTTCTGCAGGTCTTTGAGCAGGTTGATGATCTGCGCCTGGATGGATACATCCAGAGCGGATACCGGCTCGTCACAGACTACAAATTCCGGATTGAGAGCAAGGGCTCTGGCAATACAGATACGCTGTCTCTGTCCTCCGGAGAACTCATGCGGATAGCGGTCCTTGTGGAAGGGCTGCAGGCCGCAGTCATCCATTACCTTGTCGATATAATCGTCAAACTCTGCTTTGGGCACCAGATTGTGCTCACGGACTGCCTCGCCGATGATCTCGCCGACGGGCATACGGGGGGACAGACTGGAAAAAGGATCCTGGAAGATGATCTGCATGTGCGTACGCAGATCACGCATCTCCGCCTTATTCATATCATAGACCTCTTTTCCGTTAAAGAGGACCTCCCCGTCTGTCTTATCACCGTAGAGACGCAGAATGGTACGTCCGGTCGTTGTCTTACCGCAGCCAGACTCTCCTACCAGTCCCATGGTGGTACCGCGCTTGAGATTGAAGGTAACGCCGTCAACAGCCTTGACCTGTCCGATCACACGCGACATCATGCCGCCCTTGATCGGGAAATACTTTTTCAGGTCCTTGACCATGAGAATATACTGGGGATCATATGTCAGAGGTGTATGATTGTCAGCCATTATGCTTCTCCTCCTTCCTTATGATCATCGTAATAACGGTAGCAGCTTACTTTATGTGTCGGTGAAAGACTGATCACGCAGGGATACTCTCCGTCACAAACCGGAAGTCTCTTGTCACAGCGGTCTCTGAAATAGCAGTAGTCCGGCATATTAATGGGGTTGGGAACCTTGCCGGGGATGGAGTAGAGCTCATCCACCTGGCGGCCTACAACCGGCTTGGAAGCCATGAGACCGATGGTGTAAGGATGGCTGGGATGCTCAAAGATCTCCTCTGCCGTTCCCTGCTCTACGATTCTGCCCGCATACATAACGACAACATAATCCGCCATCTCTGCAATAACGCCCAGGTCATGGGTGATCAGCATGATGGAAGAATTGATCTGGTCTTTCAGGTTGCGGAGCAGGTCCAGAATCTGTGCCTGAATGGTTACATCCAGAGCCGTGGTCGGCTCATCGGCAATGATGATCCTGGGATTGCAGGCCAGGGCCATGGCGATCATGACACGCTGACGCATACCGCCGGAAAGCTCGTGAGGGAACATGCCGTATACGCCTTCACTGTTGGCGATACCAACCATTTCCAGAGCATGAATGGTCTGCTTTTTGATGTCTTCCTTGCTCTTGCCCTCGCCGTCATGCAGAGCGATAACCTCATCGACCTGGTCACCGATCCTGAATACAGGATTGAGACTGGTCATAGGCTCCTGGAAAATCATGGATACCACGTTGCCGCGGATCTGCTGCATCTTCTCCTGGGGAACCTTGGAAATTTCATAAGCCTTATCGCCCATATTGAGGCGGATCTCACCGGAAACGATCTGTCCCTGGGGACGCTGTACCAGCTGCATGAGGGACAGACTGGTTACGGACTTGCCGCAGCCGGACTCTCCTACCACGCCGACCGTCTTGCCGATCGGTACATTGAAGGATACGCCGTCAACACTCTTTACCGTACCGGCATCAGTGAAGAAATAAGTATGCAGATCGTCAAACTCTACTGCATTGTCCGGGTCGTGCATCTGGGTCAGATACTCAGACTCGGGCACATTCTTGCGTTTTCTCTTCTTCTCAAATTCATTTGTGATCTTACGATTTCTCTTAGATATCTGTCTGGCCTCTTTTGCGGAGAGATATCCAAAGCCTTTTTTATCTTTTGCCATGATATTCCCTCCTTTACCGTTTCATTCTCGGGTCAAAGGCATCGCGCAGGCCGTCGCCGACCAGGTTGAAAGCCAGAACCGTGAGAAGCAGGCAGACACCTGCAGGTATCCAGATAAACCAGTAATTGGTCAGAACGAATGTATCGTTGACATCACTGATGATATTTCCCCAGGATGCGAAGGGGAACTTAACGCCCAGTCCAAGGAAGGACAGGGTCGCTTCCATGATGATCGTAGAACCAAGACTCATGGTCATGGTTACGATCAGCTGCGGGATAACATTGGGGATCAGGTGGCGGAAGATCCTTCTGGAAGGACGGATGCCGCAGGCCTCCGTTGCCATCATGAACTCCTGCTCACGCAGGGAAAGAATCTGTCCTCTGACCAGTCTGGCAATACCGGGCCAGCCAAGGAATCCCAAGATCAGCATCAGGTAGATCATACGGATCTGCGGATCCACGCGAGCTGCATCCATGGCAGCACCCAGGATGATGATAATGGGCATGGACGGAATGCAGTAGAAAATATCTACGATTCGCATAATCAGGTTGTCGACCCATTTGCCGCAGTAACCGGAGATACCGCCCAGAACAACGCCGATAAAGGACTCAATAAATACAACGATAAAGCCGATATAAAGAGATACGCGGCCGCCGTACATGAGTCTGGTCAGCATGTCCATACCATTGCGGTCTGTGCCGAGCAGGTGCTCCTTGCTGGGCGCGCCGTAGGAATCAAAGACATGCGTCTCTCTGGTCTGCAGAACAGACCAGCTCTTGGTGCCGGCATCGTAGGTGATCGTGTATTCGGCTGCCTCACCGTTCTCATCTGTGAAGGAGAACTCTTCTGCCCCGTTCTGGATGCTCTCGATCAGTTCATCCTTGAATTGTCTGGTCAGATAAACATCGGACATGAGGGCATTGACAACATAGCGGCTGGCATAAGCCACATCCTGTCCGTCTCTGGTTACATCGCCGACTTCACTGACCTCATATTTTTCTCCGTTCCAGGTAAAGTCCTTTTTACCGTTTGTATAGGCGCGGAGAATCTCACACTGGAGACCAAAATCCAGAGTATCATCCTGCTTGCTTACGTTTACGATATCGTAGGAAGCGTAAGCAACAGGAAGATCGCCGTCATAAATAATATAGAAGCCATCGCCTTCCTGCTTGTAGGTATAGGTGATGTCATCCGCCTCAAAGGTATCCGACTTGTTGATCGTAGCCATCAGGAACTGTGCCTGCGCCAGTGTGGAAAAGCTGGATTCCGGATTCTTTACATAGCGGAATTCAGAGTTTTCCGTAACGCCTGCATACTGCTGCATAGCCTGGTCGTCGCGGTAGAAAAGCTGATCCTCTTTGTAGGGAGTCAGCGCGCCGCCGATAAAGGAGAATACAAACATGAAGGCCAGAATAATCAGACCTGTCACGGCTACACGGTTGCGGAAAAAGCGTTTCGCAACAAGAGCGCCGGGCGACAGGGTCCTGACTCGCCGGTCATCATTTAAGGAGTACTGCTCCTGCTTATTTTCTGTGTTTTCCTGTAAATTCTTATCATCACTCATGGCAGTACCTCCTTTCTTATGCAATACGGACGCGGGGGTCTACCACAGCGTACAGAATATCAGAAATCAAGTTGCCAAGCAGTGTCAGGATGGCAAGAAATACCAGGTAAAACATCGAGAAGGGAATGTCACCGGATACCATAGACTGGTAGGAGACAAAGCCGATTCCCGGAATAGAAAACAGCGTCTCTGTGATCAGGGCACCGGAAAAGAGTCCCGGAAGGGAACCACCGATGATGGTGACCAGAGGGATCAGTGTGTTGCGGAATGCGTGATGATAGATGACCTTGTTCTCAGACAGGCCCTTGGCACGCGCCGTACGAATATAATCTGCATTCAGGACCTCCAGCATGTTGGTTCTGGTATAACGCATCAGAGATCCGACGCTGATAACTGTCAGTGTAACAATAGGCAGCACCAGATGGTGGGCCTTATCCATAAACTGGCCTGCAGCAGAAAGCTGCTCATAATTTCTTCCGACCAGGCCGCCCAGGTCAAACCATCCAAGTCTTACGGAGAATAAGAGCTTGAGCAGGGAAGCAAAGAAGAAAGTCGGAAGGGAAATACCGGCAAGAGCAAGTACCGTGATGGTGTAGTCCGTCTTGCTGTACTGCTTTGTGGCTGCGATGACGCCAAGCGGAATGGCGATCAGCAGCTCCAGTACAAAGGAGATCGCTCCCATGACGAAGGAAATCCATACGGAATCTTTGAATTTGTCAATAACAGGAACCGTCCACTTCCAGCTGTCACCGAACTGGCCCCTGATGGCCTTGCCGCACCAGGAAATGAATCCCGGAATGATGCCCTTGTCCATACCATATGTAGCAGAAAGCTGCTGCATCCATTCCTCGAAACTCTTGGAACCCGGCTGCATGGACTTCTGTCTTGCAATCTGCTCCAGATAGGAGGTAGGCAGGCATCTCATCAATACGTAAATGATAAAAGCGACAAAAATCAAGATAATAACTGAAATCAGCAGTCGCTTAATGATAAA
>CAMHFW010000098.1 GCA_946184675.1 uncultured Clostridia bacterium | reverse complement strand
AATCAGCTGCAGAAGATCCATCGACTTGTTCAGTCTGTCCTCATCCAGATTGACGAATGGATCATCAAGAATCAGGAATGGGGCCTCACTCTCAAAGAGCGTATCCACCAGAGCCAGCCTCATGCACAGATCGATCAAGTCGCAGTACCCTGTACTGTATCCCTCTGCCAGATGAACCTTTTGGTTATCCTCCATGGAAATCCTGAAATCGATATCCAGGATGCCGTGTATTGCATCATTCTGCAGCCAGATCTGCAGATAACTGTTGAACAGGCGCTCAACCTTGCCAAGATAACGATTGGCCAGATTTTCCTTTGCCCTTGTGATCAGCTGAATCGTACGCTTCAGCATGAACAGAGTATTCTGCGCTCTCTGCTTCTGATCATACAGCTGTGACGTCTCAGCCAGGATATCCGGGTATTTCTCAAGAGATTTATCCGCCTGACGAATGAAATCACTCTTCTGTGTATATTCCACAAGAAATGCATCTCTGCGTGATTCCTGATAACGTATCTGCTCGCGAAGTTCTGCTTCTTCTCCACCTTCGGACTGAATGGCCGAAGCACTGTTCTGCTGACCGGCAGCAGAACGCTGTTTTTCAAGCTCTGCCTTTGCAGCAGTCAGTTCCGCATACTTTCCTACTTTAGCATCGACCTCAGAAAGTATGTCTTCGCTCTGTGGCTCAAAATACACATACTTTGCAATAAAGGCATCGACTTCTGAACCGGCTGCATCCACCTTTTCCTGCAGTATCTGACGGGCATGTTCATTTTCATCATTCTTCTCTTTCATACGTGCAGCATTGCCAATATCCTTCCGGACCATCTGAAGTCTCGCGGAAATTTCAGCATCTTCGTAGTTATTCTGAAGAACGACCAGCTTTTCATCCAGTCTGTCCTGAAGCTCATTGATTTTTCTCTGCTTCTTTTCCTGACGTTCTGCTCGTTCCTGAAGCTTACCGGCATACTGCTTATACTCATTCAGTATCTGCTCTGCTTCGCGAAGCGCCTGAAGAATATGCTCCGCATCCGTGTCCAGATCCAGAGCCGCCAGCACTTCATTGACATCATTAAGCGCCTGTGTAAGCGTCTGAGATGCCGATTCTCTTGCAGCTGTCAGCTCAGCCAGTTTCGGAGATTCGTCTGAAGCAAGCTGTCCCTCTGTGAGCTTTGTATCAGCCAGATACTTCTGCAGATTGCGCTGAGCTGTCTGCCGCTGACCGTTAATTATCCGATAGCTGCTTTCCTTACCGCGCAGAAACTTTTTGGCATCTTCTATCACCATACCCTCTATTTCAGGGAAAGCCTGATCATACTGCGTTCTGCTCAGAGTTACCTGCCTGAGCTCTTCATTCGTTCTATCAAGCTCTGCCTGCATACCGGCAATCAGCGGAGATTCTTCGGCTTTCAACTGTACGGCGTCAACTTTTGCGTCTGCAGCAGATTTTGCCTCATTCTGAATGGCAGTCTGCAGCTGGCTGGCTGCCATTTTATATTCTCCGGCTTTGGTACGCAGGATCTTAAGAGCCTCATCGTAGTTCAGACCACTGATTTCGGGATAGTTCTCATCAAAAGCCCTTCTGTTGCTGTCAAGCTCTTCCTGCTCGACCTGAAGCTGAGACAGTTTCTCATGCATAGAGGCTGCTGCAGGAGACTCTTCTGTATTGAATTGATCTGCTGAAAGTCCTGTCTCCGCAAAAAAATTCTCAAGATTCTTCCTTGCTGTCTGCAGCTGACCGAAAACAAGCCTATATTCGTTTTCCTTAGCTCTCAAGGTCCGCAGCGCATTATCATAAGACATCCCGGAAATTTCCGGATAATGCTCATCAAGTGCTTTTCTGCCGGCTTCGATTTCAGCAAGTTCGCTCCGGATCTCGCTGAGCTTAGCCTGCATATCTGTAAGGGCAGGTGACTCCTCCGCAGCGATCTGATCAGCACTTAATTTTGCTTCTGTAAGGAACTTCTCCAGATTCTTCCCGGCGGTCTGAAGCTGACCGTTATAAAGCTTTGCCTCTGTTTCGGCAGAGCGAAGCTGCTCCAATGCAGCTTCAATACTTAATCCGTTCAGTTCGGGATACTGATCGTCAACTTTTTTACGTTCCTCAGTGATAAACGCTGTCTTTTCGACGACGAATTCTTCTTTTGCGGCAATCTCCTGCTTCTTCTTACGAAGCCGGGCTGCCTGCTCTGTATTCTCTATTATTTCAGAAATACTGCCTTCTGTAAGTTCGCTGCCATCTGCCCATTTTTTCGACCAGGTATCTATATCCGCCTCGTCTGCTTCTATCGAGGCGTTCAGTTCATCAATCTGCTTCTGCAGAGCAGCGACAGATGACAATGCTGCATCCAGCTGTTCTTGAAGTTCAGTCTTCTTTTTTCTGCTCTCCTGCTTCTTTGCGGAAGAAGCCCTGTAATTCTCATAGGCCTGCTGCTTTTTCCTGTAGCTGCTATTGGCGGCAGCACCGGCAACGATAAGAAATGCACCGATTGCTGCCATCGCTGCCATGAACGGCGAGATTACGAAGATCAATACTGCACCGATCGCTGCAATTGCAGCACCGGCACCGATCATAACCGTTCCGGAAGATTTCTTCGGTTCCTCAACGGGTGTGTCTTCCTCTACATTTCCAATCTGATCAACAGACTCCTTCAGACTGTTCACTCGGGCCTGTTCACCGGAAAGCTTTGCGGAAACCCCCTGCACATCAGACTTCTTCTGTGTATTGCTGCGAAGTTTCTTAAGAACAGCATTTGCCTCAGACACATCCGGAAGCTCTCCCGGATACTTAGCAAGGAGCGTCTCCTGATCCCCGGTCAGGCTGTCTGATACGAGTTCTTCCTGCCGCAATTCCACCAGCTGCTGCTGTTTCTGAATTTCTTTCAGGCTCTCGATAGAAGGACTTACAAAAGAAGTTTCATATCTGCTTCTGCTCTGTACCTCTTCCTCCAGACGGTCAGCTTCCTCTTTCAGGGAACTGTATTTCTTTTTCTTTTCGTCCCAGCCTTCTCTCTCCCCTTTAACAGCTGCTGTCTGGTTTGCTTCCTGCTGTATCAGACTCTGTTGATTTTTCTGCTGTGTTTCCAGTGCTGACAGAACCGGATCCGCTGCCTCCGGACGATATGTCTGCAGGGCATCGCATTCCCCCTGAATTCTCTCTGTCTCAGAAGAAAGCTTGATAAATCGCCTTTTTTTCTCTGCCCAGGACTCAGCCTCACGGCTGATAGAGGCATTCTGATCGATAATCTGCTGACTCAAAATTCGCTGCTTCTCCTGCTGCGTTTCCAGTCCGCTGATCACCGGGTCAACTGCCTCCGGACGGTATACAGACAGTGCATCAACCGCTCCCCGAAGTCGGACAGTTTCTTCCTCAAAGGATTTGTGACGCCGCTTCTTCTCCGCCCAGGAACTGCGCTCGCGCCCGATGGAAGCTTTCTGATCTGCCGCCTGTTGCCTCAACTCTCTTTGCTTCCTCTGCAGATTATCCAATCCATCTATAACAGGATCTACCGCTTCCGGAGCATATCCGTTTATGCCTTCCAGTTCAGTCTGAAAGCGGCTTACCTCAGCAGCATAGCCTGCAAATCTCTTTTTCTTTTCTGTCCATGACCTTTGCTCACCGGATACATCACGATCTGCTTCTTCCAGCTTGCGAATATACTGCTGTAAGGTCATCTGCGAGCTGACTGTGATTGTCAGTCTGTCAATAAACTCTGCATCTGTTGCAGCAGTATCTCTGATCATGGTATAGCCTTCCGGCTCATCCTCCGGAGCAGCCTCATTTTCTGTAGAACGAATCCCCTGCAGTTCTCCGTAAATGTTCTGAATCTCATCCAGCTGATCAGCTGTCGGAAGCTGTCCGTTATATTTCTGCTGAAGCAGTTCAAAATCAGTGAGCAGCTTCTTATAAGATAATGTCAAATCGTTCAGTTGCTTTGTAAGTGCAGCTGCTGATTGGCTCTGAAGCTTTACCTGATCAATTTCAGCATCATCCGGCACTTTGCCGCCAAGAGAATCCGCAATTTCAGCAAGCTGAGCTTCCACGCCTGCGATCTGCTTATTCAGATCCTCTAAAAGTCTCCTGGCAGCTTCACGCTTCTGCGCTTCGCCGGTTACTTTCTCCAGCTTCTCTTTCTTGTCTTTTATAATCTCCGAAATCGCGATAAGCTGCGCATCCAGCTCAGAAATACGCTCTCTGGCCTGGTCCTGTTCCGCTATCTCTTTTTCCAGTTTTTCCTTTTCCCGTTCATTTGCGGCAATCTGCCGTGTGGTATCTCCCAGAAGGCCGCGGGATCCTGTCTTCTCATAAACTTTGACCTGAGCAGTCAGCCTGGCGATGGCATCATCGAAGGCTGCCACATCATTGGCCTGACTGACCAACGCATTAAGACGAGTATGGATACTGCTTGCCGCACCATCGATTGAAAGACCATTCTGATTAATGTACACACTCCTCTGGAATGCGCTTGCATCCAGACGGAACAGCATCTCACCAATCTTATCTGCATCGATCTTGATTTCGGCATTGGACCCTAAAACCATCAGTGTGGCTTTATCATAACGAGGTGTCTGGCCAAAGGTGCGGAAGATTCGAAATTTCTTTCCCTCTGCTTCAAAATCCAGAGAGCCGCCGTATTTGCCGCCCTGCCATGGAGAGTAACGCTTTCTCTCGTTCTCGGTAATGTCCCTGCTTCGTTTGGTGTCAAACCCATACAGCATTGCCTTCAGGAACGAGGCCATGGTGGTCTTCCCCCAACCGTTATCGTGAAGAATGACATTCAGACCATTCTTAAATTCATAATCAAAATTATGGAGACAGCCAAAGTTGTCTACATGCATCTTTATCAGTTTCATTCTGCAGACACCTCTTTTCCGTTCAAGGCGTTCCAGCCGAAGCTGATTATCCTGTTTCTCTCTGTTTCACTTAAGCCCTCGTCCTGCATTGCCAGGCGAACAAACTCACTGCTGAGGGAAATATCATTCTCGAAGGATTCCTCATTTATATCCATGACAGTGTTATCAAAAATGTCCGCGAAGAAAATCTGCTTCTGCAGCTGCTCCTTCAAAGAACTGGCATTGATGATCATGCCGAACATAGATGTTCCGGACAGTGTAATACGAAGGAAGCTTTTTGGCGCACAGTCCTGACAGATCAGGTCAGCAAGAGCGGAAATCTTCTTCTCATCATCGCTCGGGCGAAGCTCCACCTCTTCGGAATGATAGGAAAACTCCTGCTCCTCGGTCTCCAGATAATCTATGATCTCTTCCGGTTCCCACTCCAGCACTGAGTAACCGAAAGTTTTATTCAGAGAATCCTCAAACCCTATCGGTTCAAAAGACGGGACAATATGATCCTCATCCAGAACAGTCAAAGTAGTACCTCCCTCTGCTGCCCTGCGGATCATCAGTGCATCATTATCATCAAGCTGCAGTTCCACATTTCCTTTCAGAATGCGGACCGCAAGATGATCATCATCGAATATATCACTGATGTCGGTGCAGATCATATGCAGATTCTGAGGTTTATCGCTCCGGTAATTAATTCGCATATATTCCTCCTGATTGAGGAATAGCAGCACCTGTGTCTCTGCTGCCGTTTTGACCGCATCAAACAAGCCGTCGAGTACGGCTTCCGCAACACGTTCCTGCCCAAAAATATTGCCGAAGAGGGCGATGTACTCTGCCTGCTCTTCTGCTGCATGCTCAATCAGCGTCCTGAATTTTGCGGTCCTTGCATCCTGCCATTTTCCAGAGAGCTTTGCACCGAGATTCTCTGTGCAAAGGGCTCCCAGGCGGATGTCTTCGCATAATATCATTCTCATGCCTATTGATCCTCCTGCCTTATTTTTTCAGATACCTGCAGCGGACAGCCGGGTATTAAGTCTCGTAAGCTTCTGCAGATTTCAGGAACACCTCAGCGTTCCTTCCACGCCGTGCAGAATGCAAAGCACATTCCGCTTTGCGCAGCTGCAATCCGCCTCTGTCTTGATTGCTGTAACCGGGCTTTTGCAGGTATACTTCTCTCGCTTCGGGTATACATTTACCAATCGTATAGGAATCAGTAATCACCGGATATCCGCTTCTTGTATAGCTAAGGTCTGCTGTACCGATCTCACATTATTGATCAGTCCTGATCCTCATATCGTCCCAGATTATAGCCCTTCTCCTGTGCGATTCTGAGTACCTCCTCATCAGAAGCCTCCTCGATCTCGAACGCTTCGATCATTGCTCCACCATATCCTCCTGCGAAAAATGCGCCGTAGCAGTCATCTTCCATATCATCTCTGAGTCCATCGATATCAAAAAACATCTTTTTTCCTCCCATCTGCTTCAAAAAATCCATTAGTGATTATTAACGTTGTTTATTAGTTGTGGTTACACCTATGCTGCAATTTTTTTTTGAACATCATTTCCATCTTCCAGATATTGCAATGCCCCATTATATCTACGATTTTTCTCTTTCAATGGCTGACATATCCCGCAATAAATGTTCTTTCTCTGCCTGTTTTATTAGAAAGCGTATAATATTTCATTATCCACCCGTACCGTAAGCACAATTTTTCCGGAGCTTACTCTCCTGTCTTCTACTCCGGATTGCGCCACCTTCCACTGCGCATGCCTGCGATCCGCCGGAGGCTTCTCTTATGAGAACCGCTTCGCAAACCTCGTAATCATGATACAGCTTGTTCTGCAAGCCTTTTATCGGGAGTTCCTTTCGGAACTTCCGATAAGATCTGTTCTTCATCGCGAAATTGTACTTACGATGAAGGCGAGTATCTCCTTTCACACATATCT
>CAMHFW010000097.1 GCA_946184675.1 uncultured Clostridia bacterium | reverse complement strand
GTGAAAATCATGAAAATGATTGACCGCAAAAAGCATATGCTGTAAAATTGTACTATAAAAGTAAACGGGCGCAGAGGAGAATACAAACTTCATTTTATATCTTGCGCCTTGATACTCAAAGATTTAATAAAGAAAGGAAACACTACTATGCAAAGAATCCTGAACAATCCAGATGATATGGTCGACGAGATGGTCGAAGGCTTTTGTAAAGCCCACAAAGAGATCGTAAAACATGTTGTAACTGGCGAAGACAATCCAAGAGGTGTTGTTGCGGCGATTAACGCTCCCGTTCAGGGAAAAGTTGGCGTTGTAACCGGAGGCGGTTCAGGTCATAAGCCTGCTTTCGTAGGATATTGCGGTGAGAATATGTGCGACGCGATTGCAGTAGGCGAGATCTTTTCTTCCCCGACAGCACTTGCATTCCTGGAAGCATTCCGTGCCGCAAACGGCGGTGAAGGTATTGCCTGCCTTTACGGCAATTATTCCGGCGACAATATGAATGTTAAGATGGCTACCAAGATGGCAAAGCGTGAAGGCATCAAGGTTAAGACTGTCGTTGCGAATGATGACGTTGCATCCGCTCCCAAGGATCAGAGAGAAAAACGCCGCGGCGTAGCAGGCGAGATTTTCATGTGGAAGTGCGGCGGCGCCAAGGCTGCAAAGGGCGGTTCTCTTGACGAGGTTATCGAGACCGCACAGAAGGCAATTGACAATACTCGTTCCGTAGGTATTGGTCTTGCTCCCTGCACACTGCCTGCAGTAGGTCATCCCAACTTTGAGATCAAGGACGGCACCATGGAGCTTGGTATCGGACATCACGGCGAACCCGGTATTGAGGTAGTTCCTCTTGAGGATGCAAAGGGAATGGCAAAGAGAATGACAGATATCGTTCTTCCCGACCTTCCTTTTGAAGCAGGCGATGAAGTGGCGGTTCTGGTTTCCGGACTTGGCGCTACACCTGTTATGGAGCAGTACATTCTGTATAATGAGATTGAGAAATGCATCACAGAGAAGGGAATCAAGATCTACAAGGCTTATGTAGGCAATTATTTCACCTCTCTTGAGATGATGGGAGCTACTCTCACTGTTATGAAGCTTGACGATGAACTGAAAGAGATGCTGGATATGCCTGTCAGCACGATGGGCCTCACACAGCGCTAAGATTTGGAGGAACAAGATGTCTGTATTTATGAACAAAGACGGCCGCGGCATTCTGCTGGCTATGGTCAAGGGTATTCAGGACAACAAGCAGTATCTGGGCGACGTAGACGGACTGATCGGTGACGGCGACCACGGCATGAACATGAACAAGGGCTTTACTCTCTATGAGGAGCAGCTCGGAGACGACGAGACTACATTCTCTGACGGTCTTTTTGACCTGGGCAATGTTCTGCTGACCAAGATCGGAGGATCCATGGGACCTATTTACGGTACACTGCTGATGGGTATGTCTGATGCTGAGGATGATGAGGATGAGATCACACTGGATCTGCTTGCAAAGATGTTTGAGCAGGGTCTGTCTGATCTTCAGGAAATCGTTGATGCAAAGGTTGGCGACAAGACACTTGTTGACACCCTGGCTCCTGCCACAGAGTCTCTGAAGAAGTCCGCTGCAGAAGGCAAGGATTTCAAGGAAGCTCTCGAGGATATGAAGGCAGCAGCTGCAGCCGGCAGAGATTCCACCATCAATCTCAAGGCAAACTTTGGCCGCGCAGCCAGACTTGGCGAGCGTTCCAGAGGCGTACTGGATGCCGGAGCAACATCCTGCTGTATCATCATCACAGCAATGGCTGACGGTATTGAAGCTGTATTAGTTTAAATGTAAGTATAGCGAGAGGGGCCGCAGCCATAAGACTGTGGCTCCTTTTTATGGACTCTGACTGAACCTGAAGGATTTAAGGAGGCAAACATTATGTGGAAAATCGCGATCGGCTGTGACCCCAACGCGGAAAATGAAAAACAGGCTCTGATTAAATATATCACAGAGCAGGGACTTGGCGAAGTTACTGACTTTGGCAGTGAGGATCCGATCTATGCTCACACTGCGACTGCTGTTGCAGAAGCTGTTGTTGCAGGCGAGTATGACAGAGGGATTCTGATGTGCGGAACCGGACTTGGCGTATCCATTGCAGCAAATAAGGTAAAAGGCGCTATTGCAGCCCTGATTACAGATATCTATTCCGCAAAGAGAGCCCGTCTCAGCAATGATGCCAACATTGCTTGTCTTGGAGCTTTTACATCCGGACAGAAGGTAAGAGAGGAACTGATCACAGCCTTCCTGACATGTGAGTTCGTTCCCGGCTGTTCTTCCCAGCCCAAGGTTGATGCATACAGAGAGTATGACATGAACAGAAAGTAATTGTGAGGACTTTTATAAAATGACAAATAAGGAATTAAAAAAGATTGCCAATGATATCAGAAAAGGTATCGTAACGGCTGTTTTTCATGCAAAGAGCGGACATCCGGGCGGATCCCTTTCCGCAGCTGATATCCTGACTTATCTCTATTTTGAAGAGATGAATGTTGATCCTGCAGAGCCGAAAAAGGCAGACCGCGACCGTTTTGTCCTTTCCAAGGGACATATTGCGCCGGGACTGTATTCGACACTGGCTCACAGAGAATTTTTCCCTGTGGAAGATCTGAAGACTCTGCGCCATGTAGGTTCTTACCTGCAGGGACATCCCGATATGAAGCATATTCCCGGTGTAGACATGTCCAGCGGTTCCCTGGGACAGGGACTTTCTGCTGCAGTCGGCATGGCTCTGGCAGGAAAGATGGATCAGAAGGATTATCGTGTTTACTGTATGTGCGGTGATGGCGAGATCCAGGAAGGCCAGATCTGGGAGGCAGCCATGAAGGCCGGCCATCTGGGACTGGATAACCTCTGTGTGATCGTTGATAACAATGGACTGCAGATTGATGGTAATGTTGCCGATGTATGCTCCCCGTATCCGATCGCAGACAAGTTCAAAGCATTCAACTTTGATGTGATCGAGATTGATGGTCATGATTTTGATCAGATCCGAGGTGCTTTCACAGCAGCAAAGGATAATAAAGGCAAGCCGACATGTATCGTTGCCAAAACCCATAAGGGCCAGGGTGTATCCTTCATGACAGACCAGGCAGGCTGGCATGGCAAGGCACCCAACGAAGAGGAATACAAGATTGCGATGGCAGATCTGGAAAAGGCAGGTGAAGAATAATGCCGGAGATGAAGAAGATTGCTACAAGAGAAAGCTATGGAGAAGCACTTGCAGAGCTTGGCAGAGAGCACGAGAATCTTGTGGTTCTGGACGCCGATCTGGCAGGAGCCACCAAGACCGGTACCTTTAAAAAGGTCTTCCCTGAGAGACATATTGACTGCGGTATCGCTGAAGCTAACATGATGGGCATCGCGGCAGGTCTTTCTACCTGCGGCAAGGTTCCTTTTGCCAGCACTTTTGCCATGTTTGCAGCAGGGCGTGCCTATGAGCAGGTCCGCAATTCCATCGGATATCCGCACCTCAATGTAAAGATCGGCGCAACCCATGCCGGTATTTCGGTAGGCGAGGATGGCGCGACCCACCAGTGCAATGAGGATATCGCTCTGATGAGAACGATTCCCGGCATGGTAGTCATCAATCCCTGTGATGACACAGAAGCAAAGGCAGCTGTAAAGGCGGCTTATGAGTATGAGGGACCTGTATATCTCAGGTTTGGCCGTCTGGCTATTCCTGTTCTCAATGATCCTGAGACCTACAAGTTCGAGATTGGCAAGGGAATCGTAATGCGTGAAGGAACTGACGTAACAATCGTTGCGACAGGCCTCTGTGTGGGCAATTCCCTGGAAGCAGCTGAGAAGCTTGCAGAGCAGGGTATCAGCGCGGAAGTCATTAATATTCACACAATCAAACCGCTTGATGAGGAACTGATTATCGCAAGTGCCAGAAAGACAGGCAAGGTCGTTACCGTAGAGGAGCACTCTGTGATCGGCGGCCTTGGCAGCGCTGTATGCGATGCGCTTTGTGCAGCTTATCCCGCACCGGTACTGAAGATCGGTGTCAATGACACCTTCGGAGAATCCGGTCCCGCCAAGGATCTTCTGGTCAAGTACGGGCTTGATGCAGATTCTATTGCTGCAAAAGTAAAAGGATATCTTTCCTGAGATTCATAAGGAGGGCTGCATTCCGGCCGTTACTTATCATAAAAAAAATCGAGGGTCGCAGGCTGAACTATGAACATGCCTGCGGCCCTCGATTTTATGATTGCTCCTGCAATGAAAACTGCATTAACCTCTGAACAGATCAACAACAATACCTACAATATTGATGATAGATCCCAGGATCTGCCATGCGATAAACAATACCAGAGCAAGAGAGATGACGGATAAAAATGCTGTCATAAAATGCCTCCATTTTCATTAAAAGTTTACGTCGGAACCTGTTTCTGTTATTATCTCATTTTATTATTTATCTGTCAATTATAAGTCATATTCAGATTACGGCCGGCAGATAATTCTAATCATGAAAAAAATACCATATTACTGTATAAATTGAGAACAGCAGCATACTTGAAAAATGATTTTTACCATAGTATGATAAATAAGATAAAAATAAACATTTGATAAATAAATAATAAAAAGAGCGGGGTATTGGTTTTTGCAAACGAGTCTGTTAAAGAAGATTCTTTTATATATGCTTTGCATTTCACTTCTGGTATCGGTCTGCGGATGCGGGAAATCTACAGAAAAGCAGTCTTTGGAAACAGGAAGCAGACAAGAGGAAATGACAGATGATTCTTCCCAGATTTTTACAATGGGAACGGTCTTTACAGTACGGGTGATTGCACAGGAAAACGCCCGGGATGCCCTCCTTGCGGCAGAAGAGGTTTTAAACAGCAGTGACCGGCTGCTTTCCTGGCGCAGGGAAGGTTCTGCTGCCGATCTGTTTAACAAATCCCATCAGGCGGATGTTTCAGAAATAAAGGATCTGATCGAGACATCCTTGCAGATCAGCAGGGACAGCAGCGGAGCTTTTGATATGAGCATTCTGCCTCTGTCACAGGTCTGGCAGTTTGACAAGATGGAAGAGGAAGATTTTGATCCGGCTGACATGGAGGTCCCTGCTCCGGAAAAGATTGCAGAGGCCAGATCCAGGGTCGATTATACAAAACTTAAGTTTGATCCGGACTCCGGTGTCTTGTCTTCAGAGGATCCGGAGATCGCAATTGAGCTTGGCGCCATTGGCAAAGGCTATGCGATCGACCAGGCACTGGCTGTGATGAAAGAGTCCGGAGCAAAGGGAGCTTTGGTTTCCGCCGGCAGTTCCATAGGGCTTTTCGGGACAAAAGCGGACGGCAATTTCAAAGTTGCCCTGAGAGATCCCAGAGGGGAGATCTCTGATTACGTGGGTGTCCTGGAAGTAACGGACTGTTCCATCTCCACATCAGGGGATTATGAGCGCTATTTTGAAAAAGACGGCGTCCGCTATCATCACATCCTGGATCCGTCTACCGGTTATCCCGCAGACAGCGGTCTGATGCAGGTCACTGTGATCGGGCCATCCGGGGCAGTTTGTGACGCTTTGTCTACAGCTTGTTTTGTACTGGGGCTGGATGAGGGAATCAAGCTTGCTGATCAATATAATGTTCTGGCGATTTTTGTTGATAAAGAGAAGAATATCTGGTATAATAATTCGGATGTATTGGATATTCTGGAAATCGTCTCGAAAGAATACACAATGCATGAATATAATCAGAAAGCCGAGTAAGCTTTCCGATTTATTAAATAGTAACCGGACGTAAGTCCACAAATTTTGGAGGAGGATTCAAATGGCACAACAATCAAGTATTCTTGGCCGCTTAGGTTTTGTAAAAAGCCCTGGTGCTCCTGTTCCTCACAGAAAACATACTTCGGAGTGTGAGACCGTGCAGATGCCGGTTCCCGCGCAGGTGAAGATCGTTATGTCCATGCATATCGGTGCTCCCTGTACGCCCTGCGTAAAGCCGAAGGATCAGGTCTATGTAGGAACAGTAGTAGGCGACAGCACGGCTTTTATGTCTGCTAAGATCCATTCCAGCGTGTCAGGAACAGTCAACAAGATCGAGACAGTTTTGATGCCCAATGGCTCCACTGCCCAGGCAGTTGTCATTGATACGGACGGTCTTCAGACAATTGATCCCGAGATCAAGCCCCCGGTGATCAACAGCAGAGAAGATTTCCTGGAAGCTGTCAAGAATTCCGGCCTTGTAGGTCTCGGCGGAGCGGGTTTCCCTGCTCATATCAAGCTCAATCCCTCACAGGATGTTGACATGCTCTGCATCAATGGCGCTGAGTGTGAACCTTACATCACAGCAGATGTGAGAGAGTTCCTTGAGAACTACGAAAACGTGATCTATGGCATTCAGGAAGTCCTGAAATGTCTCGGTGCAAAACAGGCGATCATCGGCATCGAGGACAATAAGCCCGAAGCGATCAAGCTGATGGAAGAGAAGACGAAAGAGTTTGACAATATCACTGTCAAGGCCCTTCCTTCCCGTTATCCGCAAGGCGCTGAGAAAGTCCTGATCGATCAGCTGACCAACCGTCAGGTGCCTCCCGGAAAACTTCCGGCAGATGTCGGCGTTGTTGTTATGAACGTGGCATCCATCGGTTTCCTTGGCGGATATCTTAAAGACGGTATTCCGCTTACGACAAAGCGTGTAACCGTAGATGGTTCTGCTGTTTCCGAGCCTAAGAACGTAAGAGTATGCATTGGAACCAAGATTAAAGATATCATGGATTTCTGCGGCGGATACAAGGGACAGCCCTACAAGCTCATCAGCGGCGGCCCTATGATGGGTACTGCCCTTATGACGGATGACTTCCCGGTACTCAAGCAGAACAATGCTTTTCTTGCTCTGGATGAGAGCGAAGCAAGATCCATGGAGC
>CAMHFW010000096.1 GCA_946184675.1 uncultured Clostridia bacterium | reverse complement strand
TTTTTTGCATCTGACCGACTGTCACCGTATGCGCGATTGGTTTCCACTCCACTTTGCAGAAAAAGGCTGAAATGGCTATGGGAATATAGGTAAACATAAAAAACGGGAACGTCAGACAAAAACCCAGTTTCAGTACCGAACCGCATTGGATATGCTTCCACTCACTAATCGTTGTGATCAGGCCCACCGCCAGAAGTGTCAGATACATATTCCGGACAAGTTCTCCGGCGCTGTACAGTGCAATCATCATATCCTGTCCTGCAATCCCTCCCCAGATGCAGATTGCGATATTGCAGGCCAGTGAACCGAGAGAAAGCACCAGGGCAGGCATGATCGACATAAAAAAGTCAAAACAGGACCAGCTGCCATGTAACATTCCTCCAAAGAGCTGTTTCCAGTAAGCGGCAAAAATCTGGATATATCCTTTGGTCCAGCGCTGCCGCTGCCGCCAGGACTGCAAAAAGCTGACCGGTTGTTCATCATAAAACTCTGCCTCTGCGCAAAAAGCAATCTTTCTGCCTTTTGTGATCTGGTTCACAGTAAACTCCAGATCCTCTGTCAGCAGATGGAAGGGCCAGTCTCCAATCTCATCAGCCACTTTCCGGCTGAACAGAAATCCTGTTCCTGAGACCGCACAGCTGGTGCCAAGCAGGCTCCTGGCATGATTGAGATAGCGGCTCTCCCGCAGGAACCAGAGGGCATAGCCGGCGCTGATCCAGTTATCCGCATAGTTTTTGCTGTTGCGGTAGCTGGTAACCAGATCATGCCCCTGAGAAAAGGTCCGGTTCATCTCCTCGATATAATTCTTTTTCAGAATATTATCCGCATCAAAGACAAAATATCCATCAAAGCCTTCCGGATAATCTTCTTTCATCCGCTGCCGCAAAGCCTGAAGAGCATAGCCTTTTCCTACCTGCTCTGTGCTCCATCGCTCATAAACCTGCACGCCTTTTGCTCTGGCAATCCCAGCTGTCTCATCCGTACAGTTATCTGCCATCACAAAAACTCTGATCAGACTCTGCTCATAAGTCTGCGCATGCAGGCTGTCGATCAGATCACCAATCACAGCCGCCTCATTTCTGGCACAGATCAGGACAGCGTAAGAATGCAGTCCGGCCGGAAGAGTCCTGGCTTTTTCCTTTTTCAGCCAGGGAACCGGAATGTAGAAAAACTGATAGGCATAGCAGATCACAAATGCTGCCATGAATATAGCATTCACTAATTTCAAAGTTTGCATGCCATTTCCTCCTTCCACCATACTCTGTTTTCATTTTACAGAGCTGCGGATGAAGAAAAAAGCATGCACAGGATTAAGAATTCATGAAGAAAATCGGGAAGCGCAAGATTGCCTTAAATAAATCACCGTCAACCTGCAGGGAAAAGCTGCCGCCCTGCAGTTCGGTCAGACTGCGTGCTATGGATAGGCCAAGCCCGTTCCCCTCCGTGTTTCGGGAAGAATCTCCCCGCACAAAACGTTCCATCAGTTCCTCCGGACTGATATCCAGTTGCCGGGCAGAGGTATTTTTAAAGGTGATAACTGCTTCCTGCCCCTCTGCCTCCAAGGATAAATAGACACGAGTGCCCTGCTGGGAATATTTGCAGACATTATTCATCAGGTTGTCAAAAACACGCCACATGCGGCGGCTGTCGGCCAGAATCATGATTTCCCTGTCCGGAAGTTTTGTCACCAGAGACAAGCCGGCCGCCTCCAGCTTTTCTTCATATTCTCCTCCTGCCTGCTGGAGGAAGATGGAGGCGTCACAGGGAACCGGATTGACTTCCAGATTGCCTGTGGATGCTTTCGATGCCTCGACCAGATCCTCGATCAGGCGTTTGAGCTTGCCGGACTGCCGGGTCAGAACCTCACAGTATTCTGCGATCTTCTCATTCTCCGGTTTTTCGCGGGCAATCAGGTCGGCATAATTGATGATGGACGTCAGCGGCGTTTTGATATCATGCGACACATTGGTGATCAGTTCTGTCTTCATCCGCTCACTCTTCAACCGCTGGTCAACTGCGATTGTCATGGCATTCGAAATACTGCCCAGATTCTCTGCATGCTCCTTAAAATCCGGCAGCATGGCCTTCGTGTCTATCTGATACTGCAGATCCCCCGCAGCCATCGCCCTCCCTGCCTGCTGCAGCCGGCGCATTGACAAAACGACACTCAAAACAAAGGGGACCAGAACAATCTTCTCCAGCAGCCATATAAGCAGGAGCCATTCACCGTCCCAATGGAACGCAATAATAGCGAAAAACTCCAGCACCGTAATCACTGCGATGGCCAGCACACTGCGCCAAATCAGGGGCAGCTGAAAAGCAGCATCCCCGGCAGCTTTTCCGCTTTTCTGCAGACCGCGCCAGAGCAGTCTGGCAAAGCGCACCGTCAGAAGCCGGTTCCAGAGCATATGCTGTTTCAGGCGCGATGCAAAACTCATACACATTCCGAGTGTCAATACAGCCATTCCCAGGAAAAAGGCAGCGATTGCTGCGAATCGGATGGTTCCATTCATAGGTGTTTCACTCAGAAGGACCATTCCGAAGCCCAAAATGACAAGGTAACCCAGTATCATCAAATCATACGGTACTTTAAAAAAGGGCCCCGGCACAAGCTCCTCACTACCAGGCCTGTGCCCTGCAGCCATCACCAGCCAGATAAAAATGAGAATCGCCAGGATCCAGGCAGCTGCGCAGATCAGCCAGATGGCATAGCGCAGTCCGTAAATCCATATCAACACCCGGAAATACCGATAATTCACTCCTGTCCAGCGCAGGCAGGCCTGTGCATCCATCTGCACTTCATAAATCAGTCCTTCTTCCCCTGCGACCTCCTCCGCAAACTGCTTCGCATCCGGGACAGAATCCTGGCTGATCCAATCCTCATAAATCAGATATCCTTCTTCGCTTCTAAAGCCGATCAGGTAAAAGGAAGCAAGCTCTGTATCAGCCTGTTTTCCCGCGCTTTCTTTCCAGGAGCTGCTTTGATATAGCACTGAGCCGTCCGGTCTTGTAATGCACAGGATCTCCTCGGAAGCTTCCCGGGTCATCTCCTGATTAAAGACATAGTTAAAAACGGTCTCCTGCGCTTCATTCGAAATAATCCTGCTGCGCTGTGACTGCATAAATTCTTCTGCGGTTACAGAATAGGCATCCCGTTCCACCAGAATCATCCCGGAAATCATGCTGACAATCCCCAGCCCTAAACAGATAGAAAATACAATTACCAATATGATTTTTCCTGCTGCGGATCTTGAAAACTCCTTCATCCCTGTCTTCCTTTCTCCAGCTTATAGCCCTGTCCGAAGACAACTTTGATATAACGTGGATCGTCCGGGTTGATCTCAATCTTTTTGCGCAAATGGCGGATATGGACAGCCACCGTATTGTCATTTCCGGTAAAAGGATCCTCCTGCCAGACCTGCCGGTAGATTTCTTTCGGAGAAAAAACCCGGTCCGGCGAGGAGATCAGCAGCTTCAGGATATCGAACTCCTTGGGCGTTAAGGCTACATCCTCCCCATCCACCTGCACCGACTTGCTCTTGTCATTCAAAACGATGCCACCCACCGCAAAGACCTCCTGCTGCCTCTGGTCAGCACCCAGACGCGTATAACGGCGCAGCTGGGAATTGACCCGGGCCGCCAGCTCCAAGGGATTAAAGGGCTTAGTGATGTAATCATCCGCCCCGACATTGAGTCCCAGGATCTTGTCTGTATCTTCGCTCTTGGCTGTCAGCAGAATAATGGGCACATTGGAAAACTCGCGGATTCTGGCCATCGCCGTGATCCCGTCCATGACCGGCATCATCAGATCCAGCAGAACCAGATGGATGTCCTCCTTCCCGATGACCGTAAGAGCTTCTTTTCCGTTATAAGCCTCAAACAACTGATAATCCGGATTGTTCAGATATATTTTCAAAGCATTTACGATGTCTTTTTCATCATCCACGATTAGTATGTTATACATAGAAAAACCTCCATAAAATCTCCTGTCTCTATAGTATCACGAATCTGTTATCCTGCAGGTGCTGAGCCTATGAAGTATTCGTAATAAAGAAATGAAGATTTTATGAAGGTTTCTGAACAAAACGAATGTCGCGTTCTGAACTCAATTATTTTCCCTTGATTTCCTCAATCAGCAGCCCCAGGCTGACAGATGGAGAAGTCAGAACCGGAACCCGGTAATCCTGAAACAGGGGAAGGGCCCGGATCTGGGACATCTGAGACAGGATGATGGCTTCCTTATCCTGAAACTGCTCTGCGGTCTCATAGATGATCCGGTTATGCTCTTCTACATTGCCTGCGGCTGCTGCCTCAAAGGCGCCTTTGGCGAACTTGATTTCCACATCATAATCCGGCCTGACCTGTCTCTTGCACCGGTCTGCTACCCATGCCACGCTTTCCAAGGTCGGGGCAAATGACACAATGGCTCCTACCTTGCGATAGAGTTTTGCCGCTTTCTCGAAAACGCCGATATCCGCTGCTACCAGGGGAAGATCTGTACAAAGCCTGAGTTCATCTATAAATGGAGAGAAAATCGTGCAGGAGAGCAGAATCCCGTCCACTCCCAGCTCCTCTGCGCTATGGATCAGGCTGACCATTCTGGACAGATTCCGTCCGGAGATTCTTCCTTCCTGCTTTCCCAGCCAGGACATTCCCTCATCCATGAAATGAAAGAGTTCTATGTCCGGATAGGCCTTCGCCGCCTGGTCTACAGGAGCAATGGAAACTTTCGTCGCATTCATTACCGCAATTTTCATTGTTTAATGTTCATCCTCTCTGTCTTCAGCTATGCGCTTTTTCAAGACACACGCCTATTATTACTCGATCACGCCGCCGCCTGCGATCCAATCGTCTGTATACAATACCACGGACTGGCCAGGGGTGATGGCTCTTACAGGCTCTTCAAAGTCGACACGGATCTGATCCTCTGCAAGATAGGTTACCCGGCAGGGACTCATCTTCTGCGTATAGCGGGTCTTGGCCAGATAAACTTTCCCTTCTGCAAACCGGCCTTCGCCCATATAGTTGAGATCAGAGGCAATCAGGCTCTTTTTCATCAACCTGTCATGATCTCCCAGAAAAACCTGTCCGGTCTCCGGCTCGATCTTGTATACATAAACCGGCCTGCCTACCGCTACGCCCAGCCCTTTTCTCTGACCGATCGTATACTGAACGGTGCCTTCATGACTGCCGACGACTTTGCGCTCCCCGTCCTCTTCCATGACAAAATGGCCGCTTTTGCCAAGATGTCCTGCTTCCCGTCGGATAAATCCGGCGTAATCCCCGTCCGGAATAAAGCAGATGTCCTGGCTGTCTTTTTTCTTCGCCACCGGCAGCTGCAGCTGCTCTGCGATCTCGCGCACCTGGGCCTTTTCGTAAGTCCCCAGTGGCATCAGAGTCCGGGCCAGCTGCTCCTGGCTCAGCCGCCAGAGGACATAGGTCTGGTCTTTTTGCAGGGAGGAAGCATTTTGCAAACTGAAGCGCCCATTTTCCAGCTGGCAGATCCGGGCATAGTGTCCGGTCGCGAAAAGCTCTGCCCCCAGCCCTTTGCAGGCATCATAAAAGGCTCCCCATTTGAGCAGGGGGTTGCAGACGATACAGGGATTCGGCGTCTTACCGGCCAGATAAGAGCTGATAAAATGTTCAATCACCATATCCCGGAATTCTTTCCGCAGATCGATCACATGGTGTGCTATTCCCAGATGATCTGCCACAAGACGCGCATCCCGGCATTCCCCTTCTGCCCCGTCCCGGGTCAGCATGGTGGCTCCTATCACTTCATAGCCCTGCTCCTTCAGCAGATAAGCGGTGACCGAAGAATCGACGCCTCCGGACATGCCCACTATGACCTTTTTCATTTCGTCAACCTCTTTTCCTATCCTTCCAGGTACATTTCCTGAAGTCTTGCCCGTTTCTCCTGATCGATGCCAAGTGCCTGCTCCTCAAATGCTTCAAAGCTGCCGAAGCCTTCCTGGATCTTCTCATACAGGGCTGCCAGGTATTCTGTTCTGGCGCCGAAAAGGATCTCCAGAACCTGGCGGACCTGGGGAGAATCATCATGGACCTGCTTCTGGATCATGGCGATCAGCGGCTCTACCTCCGGCACCAGACACTGGTTTGTCATCATATAATCCTCCAGGATGTCTTCCCGGCTCACGCCAAGCAGATGCTGGACTAAAATGGAAGCAAATCCTGCCCGGTCTTTGCCGGCTGTACAATGCCAGAGGACTGCTCCCTTCCTCTCCTGCAGGAGCAGGTCCAGGAAATGTGCATACTGGGAAATGGCAAAATCATTGGTCACAAATGTCGTATAAACCTGCTCCATATAGGCAAGGGCTCCCTCCGGGTTATGCAGCAGCTCTGTCATGATCTGGCCGAAGCTCTTTTCCTCCCGCGTGATCCCGGTCACCATATCCTGAATAATGGGCAGATGGACATAGTCCGCGCCGGGCAGGGCAGGATCTGCCTTTTCCTTTGCCTCCTGCTTATTCCTGAAGTCAACGATCAGACCGATCCTTCCGCTCAGCCATTCCTTATCATGATCACTGGCAAAATAGAGATGGCCGCTGCGGATCAGCTTTCCGCTGCGGATCCGGCGTCCGCCTTCCCCTGCCATGCCTCCCAGATCCCTGGTATTATAAAGCTTTTCAAATGGTATCACTGTACTCATCTGCTCTGTTCCTTTCCCTCTCTATTCCAGCGGCCCGCGGTAACCCCGGATCCCGCCGATGCTCTCTGCATTTTTCCGAAAACGGTTTGTTCCATTGTATCATACCCGCTTTCTGCTTGTACAGACCGGCAGCCACATCGGCCTGTATTAGCTTTTTCTGACTTTTTGAAAAAAAGGATTGCATCTTTTCGGTTAGTCATATATAATAATGATTATCAACAATATTGATTCTCATTTGCATTTTCAATTAGAATCAATTTTCAAAGGAGAACCTTTTCATGAAACTGAATGAA
>CAMHFW010000095.1 GCA_946184675.1 uncultured Clostridia bacterium | reverse complement strand
AAAAATCAATGGATTTCTTTCAGATCAAAAACTCCTGTATAGAGGTAGAAATGAAATGGCAAGGAAGACGATTTTTGTTAAAAATTTGGTAATTTTTTAATAAAATCCGCTTTTTTTTATAGGAAATAGTGTTCACATTTGGTTAGAATGATGCTATAATTGAGTATCGCTTGAAACTTGAAAGGAAAATCAGGTTAAGAAAGCAAACGCTGTATGAGGCAGTGAAGGACGGATGTATCACTTAGGGGGAACCCGAAAAAAGTATCAATGAGGGGAGATCTTTATGCAAATCACAGACATCCGAGTAAGAAAAATCAGCAAAGAAGGCAAAATGAAAGCGGTAGTATCTATCACCATCGATGAAGAATTTGTTGTGCACGACATCAAGGTGATCGATGGAGAGAAAGGACTCTTTATCGCTATGCCCAGTCGCAAGACAGCTGACGGAGAGTACAGGGACATTGCTCATCCAATCAACTCACAGACCAGAGACAGAATTCAGCGCGAAATACTTGCAAAATATGAGGAAGCAGCAGCCGCAGAGAACTTCGAATATTAAGAAGTTTTTTGACGGCGTAGTTATACAGAAAAAACAGGATGGTGAATGAGTGTCATGTGCACAAAGAAATGACATCGGGATCCGGGCCGAAAGAAGATTTCAGGCGGATTCTGGTGTCTTTTTCTTGTTATGGGAGGATGATCGTACGTGTCTGACACAGCTTGACAAAAAGCGGGCATGCAGTCTAAAATAAATTTTATCTGTAAAAAAGGAGCGGAATCTGATATGACATATCTCATTGCCGGACTGGGAAATCCGACTAAAAAATATGAAGGCACACGGCACAATGTTGGTTTTGAAACGATCGATCTGCTGGCAGAGGACTGCCAGATCGCAGTCAGAGAAAAAAAGCACCGGGCAATCTGCGGGAAAGGAATGATTGGCGGCAGCCGTGTGATTCTTGCAAAGCCGCAGACTTATATGAACCTGAGCGGGGAGAGTCTGCGGATGATCGCGGATTTCTATCAGATTCCTCCGGAAAACATTATTGTGATTTGTGATGATATCAATCTGCCCGCAGGGCAGCTGCGCATCCGCGAGAAGGGAAGCGCAGGAGGGCATAACGGACTGAAAAACATTATCCTTCATCTGGGATCTCAGGATTTTAAGAGGGTCAGAATCGGAGTCGGAGGAAATCCGCAGGGACGTGATCTGGCGGATTATGTGCTCTCGCGTTTTGACAGTACTGACAGAAAAATCATGGACGAGGCAGAAAAGGACGCGGCAGAGGCTGTCAAGCTGATGGCATCCGGTGAGACAACGAAAGCAATGAACTTATATAATATAAAAAAGAAGGAACGCAGTTAAAAGCAGGCTTAAAGCAGCATGGCAGGAGGGGCGTAAATTGCGTATATTACTGGAACCTTTAAATGAGATGCCGGGATTCTCCGCGGCAAAGGAAGAGCTGAAAAAGAATACGGGACCTCTGATGCTGGAAGGCTGTGTGGATGACATGAAGTGTCATCTGATTGCCTGCGCAGGGGAAGCTTTTCCCCGAAAACTGATTATTGCACCGACAGAAGCAAGGGCCAGAGAGATTGAGGAAGATTACCGGTTTTTTGACCGGAATGTATTTTATTATCCGTCTAAGGATGCCATTTTCTTTGAAGCGGATGTACACAGCAGCCTGATTGTAAGCCAGAGACTGGCAGCAGTAGGGAAGCTGCTGGATGGAGAGCCGGTTACAGTCGTTGCCAGCGCGGGAGCGCTTCTGGATAAAATCCTGCCGCTTGACAGACTCCGTAGCAGCTGTCTGGACTTAAAGGTAGGAGACAAGCTGCATACAGACCATTTTGCGGCGCAGATGACGGCCACGGGATTTGAGCGGACATCGCAGGTCGAGCAGCCGGGACAGTTCAGCATTCGCGGCGGCATCATTGATTTTTATAATCTATGTGATGAGGCGCCTTTCCGGATTGAACTTTGGGATGAAGAAATCGATTCCATCCGTATTTTTGATGCGGAGAGTCAGCGCACCGTGGAGATGTGTGAAAGTACCAGGATTTATCCCGCATCCGAATATATTCTGGGAAAAGAAGAGCTGGAAGCAGGTATAGCGAGGATCCGCAAGTCCCTGCAAAAAAGGATGCAGGTTCTGGAAAATGATGGGAACTTTGCGCAGTCAGCCTGGCTGAAGTATCAGGTGGAGGAATTTTGCGAGCAGGTGCTATTGTCGCAGACAGGAGTGAATGCAGACAGTTATCTGCCTTTTTTCTTTGATCAGACAGTAGGACTTCTTGATTATTTCGCGGAAGATAACTGCCTGATCATATTCGATGAACCGGCCAGAATCGAAGAGGAAGCAGGCTCCCTATATGCCCAGTGCGAGGAAAGTATGATGGAGCGTCTGGCAGCAGGCCGTCTTCTTCCGGAACAGGCCTCGCCGCTTACTGACAGTGCAAAGATTATGAGAAAGGCTGCCGGAATGCGGCTTCTTTTGCTTGCTTCTATTCCTGCAGGACTCAAAGACATCCCCCTGAATAAGCATTTTGCCGTAAGCGGGACCGGCATGAGAAATTACCGCGGCAATTTCTCTCTGCTGGTCAGGGACCTGGAAAGATGGAAAAAGAACAAGTACCGCATTATTATTGTGAGCAGGTCATCTCTGCGAGCGCGTCAGCTGGTCAAAGATCTTGCGGAAAGGGAGATCATTGCCGAATATACCGAAGATCTGCAGCGCCAGGCCCGTCCTGGAGAGATTCTTGTGATTCATGGCAGCTTCCGCCGGGGAATCGAATACCCGCTTCTTCGATTCGTGATCATTTCGGAAAATGATATGTTCGGAGACGGAAAAAGGAAACGCAGCCGTACCGCCAAAAAAAGAGATGCGGCAGCGGATCTTCGAAAGCTGTCAGACCTGCATGTCGGCGATTATGTGGTACATGAGGATGCCGGAATTGGTATTTACAGAGGTATTGAGCAGGTCAGCATCGATGATGTGGAAAGTGATTATGTCAAGATCGAGTATGCGGGCGGAAGTAATTATTTTATTTCGGTAACCTGTCTGGACAAGATCCAGAAGTATGCGGATGCAGAGACAGAAAAGGTAAAGATCAGCAAGCTTGGCGGCTCAGAATGGCAGAAAACGAAGAGCCGGGTGCGCAGGGAAATGCAGGTCGTGGCACATGACCTGGTCAATTTGTATGCTTCCCGTCAGTCCAGAACGGGTTTTGCCTGCGGACCGGACACCGTCTGGCAGACAGAATTTGAGGATCTGTTCCCCTTTGAGGAGACTGACGATCAGAAAACTGCCATTGATGCTGTAAAAAAAGATATGGAGAGCAGCAAGATCATGGACAGGCTGATCTGCGGGGATGTCGGTTTTGGCAAGACAGAAATCGCGATCCGGGCAGCCTTTAAGATTGTGCAGGAAGGAAAACAGTGTGCGGTTCTTGTACCGACGACTATTCTGGCACAGCAGCATTATACGACCTTCCGCCAGAGAATGGAGGGATACCCGGTCAGTGTGGGGATCCTTTCCAGATTCAGTACGCCGACGCAGATCAAAAAGACACTTGCAGATCTGAAAGCAGGGAGAATCGATATTGTCATCGGTACCCACAGGCTTTTATCAAAGGATGTTGTCTTTAAGGACCTGGGGCTGCTTGTCATTGATGAGGAGCAGCGGTTCGGAGTCCGTCAGAAGGAAAAAATCAAGCTTTTGCGCGAAACGGTCGATGTCATCGCCCTGACAGCCACACCAATTCCCAGGACCATGCATATGAGTCTGATTGGTGTGAGAGACATGAGCATTCTGGAAGAAGCCCCCGCAGAGAGGCTTCCCATCCAGACATATATAATGGAAGAAAGCGATGATGTCGTCAGAGATGCAATCCGGAGGGAACTCCGGCGCGGCGGTCAGGTCTTTTATGTATACAATCGTGTTGGCGGAATCGAGGAAGCAGCCGCCAGGATCGGAGCCATCGTTCCGGAGGCAGAGGTTGCCTATGCTCACGGACAGATGGGAGAACGGGCCCTGGAGAAAGTCATGTACAGTTTTGTAAACGGGGAGATCGACGTGCTGATTTCCACGACAATCATTGAGACAGGACTGGACATCATGAATGCGAATACTCTGATCATTCATGACGCTGATAAATTCGGCCTTTCCCAGCTGTATCAATTGCGGGGGAGAGTCGGCAGATCCAACCGGACTGCGTATGCTTTTCTGCTGTTCAGGAGAGACAAAGTGCTAAGTGACATTGCCCGGAAGAGACTTTCCGCTATCCGGGAGTTTACGCAGCTGGGATCCGGCTACAGGATCGCGATGAGGGATCTGCAGATCCGCGGAGCAGGCAGTCTGCTTGGGGAGTACCAGAGCGGTAATATCGGAGAGGTTGGATATGATCTCTACTGTAAACTGCTCGGAGAAGCCGTCGCACAGGAAAAAGGAGAACCCGCGCCTATCATGTCAGAAACAGTGATGGATATGGACCTGGATGCTTACCTGCCGGCAACCTATATCCGCAGTGAAAATCAGAAGCTTGATATGTACAAAAGAATCGCTTCTGTGCAGAACGAAGAGGAGTATGAGGATGTCCTGGAAGAGCTTCTGGACCGTTTCGGAGAGATTCCCTCTCCGGCAATGAATCTGCTCCGGATTGTCCGCCTGAAAACAGAATGTGCAGGGCTTGACGCTGACCTGGTCAGCCTGAAAAACGGAATCCTGCAGATTACTCTTTCTTCCAAAGCGGATATCAATGCAGACGGAGTGCCGGATCTGCTTCGCCTGTACGGCGGGAAACTGAAACTGAAATTCAGCGGAAAAGCGCCGGTGTTTGAGATGGATCTGAAAAAGTTTTCCGGTGACAGGAGCCTGAAACAGGCAGAGGAGCTGGTGCAGACGATGCGGACGACCCTCCTGAATACTGGCGTCGGCAGCAGTAAGTAAACTAAGGGATTGATTCGAAGACTGTTTTGGTGTACAATGTTGACAATAATGCAGCGATGAGTCGCTGCCTGATCGGCTGCCGGATGGGCGGCTGGAAAAGACAGTTATCGGGCCGCAAGGTCTATTGCGGATAGATTTGCTTTGCAAAAGGAGAGAACGAAATGGCAAGAAAGAAAAAAGATTTCTGGGACGGCGTCGATGATGAGCGTGTTGTCGTAGAGAAGACAGCAGACAGCCGCGCGCAGACAGCAGAGGAGGAGTGGTCTGCAGTGAAGAGCACTCCGATCAAGGTAATCATGAGGATACTTCTTATGATTTCCTGTCTGGCAGCCCTTGCATCTGGATTTATTGCCTATCAGTTTATTCAGGACAGGTATGCGGGAGGCAGTTATAGTACAGATTATTTCAACAGCGGCAGCTTCGCAGAGGAGTACAACAATAGTGTCGAAAAACTCCTGGGCCTGGTAGAGGGCATTGAAGCTGATCCTACGGTTCTCCGTGAGGGCAATGAACAGCTTCTTTCTACTTTGATAGAGAATTATATGGGTAAGGATACCAATTTCTCCTTCCTGATTCAGGATGAAGATCATTATCAGCTGGTATCCAGCGGGGACGATGCCAAGGACCGTATCGAAGCCAGCAATCATTATGCCCTGATTTCTAATACCGATGGTGAGACAACAGTAAAGAGTTCTATCCCCGGAAACCTTCTTGAAAAAGATAAATGGTCTGAGGTCCTTTCCCAGACTGCCAGCAAGTATATCATCTATACTACGGTAGATAATGAACTTACCAGACAGGATAGCTTTTATACATCCAGCCAGAATTTTGACAGGATGCAGGAGTACTTCCGCTATGCAAGGATCATCGGCATTGCAGCAGCGGTACTGTTTATCCTTTCCCTGATTTTCTGTATTATGGCAACCGGTATGAAGCGCGGTGTGGATGGTGTTTCCCTCACCTGGTTTGACCGGATTTTCACAGAGATCGCTGTGATTATCATGGCGGTTGTGGGAGCCGCGATCATCTATGGCATTTACAGGCTCTATCATATGAGCGGTGATGTTTACCGCTATGGTGCAGCCGGTCTGGTTGTTGTTGCCTATATCTGGTTTGCACGCTGCTATTTCAGCATTGTGAGAAGGATCAAGGCAGGACAGCTGCTCAGACATTCGATCATCGGCACCATTATCGGTTTCTTTGCCCGTCTTGTGGGCAAGCTTCCCAAGCCGCTTAATTATATCGTTGGAGCATTGATTCTGATTGTAATCAACGGCGGCCTGGTTTACTGCCTGATTACCCAGAGAGCATATACTTACAGAGGAATTCCCATTGTCTTCATTGCAGCACCGGTTATTCTGATTATCGAACTGCTTGCTCTGCTTGTTCACAACAGCAGTGCTGAGGACGAGGAGGAGATGCTTCCGCAGGAGAGTGAGAATACCCTGATTGAGGAACTCGCGGAGGAGATTCGTGAGGAGAAGGCCGCACAGGCTGCCGCAGCGGATGATGAGAAGGAAGAGATCCGTGAGTATATTCCCTCCAACCAGGGAAATGACATGGACAGTGCCGGTCTGCTGGATGAGGAGACAGAGACTCCCGAATGGGAGAACATGGATCTGAGCCAGGAAATCGAGGAGGCGAAAAACCAGGAGGAAACTGCTGCAGAAGAAACAGCACCGGCAGAGCAGAGAGCAGATTCTGCAAATCCGCATACACTGGTGCTTTCTGAGAACGAGATTGAGAAAGCTCTTCGTGAAGCAGGCTTCGTTATTGATGGTGAGACAGAAGAGGAAACTCCCGCAGCTGAGGACCAGACAGCTGTGCAGGAGGACCAGACAGCTGTGCGGGAGGAACAGGCAGCTCCTGCCGAAGAGGTAGTACAGCCTGTGGATGAGCAGGCGGCGGAGCAGGAGAAAAAGGAGCAGGAGGTGCCTGCTTCTGAGGATGCCCCGGATGCTTCTGAGAAAATGGATCCTGCCGCAGAGCCCGTGCCTGCTGAGAAGATTAATTTTGTAGAGCTGAATAAAGAAGTAAGAAAGTCCTTCCGCCCCAGATTGAAGGCAAGAGGCATCATGGTTACCATGCGT
>CAMHFW010000094.1 GCA_946184675.1 uncultured Clostridia bacterium | reverse complement strand
CTTCTTCTTGTCCCTGCTGCGGAGAGACAGGACAGGAGAATCCTCTTTAAAAAGCTTGCGGTAAGCCGGGAACACAAGGCCCAGACCGCAGACTGCTCCAAAAGAAAACTGCATGCCTGCCTGAGTGATCATGAGCGGATACCTGGTAAAAAGGATCAGGGCAGCCAGAGCAGCAGCCGACATCATATCATAGGTCCGGCCGATCAGCAGGGCTGTCATGGACACCGAAAACATGATGACGGCGCGGGCTGTGGAGGGAGACATGCCTGTCATGACCCCGTAGCTGAGCACGATAAACATGCTCAGAAGACAGGACCACCGGCGGGGCAGGCGCACTTTCAGCAGTATACGGAAAAGCCCGGCTCCAGCCAGGGATATATGGAGGCCGGAGATGGCCAGGATGTGGATGATTCCCATGTCCTGATAGAGCTGCCTGACTTCCTGCGGCAGACTGGCTGTCTCTCCCAGAATCATGGCGCAGGCCGCCCCGCCTTCGACCGGACCGAACAGGCGGAGAAAAACAGCGGCAAGCTTTTGACGCAGGATTTGCAGGAGTACTCTCCAGGACCGGGAGGATGACAGCTTTTCCAGATTGTCCGGGAAGAGGACAAAGGAAAAACCGCGCGCCTTCAGATAGGAACGCATATCAAACTGTCCGGGATTAGAGGCAGTATCCGGCAGGCAAAGGCGGCCTTTGGCAAGAATTCTGTCGCCCGTGCGGATCTGCCCGGCCTCCTCCGGCCTGACATAGATTACGCAGCCAAAAGCAGGCTCCCGGGAAGCCGTTTTCTTTTCATCGGAAGGAAGGATCCGGGCATGCAGAATCTCAAAAGCGACACTGCTGTCTTTGTCTGTACGGGAAGAGACCGTGCCGGTGACAGATACGGACGCTGTTTCGTCATCAGGGAATTCGGGAAAAATCGGGGAAGCTGCCCGGCAGAAAACGACAAAACCCGACACAAAAAAGACAGGCAGGAGCAGGAGAATACGGCGCAGAGCCGTTTCCCGATGCTTACTGCCTGCCTGCAAAATGATACAAATGATTGCCGCAGCTGCCAGGATCCCGGTCAGGGGAATGCCTGCTGCCGCCGCAGCCTCGCCTGTCACGTATGCGATTCCAACCCATACGAGAGGGCGTTTCAAATAATCAGATCTCCTTTGTCAAAGCTGTATGGGTCAGAATGTTACAATCTCAGGAGCATGTGTAAAGGAGCAGAAGCTTGCTGTTGCATCCTTAAAATAGAAGACTTCTGTATTGCCGTCATCTGCGGCATACATGCTCTGCAGAGAAGGATAGGCATCCAGCATGGACTGTCTGGCCTCATTTCTGTCATCCTCCATAAGGGTGCCGGCTACCCGCAGCCATTCACCATCACAGAAGGCGCAGATCTCCACCTTGGGATTGGCATGGATTTGTTTGGACACATCCTTTACCTTTCCGGTCTGAATGTAAAGACGGCCTTCGAAAACATGAGCAGTGCCGAAAGGCCTTACCCTGGGCTGGTCTCCTTCTACAGTAGCCAGATAATAAACATTTGCTTTCTTAAGAAACTCAACAACTCTTTCCATTTTCATTCTCCTTATTTCTTACTATCAGCAGGCGCCTTGCTTTCTGTATCAACAGGCGCTTTGGTTTCTGTTTCAGCAGGTGCTTCAGTTTCTGTAATCTGTGTTTCTGAAGCGGAAGTCTCTGCGGCAGAGGTCTCTTCTACATAAGTATCACTGGGCCATAAGGCTTCTGACAAATCTACTGCATCCGGTGCTTCCTTCACAGGAGCGCCATCCACTGTAATGAGTACCTGATTGATCTCATCCAGACCTGCCAGAGTATTCACGACACTGTAGACATTGAGGGAGAAATCCTGCCCCGCCACCTTTTCCAGAAATCCGCGGTTAAAATCAACCTGACAGAGACCGTCTTTGATATAAATGGTGTTGACATGCGTATTGGGCGACAGAACGGGCTGACAGTCTCCGGCGACCGGACCGCGGATCAGGGCGTCCAGGACAGCAGCAGAGAGCGTACTGCCGGACTCATATTTGAGCGGCATGGCAAGCTGTTTCAGCTTTGTATGGTCGGAGGAAGCAAAATACAGATTGACCGTAGCCTCACTGAGCATCTGATTGCTGCCGCTTAAGGCAACTACAAAGTCTTCATTCTTCATGAGCAGGGGATTGCCATCCGCATCCGCTATCCAGCGGTCGCCCACACAGATGGAAACATAGTCCAGAATGCCGCTGAACTGGGATAAGGACTTGACCAGAGAGGCTGTAATCAGAACTCTGGTAGTCTCCGGAAGCGTGTCGAAAGTCTGGTCTAGATAGAGGCTGATGGTTTTGCTGTCTTTGTCATACTCGTAGCGCTGCAGACTGACCGGGGGAGTGATGATGGGCTTGAGTCCTTTTTGCTCCGGGGTATCGGCCAGAAGCCCCAGCATCTCCTCTACGATACCGTCTTCGGTCGTCGATTCCAGACGGTAGGAGACCGGAGTCAGCCTGGTTTCCTCTTCATTGATATAATAGACACTGTAGCCCTGGCGGGTGCTGCCGGAATTGTCCTCCTCATTGCGCGAAGCCAGAAGCGATTTGATATTCTGACAGCCGCTCAAAGCCAGGATCAGGCAAAGGAGCAGAAGAGAACATATGAATTTGCGTTTTCTCATGCCTTCACCTCCTCAGTCTGTTCACGGCGCAGGGGGATGCGGATCGAGAACTTGCTGCCCTCATCCTCCTTGCTGGCAACGACGATGGAACCTTTGTGCATCATAATAACATTTTTGGTGATAGCCAGTCCCAGACCGGTGCCGCCGCTCTCTCTTGAGCGGGCCTTATCCACCCGGTAAAACCTTTCAAAAATCTTTTCCTGAGACTCCTGCGGAATGCCGATGCCGGAGTCCGTTACAGTAATATAGCAATATTTCTCATCCTTGCTGAGGGCCATATTGACCCAGCCGCCGGCGATATTATACTTGATGGCATTTTCAACCAGGTTCGAGATGGCCAGAGAGAGCTTGACTTCATCACATTCCATAATGACTTCGCTCTGGGCATCCAGACTGATTTCCACATCCCTGCGGGCCGCTATGGGTTTGAGACGCTTGCGGATCAGCTCCAGCATCTCATTGATATTAACGGGCTGAATATGCAGATCAGAATCCGTCTTATCCATTTTGACCAGGGCCAGCAGATCGCTGATGATGGTATTTTCCCTGTCAATTTCGGAGGTGATATCCTGCATGAATTCGCGGTAAAGTTCCACAGGAGCATCAGGCTGCATATTGAGCGAGTCGGCCATGATTTTCATGGAAGTCAGCGGCGTCTTGAGCTCATGCGATACGTTGGAAACAAACTCCTGGCGGGAGCTTTCCAGCTCATTCAGACGGGAAAGCATCCGGTTGAAGGCATCGGAGATCTGCTCAATCTCCGTAAATCCTTTCAGAGAGACCTCCTGGTCAAATTTGCCCTCGGAAATCCTGTTGATCGTCGATGACATGGTATTAAAAGGTTTTGTAAGACTATGCGACAGGACAAAGGACAATATGATCAGGACAATACTGAAAATGGTCATAATGATGATCATAGACTGCGCGACAGACCGATAGGATTCCGTCAGATCCGCACAGGACAGATACATCAGGATCAGGCCGGAGACGGATTCGTCTTCCGGTGAATGAATGACATAAGTCAGACGGAGCATATCCGTGGAGGTATTGTATACACTGACTTCTGTATTCTGCATGGCCAGAATGGCATCCTCCGACACCAGCTGGCGGCCGGTGATCATACCATGCGTATCAGCACGTACAACAAAAGACGCGTCCTCCACGATGACGCGGCCATTGTACATATGTGCGAACTGAGACAGCTCCGCATCAATGGTATCAGAAGTCGTTCCGCCCAGATAGCCGGATGCAAGCAGCTCCTCCGAAATAACAGCTGCGTAATTGCGCGCGATATCACTTCGGTTATTGCGGACCAGGTCGATAAAATAACGCGTATAAAAGACCTGGACAACGATAACAGGAATGACCGTCAGCATGATCATGATGACCAGGAACCTGGCATACATGCTGTGGGTAAACCTTCGGATCCTGCCGCCGGAATTTCTGGATTTGCGTGGTTTGCTTTTAGCGGGAGAAATAATGTCCACCTCATTTCAGAAAAATGGTATAGTTCTGACCATATTATAATATATCAGAGCCATGGAAAAAAGAGAAAAATACCGCAGGAATCGACAAGGTGCTGTCCCTGCGGTATCGTTTATGTAAGCGGCTCTTCTCCGTATTTGTCCAGAAGAAGGTTGGCGTCGATGACGCCGGCTTTCTGGTTGACTGCCACGGTCAGAATGATGTCTCTGCGGCTGCGGGAATAGAGGATGGCATTGCCGGAAAGTTCCAAGGCGCGCGTGGTCTCACGAAGGGATAGACCTGCAGCCAGGCAGAGCCGGAGTACCTTGTCCCGCCCGGGCTGGCGAGTACCTTTCATAACCTGGTAGTAGTAAGAACGCTCCAGACCACTGGAAGTGATCAGTGCGCTGTTGCCGAGAGCCCTGACAGCTTCGAGGGACTGGAAGTATTCAGAAAAGGACTGAAAAGAATCAGTCACCTTGGGCAGTTCCATATATTCTTCCATCTGTTTTTCTGAGTCAATATTGGAAAGGATGTTTTCCAGCTGTTTTGTCGTTGATTCGTTCATTGTGCTCTTCCTTTCATTGGTGTATGATAGAAACAACATATATCAGATGGGAGTCCATTCTCCCATCTGATATAACGCTCCGCGAGGATGCTATTACATTGTAACATAATCAGGCTTCATAAGAAAGACTACATCAGGAGCTGGTAGAATGACGGAACTGGAAAAACTCTGTGAAATGGCACTCTATGAGGAAGTGCAGGTTTTAGAGGACGGCAGGTCGATTGTCAGGGACAATGCCTCGGGCCATCTCTACTATAAGAAGCGGCTGTCTGTTTATAATACAGAGGTCTTTGACTGGCTCAAAGCGCACAAAAGCAGATTTGTCCCCCGGATCGAGGCCTTCTGGAAGGAAGATGACGAGCTGGTCGTCATCGAGGAACTGATCCAGGGAAAAACTCTGGAGGAGATTCTGGAGGAAGCAGACAGCGGACAGGAACTGCCTTTTTCTGAGCGGATCCGTATCCTGACAGAACTATGCGACGGTCTGACATTTCTGCATGGGGCAAAGCCGCCTATTATCCACAGAGATCTTAAGGCTTCTAATATCATGATGACAGAGGACGGCCTGGTCAAGATCATCGACTATGATGCGGCCAAGCTTTATGTAAAAGGGCAGGGAAGAGACACTCTGCTGATCGGGACACAGGGAATCGCAGCACCGGAGCAGTACGGATTTGCGGCTTCGGATGCCCGCACAGACATTTATGCCCTGGGCAAGCTCATACAGAAAATGCTGCCCGGCAATGCAGACGCCTCCCGCATCGCGGATAAAGCGACACATATCGATCCGGCAAAGCGCTATTCATCTGCTGCGCAGATCAGGGAGCAGATCCGCAGGATCCGCCAGAAAACGACAGGACTGGACCGCATTTTCCAAGTTATCCCCGGTTATAATCCTGCAAGCAGGAAACACCGCCTTGTGGGGCGGCTGAGTATTTCTGTCATCTGTGTAGTTATTGCTTTGAGCGGCCTTTTTGTATACCAGAAGCAGGTCGTCATCCCCCGCATGCAGCAGGAGGCTCTGGAGGCGGAGATGACAGCTCTGTCAGAAAATCAGGCAGACACAGAGAAGATCACCCAGATGAGCCGGGAACTTTTGCAGGAGTGGCCATATGACAGCATGGGCAAGGGGCAGCAGGAACGGTTTAGGGCAGTTGCTGAGAATGTGATCATAAAGTGCAGCCGGGACTCCGACGAAAACAAGCAGGAGACCGGGATTGGTCTGGTTGATGCGGGAGCAGATTATCTTGCCATGCTTCGGGAATGCGGTGTGGATGAGCAGACGACCAGGGAAATCTGCATCATGGGACAGATCCGGTATATGCTCAACCACAATCAGTGGGAGAAAGCACTGAACGCAGTTGATCTGCTCAGCGGTCTGCCGGATGAAGAGAAAGTTCGTGAAGAAATCCGGCAATTATGTTCCGGGCAAGCAGATGTGTATATTCAGTCCTTTCAGGAGAAAATGTCCTCATCAAACGCCTCCAAAGCCCTGCAAATCTATTCTGCAATGATAGATAATGGCTTTACAGAAACAGAAGAGTCTGTGCAGGCCCTTTACAAAACGATTCTTGAGAAAGCGGACCTTCTGCAGGAAAAAGGGGAGTATGACAATGCCATAGCAGTTCTGCAAGTCCTGACAGACTATGAGGATGATATGCCTGCAGAACTGAGAGATCCGTCTGTGGAGGAAAGAATAACAGAGAACAACTACCGCAAGGGACAGTCCCTTTTGGAGGCAGGTGAATACAGCAAGGCGCGAGATGCTTTTCGGGAAGCCGGACAATACAAGAATGCGGCTGACCAGGAAAAAGAATGCGCCTATCAGCAGGCACAGAAGCTGGCGTCAGAGAAAAAATACAAAGATGCGGTCGTATATTTCAAGGATATACCCGGATACAAAGAAGCAGATCAAAAATGCCTGGAAGCAAAGTATAACTACTGCGAGTCGGTAAAGGAAGATGCAAATGATACTGCATATACATATCTGAAAGAACTGCTCGCAGCAGACTATCCCGGAGCCGATCAGCTGCGGGATGAAATCTATCAGTGGCACGCCAGAATCGATACCGGCCTTAGTCTTCTGGTAGGTTCTCAGCAGGCAGCAAGCATCCAGGCCACCCTGCAGGGCGGTCCCGACGGTGCATCCACCCACATCACCTTTGAAGTAACAGACACCGTGACCGGAAGCACAAGCACCTGGACCTCAGAAGAAACCTGCAAGAGGGGAGAAAGTACCAAATGCTCTTACTACATCTCCACCATGGAATACAGCATCTTTGAACGGGAATACCAGGTAAACGTCTACGCAGACGACGGCAGCCAGATCGGCAGCTGGAGAGGACCCTTCAGCGACGAATTCCTGTAGG
>CAMHFW010000093.1 GCA_946184675.1 uncultured Clostridia bacterium | reverse complement strand
AATATGATGTGATCATCACCAATTTTGCCAATCCCGACATGGTGGGACATACCGGCGTGGAAGCTGCAGCTATCAAGGCAATTGAGACCGTAGACCAGTGCATGGGAAGAGCCATTGATGCATTGACAGAGGTCGGCGGACAGATGTTTATCACAGCAGACCACGGCAATGCCGAGTATATGCTGGATGAGACAACAGGAGAGCCCTGGACCGCGCATACGACCAATCCGGTTCCCTTCCTGCTGGTAGGGGCTGATCCGGCTTACACCCTTCGTGAGGGCGGCGCCCTTTGTGACATTGTGCCGACCATGATCGAGATGATGGGAATGGAGCAGCCTGCGGAAATGACCGGAAAATCACTTCTTGTCAGAAAGTAAAGACAAGACGGGAAAATGAACAGAAAAGGAAGATAACTATGAGAGCTTATGAGAGACTGCTGAAATATGCAAGGGTCTATACAACAAGTGATGACAAAACAGGAACACATCCTTCTACAGAGAGGCAGTTTGATCTGGCACGCATGCTTGTAGACGAGCTGAAGGGACTGGGAATCGATGCCCAGCTGGACGATAAATGTTATGTCTACGCGTCCATAGAGGCTTCTGAAGGCTGTGAGGGGGCTCCTGCAATCGGGCTGATTGCGCACATGGATACAGCTCCCGACTTTAACGGAGAAGGGGTAAAGCCCCGGCTGATCGAGAACTATGATGGCCGGGATATCGTCCTTGGGGACAGCGGGAGAGTGATCCGCACAGACCAGTTTCCCCACCTGCAGCAGCTGAAGGGCCGCACCCTGATTGTCACAGACGGGACAACTCTGCTGGGCTCGGATGATAAATCCGGCATCGCAGAGATCATGACAGCGGCAGAACGGATTCTGACAGAAAATATCCCGCACGGGAAAATCTGCATTGCCTTCACACCTGATGAAGAGATCGGCGGGGGCACAGATTTCTTTGATATTGAGCGCTTCGGGGCAGACTATGCCTATACACTGGACGGGTCTCTGGAGGGCGAGATGGAGTATGAAAACTTCAATGCGGCCGCGGCAGAGATTACGGTACACGGTTTTAATGTGCATCCGGGCGAAGCCAAGGACAGAATGATCAATGCGGCTCTTGTTGCCATGGAGTTCAACAGCATGCTGCCTGCAGCGGAGATTCCTGCCAGAACAGAAGGGTATGAAGGCTTTTTCCACCTGACAGACATGGACGGCAATAATGAAACCGCCCATCTTTCCTATATCATCCGTGATCACAGCAAGGAGCGCTTTGCCGGCAGAAAAGAGCAGATGCAGCAGATTGCAAAAGTCCTCAACGAACGCTACGGGGAAGGCACAGTAGAGCTTGCTATCCGTGACCAGTACTATAACATGGAAGAAATGATCCGGCCGCATTTTCATCTGGTTGAAACTGCGCTGGCAGCCATCGAAGAAGCTGGTCTGACACCGGTTACAAGACCGGAAAGAGGCGGAACAGACGGTGCTATGCTCAGCTATAAGGGACTGCCCTGCCCCAACCTGGGGACTGGCGGATTCGCCTTCCACGGCCCTTATGAGCACTGCACGGTTGAAGGCCTTGATCTGACAGTAGAGATCGTTCTGGGCATCCTCAGGCGTTATGCAGCTGCCGGAAAGTAAAGGACCGGGAGGAAAATAACTTGAGCAAAGAAGTATCTTTTCGAATGGAAAGACCTGATCTCATGCATGAGGGAGACCAGGTCAATCTTATTGAATCAAAGCTGGTTACGCTTTCCGGGACCATGTACTACTACACCGTAGAGCATGCCCTGGCCATGAGCGACAATATTCCTGCCGCCGAGCGCCTGACCAGCCTGCAGGCAACAATTAAGTCTGTTGAATATAAAAACAGTGTTTACACGGTCATCGCCCTGTGCGAATGAGCCGGGAGAGCGAGGATAAGATAGTATGCTGGAATCATTATTCCGCGATTTAACACAGGCGGACAGGCTGCGCAAGACCCTGATCGAGCTGAGAAAGACTCTGAAGGAGGAAAATCTCTCACTGACTGCGGACCAGCTGGCTCAGATCAGACCCTTCCTTGCGGATGAGGATCCCAAGGTGCGGAAAAACGCAGCCCTGATCCTGGGGGAGCAGGGGGACCAGGAGTCACTGACTGCCCTTGAAGAAAGCTACGAGGCGGAAGATAAGCTGTTTGTACGTGCCGATTATCTGGAGGCGATCTCGCATCTGCAGTATGGGGAGTATCTGGGCAGATATAAGAACCGCATGCTGGAACTGATCTCACAGAAGTCGGCCGAAGCCTCCCGAAAGCACACAAATGCAGAAATCCGCGCACTGAGGACGCTGATTCTGAAAGAAGAGAGGCCCAGGCCGCATCGTTTTACCGGATGGAAGGTGAAATCCGATGTCATCTTGACGGTCACGCCCGGCTTGGAAGAACTTACCAGAAGCCAGCTGCCGGATGATCTGCAAAGCACAGCAAAAGTATTCAGCGGGGGAGTGGAAGTCATCACAGAGGACCTGGAACAGATCCGGGGAATCCGGACGATCCGGGGATGGCTGTTCCGTTTCTGCAAAAACCCGCTTTCCGGGAAAGAACCGGAAGAGCTTGCCCGGGCGATCGCAGCAAGCGGCCTGGTCAGATTTATAGAGGAGAGACATGAGGGAGATGCACCTTTCTATTTTCGGATCGATCTGAAGGGAATACAGGAGCCTGCCGAGAAGAGCCGCCTGATTGGCAGGCTGGCGGCCTGTCTGGAAGAACTCACGGACTACAAGCTGCAAAATGCTGCTTCCGGTTATGAGGCAGAGATACGGATCACACGGAACCGGAACGGAAGATTTTTTGCATATCTTCACCTGAATACCATACCGGACCGGCGTTTTGCCTACCGCAAGGAAGCTCTGCCTACATCTATGCACCCGGTCAGGGCTGCAGAGATGATCCGCCTGGCAGGGGACTATCTGACGGAATACGGGATTGTTCTGGACCCCATGTGCGGCAGCGGAACGCTGTTGATCGAACGGAATAAGGCAGTCAGGGCAAGAAGCCTGTATGGCGTCGATATTTATGGGGACGCCATTGAAGCCGGCCGCAGAAATGCTGCGGCAGCCGATACACAGATCTTTTTTATCAACCGTGACTTTATGGATTTTAAACATGAGTACAAGTTTGATGAAATCCTGACCCAGCTTCCCAGACAGACGGAGAAAACAGATGAAGAGGCCCTGCTGAGCATCTGCAGGGGATTTGTAAGAAGGATTCCGGACTGGATGAAGGAAGAGGGGACGGTAATTGCTCTCTGTGCGGACCCGGCCAAGATGAAGAGCGCGGCAGCCTCTGCCGGATATCTGCAGCTGCTGGAGACCATACCGTTTTCCGCAAAGACCGGGGAACAGATTCTGATCTGGCGCTACCAGGCGGCTAAGAACTAATGATAATAAAAATATATAAAAAGAAATCACCCTGGCGGACTGAACATCCGGCAGGGTGATTTCTTTTCATGATAAGTTTGAAATCATGGAGTCGTTTCTGCTAAAAATCAGCTTATTGATAAGCGGAAAGCTGCATGCAGCTTTCCGCTTAATAGTTAGCCAACGGCTCTGTAATTTAGAAGCCCATCATACCAACAACGATGAAACCAACAATTGCTACGATACCTGTGAGAATCAGGTCTACTACGCAGTAGCCCATGATGTCTCTGGCACCGAGACCGGCGATACCAAGTGCAGGCAGAGCCCAGAACGGCTGAAGCATATTGGTCCACTGGTCGCCCCATGCGATACCCATGCAGGCAAGTGCAGGGCTTACGCCTACCTCTACAGAAGCAGGAAGGACGATCGGAGCCTGTACAGCCCACTGTCCGCCGCCGGACGGAACGAAGAAGTTAACGATACCAGCACTCAGGAAGGTCCATACAGGGAAGGTAACCTGGTTAGAGATGGATACGAAGAAGTTGGAGATCACGCCTGCCAGGGAAGCAGTGGAATCCGGAAGATGACCTGTCATCATACCCATGATACCTGCGTAGAACGGGAACTGCAGGATGATGCCGCCGGCACCCTTTGCTGCTGCACTGATCGCTCTTACATAGTTGATCGGCTTGCCGTGAAGCAGAACACCGATCAGCAGGAAGATCAGGTTAACGATGTTCAGGGAAAGGGAATTCAGAACGCTGCCGGAGCTGATGAAGTACTGAACCAGATAGATAACGCCGACTACTACGATGAACAGGGAAAGAATTCTGGAGTTCTCCAGTTTCTCAGCAATGGTAGTAGCCTTCATGTCAACAACTTCGTCATCGACCAAGAGCTTGGGATCGATGGTAACGGTATCCTGCGGAGCCGGATGCATCTTGGCGTTAACCAGAGGCATGAGGATCAGGATAACAAGGCAAACGATCAGGTTCCAGGGAGCAAGAACAGTCTCGGTAAGAGGGATGCTCTCAGTGATAACGCCTGCGGTCTGCTGGGTAACGGTCTCATTTACAGATGCGATCTGAAGGGGAATGGATCCCGAAAGACCTGCATGCCAGAGAACGAATCCTGAATAAGCGGATGCGATCAGAAGACGATAGTCAACACCCTGAACTTTTCTTGCGATCTCTTTCGCAAGAAGGGCACCTACAACGAGACCGAAGCCCCAGTTGAGCCAGCTGGCAATCGTGGCAACAACAGTTACCAGAACGATACCGCTTGAAGGGCTCTTGGCAGCGCCGGCGATCTTCGCAAGAAGACGCTTAACGGCAGGTGCGTTTGCCATAGCTGTACCGAGTACAAGCACGAGAGCCATCTGCATGGAGAATGCAAGCAGACTCCAAACATTGCTGCCCCAGAAGTTGATTACCTGGAGCGGTGTGGCATGCGCTGCGGGCATGGCAAAGATGAAAACTACGATGGTAAGAATGATACAGAAGATAAATGCGTCAGGCAGTAAGTTCTGTACGATCTTTACGCAAGTGTCAGAGATTTTCTTTAACATAAAACTCCTCCTTTGGTGATATAATATAACAGGACTGCAGCCTCCCTGACCAGCGGCAGTATGTTATATTATATTGTTACATCTGGCTGAGGCTTCCGGAACAGGTGTCCGGGGCTGCCGTCAGGCACAGAACGATTCCTTGTAATTATAAAACTTTTATAAACAAAACGAAAGTCTAAAATATGATACAATATATAAAATATTGAACAAAGAGCAGGGGCCTGATGTATGAATAAACAAAAGTCTGAAAAACGGGAAAAAAACATTCGCTCTACTTGCATATATATTGAAAAAATCGAGAACAAAACTTTGCTGCCTTCCAGCCGGGAAAGGGTGAAAAGAAATACCTTTTCCGTCCTGCTTGTGATCTCGGGGGACATGGAAATCCGCACGGAGAAGGAGACCGTTGCTGTGGCAAACGGAGAAGGGATCCTGCTTTTCCCGGAGAAACATGTGACTGCGGTTTCAGGCGAGGAGACCGGCTGCCAGTGGATCGAGGTCCGCTTTGGAGGCAGGTCTGTTCCCGAGATCCTGGATTATCTGGAACTGGAACAGGGCATGCATTTTTCTTTTGGGGAAAAGCAGTTTACGACAACATTAGACAGTATGATGACCTGTCAGGCAGCCGGGGAGTATTTTCGCGCTGCAATCCTTCTCCAGCTCCTTCTGGTATCCGTCGCAGAGACCACATCACAGGACGGGAGAGAATCGGAACTTCACGATATCTATGAGTATATGACAGACCATTTTCAGGAACCGCTGGATCTGACCGCCCTGGCAGGCATGTACGGGACCAGCGTAAGCTATTTTATCAGGGTCTTCAAACAGAAGTACGGGCAGACGCCGATTCAGTTTCTCAATCATGTGAGACTCAGAAATGCCAGAATCCTTCTGGGGACCTCCAGCCTGACCATCCGGGAGATCGCGGAAATGTGCGGCTACGAAAAGCCGGAATATTTCTGTTATGTTTTTAAAAAACAGGAGGGCTGTACGCCGACGCAGTTCCGGATCCGGCGTCTTCATATTTAAAGAGCTACTTACAATAAGTAACTTTCCGCGAAAAGGTATGGACTTTACCTCGTTAAAATGTTACAATAGTAGTGCTGAAAAAGAAACCGGAAGAATCAGATGTGAAAAACGCAACTGATCTGGATAAAGAAAGGAACTGCAGGTTATGAATAAAAAAATCAAAACGCCGGAGGTCGAGAAGCTGTTCAAGGGTATCCTCTGTCTGGAGAACGTAGAGGAGTGCTACGATTTTTTTGAAGATATCTGTACCATCAATGAACTCTTATCCCTGTCCCAGCGCTTTGACGTAGCGAGTATGCTGCGGGAAAAGAAAACCTATCTGGAAATCGCGGACAAGACCGGCGCGTCGACGGCAACGATCAGCCGTGTCAACCGGTCGCTCAATTATGGAAATGACGGCTATGATATGGTTCTGGAGCGCCTGAAAGAGCAGTAGGGAAAGTACAAAGAACAGATGGCCCTGCATGGCTGACATTTACGGAATATGAAATCATCACTTATGACACCCTCTTTTCTGGAATATAGTGAAAGACAGAAAGAGGGTGTTTTGGCGTATGAACGGAGTCCTTGATTTCTGCTTGTTATTTCCCCGTTCTTATGCTAGACTGAAATCTGCATAAAGAATAGGAAAGGGAGTGACGAGGCTATGCCGGAAAAAGATTCCGACAGGGAGATGCCGGAGAAAGAGACCAGAAGTATAAAGGCTGAGATCTGGAGCTGGGTGAAATGTATCCTGATCGGTATCATTCTGGCGCTGATCCTGGATTTCCTGGTGATTGCCAATGCCAGAGTGCCTACCGGATCCATGGAGGATACCATTCCGGCCGGTGCCAGGATCATCGGACTGCGGCATGCCTATCTCTTTGACGAACCGGAAAGAGGAGATATTATCATATTTAAATACCCGGATGATGAGAGCGTGCATTATGTCAAGCGTATCATCGGACTTCCGGGTGATACAGTTCTGATTGAGGACGGGAATGTCTACGTAAACGGAGAGCTGATCGAGGAGCCTTATCTGGATACGGTGACGCTGGGATATTACGGGCCCTACACGGTGCCGGAGGACAGTTATTTCATGATGGGAGATAACCGCAACGA
>CAMHFW010000092.1 GCA_946184675.1 uncultured Clostridia bacterium | reverse complement strand
GCCGCCAGCGTTCATCCTGAGCCAGGATCAAACTCTCATGTTTGAATGGTCAAGATCAACAGCTAGCTGTTATCTTTTCCCGTTTAATTACTTGGTTTGTTCGTTTTGAAATTCAATTAAGAACTTCGGGATTGTTTTGTTGTTCAGTTGTCAATGTGCATTTCAGTCGGTGTCCTTTCGGATACCGAACGGAGAAGGAGGGATTTGAACCCTCGCGCCGCTATTAACGACCTACTCCCTTTCCAGGGGAGCCCCTTCGGCCTCTTGGGTACTTCTCCATAGCAGGCTGATTCATATTTTATATTAAGTTGTGTCCGTTCGGTCACAAGCGGAGAAGGTGGGATTCGAACCCACGGCCCCTTGCGGAGTCACTGGTTTTCAAGACCAGCTCCTTAAACCACTCGGACACCTCTCCATGCCCTGAATATCACGATTTATTTTCGTGAGGCAATAGCTATTTTATCACCTGGGGTTTTCTTTGTCAACACCCTTTTTTCAAAATTTTGTAACAATTCAGGGCAGCATCGGAATCTGCCCCGGAATCGTTACGATAGTTTCAGATTGGGCAGCGCATTCAGATCCCAGCCGGCTCTCTTCCCGTTCAGATAATCGTAATAGCCTGCCGCGCCAATCATAGCCGCATTGTCCGTGCAGTAAATGGGAGACGGACGATAGAACTGATAGCCATGCTTTTTGCAGGCTTCCTCCATCTGTCTGCGCAGCTCGCTGTTGGAAGCAACGCCACCGGCAAGAGCAATCTTCTTAAGTCCGGACTCTTTTGCGGCTTCCATGGTATGTTCCACGATCACCTCTACGATGACCTTCTGGAAGGATGCCGCCACGTCCGCCTGGCTGATGGGAAGACCCTTCATGCGGCAGTCGTTGAGATAATTGAGAACGGCTGATTTGACCCCGCTGAAGCTGAAATCCAGCGGTGCGTCCTTGATATGCGCCTTGGGAAAGCTAAGGGCATCGGCATTACCCTCTTTGGCCGCCTTATCGATCTTGGGGCCTCCCGGGTATCCCAGGCCAATGGCTCTGGCTACTTTATCAAATGCTTCTCCCGCCGCATCATCATGTGTGCGGCCCAGGATCTCATATTTTCCGTAATCCGCTACCCGCACCAGGTGGGTATGCCCTCCGGAAACGACCATGCAAAGGAAAGGCGGCTCCAGATCTTTATTCTCTATATAATTGGCAGAAATATGTCCCTCTATATGATGCACAGGGATCAGCGGTTTTCTGGCTGCGTATGCGATGGCTTTTGCCGCGGATACGCCCACCAGAAGAGCACCGACCAGGCCGGGACCGTAGGTTACGGCAACTGCATCGATATCAGACAGCTTTGTTCCCGCTTCGGAAAGGGCTGCTTCTATAACAGGATTGATTTTCTCAATATGACTGCGGGATGCGATTTCCGGAACTACTCCGCCGAAAACAGTATGCAGACTGATCTGCGAATAGATCACATTTGACAGGACTTCCCGTCCGTTTCGGACTACTGCCGCCGCTGTCTCATCACAAGATGTCTCTATGGCAAGAATCGTCAGGTCTTTTTCCATGTCATTGCTCCTCAAACTGTAATTCCCGGGACTTTCTGTCTTTTCCGGGATGGGTATTCGGGAATATCTTCCGGACATTATCGATGTACTGTTCCGGCCTGTTCAGTGCCGGACTGTAATGGGTCAGCCAGAGTTCTCTGACATTTGCCGCTTTGGCAAGTTTTCCGGCTTCCTCAAATGTCATATGCTTGTATTTGACTGCGTTGTTGATGTCTCCCTTTTCGCAGTACATGCCCTCGCAGATAAAGAGATCGGCTTCTCTGGCATTTTCCACAATGCTGTCGGTCGGCCGGGTATCCGTTACATAGCAAACCTTGATTCCTTTTCTGGCCGGACCCAGCACCATATCCGGCGTATAGGTCTTTTCCTCTGTCTGAATGGTCTCGCCCTTCTGCAGCCGGTTCCAGTACATGAGCGGAATTTCCTGCTCTTTGGCCCGCTGCACGTCAAAAAGACCTGTCCGCTCAATGGAAACACTGTACCCGTAACAGGTGATCCGGTGGTTGACACGGAAAGCATCGATCACATATCCATTTATCCGGATCTGCTGCTGGGGAGAGGTCAGTTCGATAAAACGGATCTCAAAAGGGAGCTCCGGCGCGATGACACGCAGAGACCGCACGACCTTTTCCAGCCCCTTGGGGCCGATCATGGTCAGAGGCTCTGTTCTCTCTGCATTTCCCATGGCAAGCAGGATCCCCGGCAGGCCGCTGATATGGTCTCCGTGGAAATGCGTGATGCAGATGATATCGATCGGGTTAAAGCTCCATCCCTTTTCCCGGATCGTGATCTGCGTTCCCTCTCCGCAGTCGATCAGAAGGCTGCTCCCGTTATAGCGGAGCATCAGTGATGTCAGCCATCGGTAGGGAAGCGGCATCATACCGCCTGTTCCCAGCAGGCATAAATCTAACATAGTTATTCCTCCAAAGGATTCGCGCGATCTGCGCCGATTTCCTTTTATTTCTGTCCCATTTCCAGCTGCATGACAAGGGCATCTTCTGTAGGGAATTCGTAAAAATTCTTTCGGATCCCGATTTCTGTAAATCCGGCCTTTTCATACAGACGGATGGCAGCCTGATTGCTCCTGCGGACCTCCAGCACCACCCGGATGGTTCCTGCTGCCGCCTCTTCTTCAAGAGCCCGGCCAAGCAGCTCGTCTCCGATCCCCCGCCGGCGCAGCTGCGGATCCACGGCAACATTGACAATCTCTGCTTCTTCGTAGAGCCGCTCAATACAGCAATAGCCCGCGATGGCACCCTCTTCTTCTGCTACGTAGAAAAAAGTATACTCCTGCTGCAAGGATTCCGCAAAGGCTTTGCCTGTCCACTGTCTCCCCTGCAGCGTCTTTTCTATTTCCAGAACACCGGGAATATCGCTGGTCGTCATCTCCCGGATCATGCCTGATTCTTCCTCTTTTCGGCCAGTTCTCTCTCTGCCTGGGAAAGGCGCAGATAATCCGGCTTGTGATCGCCGGCACTGACAGTCTTTCCTTCCTTATAATACTGAAGGCCAAGAGCACCCAGAGCTGCTGCCCGCTGCATGCACAGGTGGACCGGCGCGTAGGTGTGATCCACTGTAATCATTTCTTCAATGGTCTTTTTGAAGACCGGCACGCCGTCTCCCAGGAAAATGACTTCTTTTCCGCGCGCGTTAATCTCGCTCAGGATCTCCTCAATTCCTACAGCTCTCTGGGGCAGTACCGTGATCATCCGGTCTCCCTCAAAGCTGTAAAGGCCCGTATAAGTCTGCGCTCTGCGGGCGTCCATGAGGGGACACACCAGTGCCTGGGTTCCAAAAAGATTGTAGGCAATGGCGTCAACCGTCGGCACACTGACAAGAGGCTTGTCAAGCGCCAGGCCCAGTCCTTTGGCCGTTGCCGATCCGATCCGCAGTCCCGTAAAAGAGCCGGGGCCTCCTGACACTGCGATCGCATCGATGTCTTCCAAAGAGACCTCCGTCATCTGCAGCAGAACATCCATCATGGGAAGCAATGTCTGGGAATGTGTTTTCTTAAAATTTGTCGTATACTCTCCGAGCACTTTTTCCTCTGTGACAAGCGCCACCGAGGCAACCAGGCCGGAGCTTTCCAATGCCAGTATAGTCAAAACTATATCCTTTCTATCGTGATCTTCCGATAATCAAAGCCTTTTTCCGGGTCTTTTTCGATACAGATCTTCGTATAGGATGGCGGAAGGATCTCCTCAATCAGATCTGCCCACTCAATCATACTGACGCCGTCCCCGAAGATACAATCATCAAAACCGATCTCATCCATCTCATCCGGTGACCCGATCCGATAGACATCAAAATGATAAAAAGGCAGTCTTCCCTCTTCATAAGTCTGCAGGATCGTAAAAGTCGGGCTGCTGACAGGTTCTGTGATTCCAAGCCCCTGCGCGAATCCTTTTGTAAAAACAGTCTTTCCTGTTCCCAGATCACCAAGCAGACAGATCACCTGCCCCGGAAAAGCCTTCTCACCCAGCTCTTTTCCAAGCTGCCGGGTTTCTTCTGCTGAATATGTTTCTTTTACCATCTTCTCTTCCTTTTCCTGCTGCCTTCCTTTACAGCACACACAGCCGGGACGGAATCCCGGCTGCGGCATATAACATTCTGATTTCTCCTGTTCGTCAGTCCTTGACAAACATGCAGGAGAGGAATCCCGGAAGCTTTTGCGTCTTCCCGGTAAATTCACCATAAGATACCGGACCGACAAGGCAGCCGATCTCCCCTTCCGCAATCTGGTCAGAAACCAGCTGTGCATCGGCAAAGAGTTCCTGCACTTTTCCGAAATCATCCTTTGTTCCCTTCACGCGAAGGAAGAACCTGCTCTCGAACTCTGCAGGATCCGCCAGCTGCAGCTTGTCAGGATTCCATGCAATCCTTATATTTCTGCCTTTGTTTTTTACAGCCTCTATTACATCTGATACTACAGCACTTGCTGTAGGATATTTGCCTGCTCCCTTTCCGTAGAACATGACATCACCCAGCATGTTGCCGGTCACTTTTACTGCGTTAAATACATCGCTTACCATATAAAGCGGGTGATCTGCCGGAATCATAACAGGAGACACCTTGGCAAAAAGACCCTTTTCTGTCTTTTTGCTGCTGGCAATCAGTTTGATGTCGCGCTGCATAGCTGCTGCGTAGGCAACATCCTCCGATGTGATCCCGGTAATGCCTGTAGTAGAAATATCTTCAAAATCTACCTGTCTTCCGCAGGCCAGAGAGGTCAGGATGGCGATCTTGCGGCAGGCGTCAAAGCCTTCCACATCTGCAGCCGGATTACGCTCTGCATAACCTTTTTCCTGAGCATCCTTAAGCACCTCGTCATAAGGAATTCCCTCTTTTTTCATTCTGGTCAGCATGTAGTTGGTCGTGCCGTTTAATATGCCTTCAATTTCCAGAATGTCATCTGCGGTCAGGCACTGGATCATAGGTCTGATCACAGGAATACCGCCGCCAACGCTTGCCTCGAAAAAGAAATTGATATTCTTTTCCGCAGCAAGGGCGATCAGCTGCGCACCGTACTTGGCAACCAGCTCCTTGTTGGAAGTAACAACGCTCTTGCCGGCTTCCAGCGCGCTCTTTACAAATGTATGCGCCGGCTCAAGGCCTCCCATAGTTTCTACGACAACTTCAATCTCCGGATCCTCCAGAATAACCCGGATATCACGAACCAGTTTCTTTTCCACCGGATCTCCCGGAAATTCCCGGATATCCAATACATACTTTGCCTCGACGGGCATCCCTGCCTTTGCTGCAATAATGGCTGCATTCTCTTCCAGAACCGCAGCAACGCCGGATCCGATCGTGCCGTATCCTAAAATAGCTGCATACATAATTATATCCCCCAATATTTCCCGGTTATTCGCCTGCTGCCTCGGCACCCAGGCTGGTCCACTTCAGATAAGCATTGATGAACATGTCCAGGTCCCCGTCCAGGACACTGTCTGTGTTGCTTGTCTCTGCTCCGGTCCTCAGATCTTTTACCATTTTATATGGCTGCAGAACATAAGAACGGATCTGGCTTCCCCAGGCATTTTCCTTCACTTCGCCGCGAATGCCCGATTTTTTCTCTTCATTTTCCTGCTGCTTGAGCATCATCAGTTTGGTCTTGAGCATCTGCATGGCCTTGGCCTTATTCATATGCTGAGACCGCTCATTCTGGCAGGTTACAACGATTCCTGTCGGAAGGTGTGTGATACGGATCGCGGAAGATGTCTTGTTGATGTGCTGTCCGCCTGCTCCGCTGGACCGATAGGTATCGATTCGAAGCTCATCATCATTGATCTCGATGTCGATATCCTCCTCAATGTCCGGCATAACCTCGCAGGAGGCAAATGATGTCTGCCGCTTGCCTGCAGCATTAAACGGTGAAATACGCACAAGTCTGTGCACGCCGTGTTCACTCCGCAGGTATCCGTAAGCATTTTCCCCATCGATCTGCATGGAAACCGACTTGATGCCGGCTTCATCGCCATCCAGGGAATCCAGCACGGTAACCTTAAATCCGTGCTTGTCCGCCCACCTGCTGTACATACGGAAGAGCATGCTGCACCAGTCACAGGCCTCGGTGCCGCCGGCACCGGCATTCAGCTTGAGAATGGCATTGTCCTTATCATACTCTCCTGACAGAAGGGTGCGGATACGCATATTTTCAAACTTCCTGGTAAAGTCATCCATGGCTTCCTGCACCTCCGGAAGAACAGAAGCATCCTCCTCCTCTTCCGCCAGCTCGATCAGCGTATAGATGTCCTCATAAGAAGTCTCCAGAGCAGTAAACTCCTCCAGGGTATCCCTGAGATTTTTCAGCTCTTTCATGGAAGCGTTGGCCTTCTCTGTATCATCCCAGAAGCCCGGTTCCTCCATGGTCCGCTCTAATTCTTCGATTCTTGACTGTTTACCAGCCTTGTTAAAGTGAATCCCCCACTTCTTTTAATGGTACGGCATAGCCGTTCAATGCAAATTTGATCTGATCAAATTCGACCATTCTCTCACCTCTTTCTTGTCTTGCATTATATAGTCAGTAACGTTTATCGGTTCCTTCCGCAGCAGTTCTTATACTTGATCGGCCTTCCGTCCGGATAGGTCTTTCCGCAAGGACAGGGGTCGTTGGGAGAGATTTTCTTTCCCTCTCTCCTTACCGTCTTCTTAGCCTTGGTATTCTCCCGGTTGGTACTGGTCGTCTCGTAAATGGACTTGCGGTCTGCGGGTTTTTTTTCTGTCATGCGGCGGTTGATCCTGACCTGAACATCCTCAGGCAGATCTCCTGAAATTGCCGCAGGTCTGACTGTCGGAGCAGGCGCTGCCTGCTGCCGGGGCTCCTGTCTTCTCTGGAAAACAGTAAACATGCTCTTGGCGACGTCTCTTCTGACAGAAGAGGTCATTTCCTCAAACATTTCCTCACCGGCATACCGGTATTCGACAACAGGGTCCTTCTGTCCGTAGGCCTGGAGCATAACGCCCTGCTTGAGCTGGTCCATATCATCTACGTGTGTTCTCCATTTGGCGTCAATAACTGACAGGAGCTGGTCCCGCTCTATTTTACCAAA
>CAMHFW010000091.1 GCA_946184675.1 uncultured Clostridia bacterium | reverse complement strand
CAGATTCCCCTCTGCTGGAGTCTTTGTCAGCAGACCTGCACTGCTCTGTCACAATGCAGCATACCCTGCGCCAGTATCTGGTCTGGGCATCGCTCACAGCGTCCTCTCCGGAGGAAAAAATACACAAGATGTATACCAGCGGCGTCCTGCCCTGTAAAGACAGAAAGGAAGGCAAAAAGATCCTTGAACAGCTTAGATCATTCCTGCTTTAACCGGCAGATCCATCATATTTATATAGAGGAAGCCGTCCTGCAGCATCCTCGCGCAGTCCGGATCCTGGAGCATTTTCCCCAGGCCGGTATCATACCCATCCGCCATTACAAGGATATTTTCAACCGGTCCAGACAGGATATCTCGCTTCAGCAAAGAGCCCGGGCTCTGATTATTGCCTCCCGCAGCGGTTCTCTCCTTTATCCTGGCGCACCGGTCTGCCAGAATTTCGGGGAAGAGCATTTTTATTATAGCTCCTGCATGATGAACTGTGTATATGACTGCGAATACTGCTATCTCAAGGGGATGTACCCTTCCGCCTATCCGGTCATTTTTGTCAATCTGGAGGACTATTTCCGCGAAACGGAGAATCTTCTGGAAAAGCATCCGGTCTATTTGTGCATCTCTTATGACACAGACCTGCTGGCCGCAGAAGGGCTGACCGGATACGTCAGGGAATGGGCTGCTTTTGTGCAGGCCCATCCGGGTCTGACCATAGAGGTCCGCACCAAAAGCGCTCATAAACAGATCTGGGAGAATCTGCCTGCCCTGCCGGGCGTCATCTATGCGTTTACCATTTCCCCGCAGCCGGTGATCGAACGCTATGAGCACGGCACGCCGGATCTGGAAAGCCGGCTGGAAAGCGCCGCGGCTGCCATGCGCTGCGGACATCCGGTAAGGCTCTGTTTCGACCCCATCCTTTATCTGCCGGACTGGCAGACCCATTACCGCGATATGGCAAGTCAGGTAAAACAGCAGATTGATTTCAAAAAACTCAGGGATATCAGCATCGGGTCCTTCCGCATCTCCCAGGATTACCTGAAAAAAATGAGGCGGGCCATGCCAGCTTCTCCTGTGGTCCAGTTTCCTTTTATCAATGAAAATGGCTACTACAGCTACGGCAAAACCCTCTCCGGGGAAATGGAAAACTATGTGATCGGACTCTTTTCCGGCGATATTCCGGCAGACCGGATTTTTCAGTGGAGGTAACAGATAATGTCAGAAGAAAAGAAATTAGCAGCAATTGTAACCGGAGCTTCTTCCGGGATCGGTCTGGCAATCAGTCAGGCTCTGATCAGTGCCGGCTATCAGGTTTATGGAATCGGACGCGATTTTTCCCGCCCGGACTTTCAGGAATGGCACAAAGAGGTCCCTGCGGACTCTTTCCGCAGCATTGAACTGGATCTGACCAGAACAGAATCTCTGTCCACCATCATCAGGTTTATCCAGGCCCAGGCGGATGTCCGCCTCCTGGTCAACAATGCAGGCGCTGCCTACTACGGTCTGCATGAGGAAGTCAGTCCCGCAAAGATCAGCGAGATGGTTCGGGTCAATCTGGAAGTGCCCATGATCCTGACCCAGCTTTTGCTGCGCTCTTTCAAACAGAAAAAAGGCTGCATCGTGAACATTTCATCCGTTACAGCCTCTTCTTCCAATCCTCACGGATGTGCTTACGGGGCAACCAAAGCCGGCCTCTCCAGCTTCTCCGGAAGCCTCTTTGAGGAGGCCCGCAAATACGGTGTCCGCGTTATCACCATCTCCCCGGATATGACAGTTACAGACCTCTACCGCAATGCAGACTTTAAAACAGATGAGGACCGAGACGCTTATCTCGATCCTCAGGATGTAGCCGGTGCTGTCCTTTACGCTGTAAAGCAGCCTGACCATGTCAATGTCAGCGAGCTGACTCTGCGGCCGCAGAAGCACCGGATTGCCAGGAAACGCCCCTGATTATTATCTGTCCCTGACTGCCCCAACCAGCTGGCTGATTTCCTCAATCTGATGTCTTCTCATGTAGTCTTCGATGCCATCCGCAATCTGCAGTGTGACATCCGGCTGGTAGAAGTTTGCTGTCCCGACTGCGACAGCACTGGCACCAGCCAGGATGAATTCGATGGCATCCTCCGCGCAGCTGATGCCGCCCATTCCGATGACCGGGATTGACACAGCCTGCGCCACCTGATAAACCATCCGCACTGCTATCGGCTTGATAGCAGGGCCGGAGAGGCCTCCTGTGCGGTTGGCAATGGCAAAGCACTGGCGCTCGATATCGATCTTCATACCGGTCAGTGTATTGATCAGGGAAACGGCATCCGCGCCGCCATTCTCTGCTGCCCGTGCCATGACAGCGATGTCCGTCACGTTGGGGCTCAGCTTCATGATGATTGGCTGACGGGCTTCTTTTTTGACCGCTTTCGTGATTGCCTCCACTGCCCCGGGATCGGTACCGAAAGCAATACCGCCTTCTTTCACATTGGGGCAGGAAATATTGATTTCCAGCAGGTCTGCTCTTTTCTCGTCTGCCAGGCGGCGGACTACTTCCAGATACTCTTCCTCAGAATGCCCGCAGACATTCACGATTACCTTCGTATCATACTGCTCTAAGAAGGGCAGATCCCTTTCCACAAAAACATCAATACCGGGATTCTGCAGGCCGATGGCATTGAGCATGCCGCTGGCGGTCTCCGCAATGCGGGGAGTGGGATTGCCGGGCCAGGGGACATTCGCTACACCCTTGGTAACCACTGCGCCAAGCCTGTTTAAGTCCACGAATTCGCTGTATTCCATTCCGGATCCAAAAGTTCCCGAGCAGGTCATGACCGGATTTTTCAGTTCTACGCCTGCAATATTTACTTTGGTATTCATCAGATCTCAACCTCCTCTGCGGCAAATACGGGTCCATCCTTGCAGATTCTCTTATTCTTTACATGAGAATGGGCATCCGTCTCTGTTGACTGACAGACGCAGCCCAGGCAGGCGCCGACGCCGCAGGCCATTCTCTCTTCCAGTGAAATCCAGGCAGGGATTCCCTTTTCCTGCGCAAATGCTTTCACTGCCCGCAGCATAGGCGTGGGTCCGCAGCTGCAGATCAGATCCGCAGTCAGATTCTCCTGCCGGATGGCGTCGAGTACATTGCCGGGAACGCCTGCGCTGCCGTCTTCTGTTGCAATCACAACCTGTCCGTATGCGGAGAAGTCATCCTTCAGGAATAGCTCCCGGTCCCGATAGCCCAGCACGATGGTCTTCTCGCCGGGAAGATCCCTGGCCAGCTCCAGCATAGGCGGAACCCCGATACCGCCTGCAATCAGCAGGATTCTGCTGTCTTCTTTGCACCGCGCGGCAGCCACTCCATAGCCATTGCCCAGAGGCCCCATCACGGTCAGCTCATCTCCTGCTGCCATCGACGCAAACTCTGCCGTGCCGTATCCCGCCACCCGGTATACCAGGCGGATGGCTCCTCTTTCCCTGTCAATCTGGCAGATGCTGATCGGCCGTGGAAGCAGATGGGCCCCATCTGCCGAGTATACAGAGACAAACTGGCCGGCAGCCGCCTCCTGGGCGATGGCCCGGCTGGCAAACCACATACTGTAGATTCCCGAAGCAATCTGCTCCTGGGAAATGATTTTTACTTTTTCTCTGCTGATGCTCATATTATCTTTCCTTTTCCGATTAATCCTATTGTGATACACAAGAATCTACCTGGCATCATCAATCCATTCCTTTATCACTGCTGCCGTCTGTTTCTGTTGTTCTTCTGCTGAGACAGACGCCTGCCCGTCTCCCTTCTGCATCCCGTAATTGCCGAACCCGGCATGATTTCCTCCCTGGATAATCACTTCACGGGAATCTGCCGGCCAGTGCATCTGATCATATTCCCTGTGATCCAGGCAGCCGTCCTGACTGCCGTAAATACTGCAGAGACTGACCTGGTCCGGCAGGTCTTTTGTCGGGTAAGCTGCAAGCAGAATCACCCCGTCCGCCTGTTCCGGATGGTCACAGACATACAGGGCTGCCGTCATACCGCCCATGGAATGTCCCGCCAGATACCAGCTGTCATAATCGTAGTTCTGTATGATATCCTCTGCCCGGTCCATACCGAAAATGGCCATATGGAAGGGCATGCTGACCAGAAAGCAGTCTTCCCCTTCCCGGGCCAGACGGTGCAGCAGCGGCGCGTAGGCTTCCGTCTCTACCTTGGCTCCTGGATAGAAAATAATAGCCGCATCCTCTCCGGGGCCATCAAAATACCAGCCGTTTGTGACCTGCGTAACCTGTACGGATTCATCAGAATCCAAGGCTGCAAAAGCTTCCTCGTCGGCATGACTGTAAATTCCCAGATATCCTGCTGCCGCCGCTGCCATCAGCAGGACCGCAAAGGCAATCGAAAGCAGGATCCGGACCGGTCCGGAAAAGCGGCCTTTTCTGTTTAATAATGCTGTCAGTAACCATCCGGTCGCCAGGCAGACAGCAGCGGCGATCAGACACATAATAATATATTTCATGCAGCAGCCTGACCTACAGCACCGATGCGATGTCTTTCTGCATGTCGATTACGGCAGCTCTGGCTGCCTCATCATAATGCTCAGGACCGAACTTCGCATATTTTTCATTTTTATAAGCGGCAATGATGCCTCTGGAGGAATTGACGATGGCTCCCAGGCCGTCCTCGTTGAAGTTAGGCAGAATGTCTTTTGCTGTTGCCCCCTGGGCACCGTATCCGGGTACCAGAATGTAGGCTTTTGGCATCAGCTTTCTGACCAGTGCTGCCTGTTCCGGATAGGTGGCGCCGACAACTGCGCCTACATAGCTGTATCCGCACTCGCCTACGTAATCACTGCCCCATTCATTGACCTTGTCAGCTACATGCTCAAAGAGGGCGCGTCCGTCAATCTTTCTGTCCTGAAACTCGCCGCTGGAAGGGTTGGATGTTTTTACCAGAATGAATACACCCTTTTTATCAGGCTTTGCATAGTTGATAAAAGGCTTCACGCTGTCAGATCCCATGTAGGGATTGAGGGTGACAAAATCCTCATTGAAGGGAGACGCATTTCCAATATGACCTCTTGCATATGCCTCGGAAGTCGATCCGATGTCTCCGCGCTTAATATCGCCGATGACCACCAGGTCTTTGGCGTGGCAATATTCCACGGTCTTCTGGAAAGCAAGCAGGCCCGGCACGCCAAACTGCTCATACATGGCGATCTGGGGCTTTACAGCCGGAATCAGGTCATATACGGCATCCACGATGCCTTTATTGAACTGGAAGATGCTTTCTGCCGCTGCTTCCATGGGATCAGCGATATCTGCAAACTGCTTTTTGATATGGTCGGGCACAAAGGCCAGATTCGGGTCCAGGCCCACTACGATCGGGGCATTCAGCTTCTTTATCTTTCCTACAAGTTTGTCAATCATCTTTCTTCCTCCGCTTTAATAATCAAATTTCCCGTCGTTCTTCTCTTCCAGGGCCTTGATAATGTGATAGGCCATGGTGCTGTAAGGCACAGGCAGTCCCAGTTCCTGACCGATCCGGATCATCCTGCCGGCCAGCATCTCAATCTCTGTTTTCCGTCCGGCATCCAGATCCTGCAGGGTAGAAAATCTGGCCGCTTTTGAAATATTGCCGCCGATCGGAGAATAGCATCTCTCCGGCCGCACCGTGATTCCTTTTCTGGCCGCTGCCTCGATGACTTCATTCCGCAGAGCTTCCCGCAGGAAAGCCCCGTGCTCGCTGTCAATATAAGCGCCTACTCCGCAGCCCAGAATGGCCTGGGGAATGTTTTCCCCCACATTGAGGGCAAACTTGGTCCAGATTTCACCCAGAATATCCTCACTCACCGCAGAACGAAGCAGAGACTGGTCAAACAGGTCCTTGATGGCCCGAATCCGCTCAGTCTGACAGGGGGCCTGTTTTTCTCCAAAGAAGATTCCCATGCCCTCACCGGGCGGGTTAAAGGAGACCTCTCTTCCCACTCTCTTGGAAGAAATCCGGATGATGGAATAGACCATATGGTCCTTACCCACCCTTTCTCCGATCGTATCTTCTGTATCCACGCCGTTCATCAGACTCATCACGACAGTATCTGGTCCGCACAGCTTTTCTATGCTGTCCAGGGTGCTGCCCAGCGCATCGTACTTGACGCAGACGATCACCAGATCCGCGAATCCGGCTTCTTCTGCCGTCTTTACATGCAGCTTATAGTCTCTGTCATTGATCCGCAATCCCTCGCTGGCAAGTTTTGCCCCTCTCTCGCCGTCAGCAATGACCCACAGGTTCTCTCCCAGCCGGTCTGCCAGACCCCAGATCACATAGGCTCCGATCGCACCGGCACCAACCACTGCAACTTTTCTGATTTCCATAATCTTTCTCCGTTCCCGCGGCTTTCCTCCTGAATGGTATCAAAAGGTCTTCTTGACCGCGTCCCTGATCTTTTCCTTCTGATCAAGCGCATAATTTTTAACGCCGGTGTGTTTTACCTCACTGCCTTTGACCAGATCTTTGACTGCATTGTATTTGTCTGCCACAGAAACAATGACTCCTTCTACGGAATTGGGGGCCTTGCTCTCCCCCATAGGCCACATATGCCTTTCTATGACATCCTTCACTTCCTCCGGCAGATCCTCCAGAATCTCCTGTGCAACTATGACAGATTCTTTTGGATGCTCTCTGTGACATTCTTTGTCAGACTCATATTTCTCGGCCCTGCCCAGCATCCCCAGATCATGGCAAAGTGCCCCGACTACAACAGTCGGAAGTTTGACCTTGATCCCGAGTTTTTTCAGCACATAACAGATCAGAATGCTGGTAACCGTAACCCGCATTGTATGCTCTCCTACGGTTGACCACAGATGATGTGTCTGCTCAAAAGCCTGTTTCATTTCTTCCGACTCGAGCACTTCTTTCCCGTAAGTCTCCAGATCCCGATTGATCCGCTCTTTTCTCTCTACTCGACTTTGTTTCTTCTTATGCTGTATGATTTCGCGCTTAGGCATGTATCATTGCCTCTTCCTTTCATCTAGTCCGTTCCAGTCGTTTTTCATCATGCAGGCTGCGTCTTTACCAGACCTTTAATTCCTCTGAAAAAGAGACATGACCGTTGCGGATTGCCTCGATTCGGAAGCTGCAGGGAACAACGCTTTCTCCCCGGTATACCGGTTCGCAGGAATAGGTGTCTGCCCCTCCCATGTA
>CAMHFW010000090.1 GCA_946184675.1 uncultured Clostridia bacterium | reverse complement strand
AGATCTTATTTCTTCTGAAGAAAGCTGGGAATCTGAATATTGCTGTTGTTGACAGGTGCGGAACTATTGTTATTGCTTACGAAAGACGGAGGAACCGGTGTTCCTACTCTTACGGAAGTCTGTCCCTGCTGTCCGGATCTGCCTGTCGTTCTCGGGCTTGTCTTTACAGGTGCGGGCTTCTCAGCAGGAGCTGCCTGCTCTTCCAGACCTGTAGCGATAACCGTGATCGTTGCAGCATCAGACTTGGAATCATCATACATGGCACCAAAGATGATATTTGCAGAATCACCGGCAAGCTCCTCTACATATGTTGCAGCTTCATTAGCCTCAATCAGGCTGATATCACCGGAGATATTAATAATGATATCGGTCGCGCCTTCAATCGTTGTCTCCAGAAGCGGGCTGGTAATAGCCTGCTTGACAGCATCGATTGCCTTATCCTCGCCGTGGCCTTCGCCGATACCGATATGGGCGATGCCTTTATCCTTCATGACAGTGGAGATGTCAGCAAAGTCAAGATTGATCAGTCCAGGGAAGTTGATCAGGTCTGTAATGCCCTGTACGCCCTGCTGCAGAACCTCATCTGCTTTCTTGAGAGCTTCCGGCATAGACGTCCTGCGGTCAACGATCTCAAGCAGCTTATCATTGGGGATCACGATAAGTGTGTCCACATTCTGCTTTAATCTCTCTATACCCTGAATCGCATTATTCATGCGCTGTTTTGCTTCAAAACGGAAAGGTTTGGTAACTACACCTACGGTAAGACATCCGAGTTCCTTGGCAATGCCTGCAACGACCGGAGCTGCACCGGTACCTGTGCCGCCTCCCATACCGCAGGTAACAAATACCATATCTGCACCCTTCATCAGCTCTGTGAGCTCATCAGTGCTCTCCTCAGCTGCCTTTGCCCCGATCTCAGGCTTAGCGCCAGCGCCAAGGCCCTTTGTGAGCTTCTCGCCGATCTGAATCAGCTGGGGCGCCTTGCATAACTGAAGCGCCTGGCGGTCCGTATTAACACCAATAAACTCAACGCCGAGAATATTTTCATCAACCATCCTGTTAACAGCATTGTTGCCGGCGCCGCCGACACCAATCACCAAAATCTTTGCTGCCGCCTCATTCTCATTCGGTTTTATTTCAAGCAAGGTACTTCCTCCTTTATATATATCCATCTTATCTTTTTACAGACTGCTTACGACTTATCATATCTAATTTTCGGAATTGTGTCAAGGCATTGTATTGGATAATTTCCCGCACTTTGCTCATCAGTCTTTTGTGAAAATGATGGATTCTTTGGAGGCATCATAGTTTTCCAGATGCAGGGTGCCGGACAGTCCTTCCAGCTGATCCTGCAGATTTGCCAGTTCCGAGATTTTCTCTTCCATATATATATTTCTTCCTAGCATAACCGTTACATTGCCGATCAGCAGAGAATATTTATCGTCTTCCAGCACATTAATGATGTCTGCAGCTACTTCATATTCCCGCAGGTTCTCCCCGATTGCGACCACATCATCCAGAATGTTTTCATCCGCAGCATCCAGACGCATGCCGATCATGACGTCATTGACTTCCAGCCCCTGCACTACAGGCAGATCATAATCTTCACTGGAAGAAGTAGATACCACATTCCCGCCGCTATTCAGATAGATATATCCTTTCCCGGTTGCTACACTGCAGACTACCTGCTGCTCTTTGACCAGAACGCGTACTGTCCAGGGATTTTTCAGTTCAACGTCAATACTGTCAATCATATTATTATCAGAAACGTCTGTCTTCCGGTTCAGCAGGAGCAGAAACAGCGAATTGCCGCTGCTTTTCTGATACTGGATTTCCTTTTTGATCACATCATCACTGACCATCCTGGTACCTTCAATCTGAAGCGACCGCGTCTGAAATACAACTACTACCGTTACAGAAGCTACAATAAAGAATCCCAGGATAAAGGCAAGTAAAGCAAGCTTGTTTTTCATAATATCTACTCTCCCTGATCCTGCGGGCTCTCTTCATCCGGGCCTGCTTCTCCGTCTTGTCCTTCTGCAGCATCCTCTCCGCCATCCTGGGCTTCTCCTGCCTCATCCGGCGCCGCTTCACCTGCTTCGGCAGCCTGATCCTGTCCGCCTTCCTGATTCTGAGCGTCTTCCTGATCTTGTGCGTCTTGCTGGTCTTGTGCGCCTTCCTCCTGTGCATTCTCATCATCTGCATTTTCCTCTGCAGAGGGAGTTTCTACATAAGGCGCTGCCTCACTATATTTATTGAAGGGTGTGTTTCCTCTGGCTTTTGCTGCCGCTGCCTCTTCTTCCAGCGCCATCAGCTCATATTCATAGGAATAGGCCTCATACTCGCCGATTTCTTCTGTCGGGAAAATCTGAAGATAAGGAAGCACTTCTGAGAGAATATGACCGCACATAGCTGATGCATACTGGCTCTGCCCCTGATTCGCCAGGTACATTCTGTCGATTACCACATAAACTACGACCTGCGGATCGTCAATGGGAGCTACACTCTCAAACGAAACCAGTCTGAGTTCATTTTCACGACCCAGTACCTCTGAGGTACCTGTTTTACCGCCTACTTTGTAACCGGGCACATGTGCCGGGGTACCGGTACCGTTTTCTACTGTCTCATAAAGAGCCTGAAGGATCCAATCGGAAGATTTCTGGGAAATCGTCTTTCTCATGAGTGTCTTGTCGATTACTTCCACTGTACTCCCATTATCATCAACGATTTCTTTGACCACATGCGGCATATAATAACTACCGCCATTCACAATCGAACAGAACGCAGATGCCATCTGTACCATGGTGGTATTAAAGCCCTGTCCGAAGGAACTGGTCCAGAGCTCAACAGGTCCCATCGTATCTTCTGTAAAGATCAGGTTCTCACAGCTGGCTTCACCTGTCAGGTCAATGCCTGTCTTCATCCCGAAGCCAAACATATGCTGCAGCGTTACAAAATTGCTGATTCCCATCCTGCGGCTCAGTTCCATCATAGCATCATTGCAGGAGTACATAACAGACTCTTCCAGAGAAACTGTCCCGTGGACATTGTTGCAATAAACATAAGTGCCGTCTTCATACTCCTCGCCGCCATCGCAGTCAAAAGTATCTTTTGTATTGGTCAGATCATGATCCAGAGCATATGTCACTGTAAAGGGCTTAAACGTGGACCCAGGCTCATAAGAGTCATTGACACAGAAATTTCTCCAGATCTGCATCAGGGCTTCGCTCTGTTCTTCATCACTCATTTCCTTGACCTGTTCCGCAGTATATCCGCATCGCGTCAGATCATAAGGTTCATTGAGATCATAGGGCACGCCGTTGGCCATAGCCAGGACTTCTCCGTTATTTGGATTCATCACGACTACACCGACATTTTCTGCACCGATGATCAGTTCGAACTGTTCTACATATTTTTCAACAATCCTCTGGATATTGACATCGATTGTGGTCACCAGGCTGCATCCATTTACCGGTTCTTTGCTGACTGTCTGGTATTCGACGTCATTGTCGATATAGCTGTAATCACGACCATTGATGCCGGAGAGCGTCTTGTCATAATAGTTTTCCAGTCCCCACAGACCTGTTCCGTCTGAGCCGGCAAATCCGATCACATCACAGGCAAGTGTAGAATATGGATAGTTTCTCTTGTAGCTTTCCTCAAACCAGATCCCGTTTTTGACACGGGCAGCCATTGCCTTTTCTTCTTCATCTTCTGATTTGAGCAGCTGGTCATAGGGTTCCTTATCGTCGAAAGAAAGACCTTTTTTCAGCACAACGTATCTGTCATCGGCCTGTTCCGTCAGGATCTGTCTGGTCTGCTCTTCATCGATTCCAAAGTATTCCTTCAGGACCTGCACAGTGCTCTCTATGATCCTTGTCTCTTCTTCCGTATCTGCAGAACTGTTATTGATAACGTAAGGATCCAGAACCAGGCTGTATATCTTCTCACTGGAAGCCAGAACAGAACCGCTCCGGTCCAGGATCTGTCCTCGCTGATAGGGGATGCTGCGTCCGTCATAATTCATAACCGACATAACATTTCTCTGGTAAGTCTCTCCCCTGACCAGATCGATCTGCAGCAGCCTGATGCTCAAAACTGCAAAGCATATAATAACAAAGAAGAACACAAGAAGTAATCTTCTTCTGTTCGTCCTTGATAAACGCTTTGCAGTTGTCTGCCCCTGGCTGCCGGAAACACTCTTTTTTCTATCTTTCCTGCGTGAAGCCATAATGAATACTCACTCCTGTAACGATTGTCCTGATGGAGGCTTAATCGGGAATCTCTCCGAACTGTCTGATATAATCACTGTTACTGCTGTCATAATAAATGATCTGATCTTCGCCTGCATAAACCATGCCAAGCTCTCCAGTCGCTATCTCGTAGATCTCTTCCAGATTGATCGAAAAGTCTGCCGCTTCTGCGCTCAGTGCCGCGTTCTCTTCCTGGATCTCGCTCAGCCTGGTTTGCTCGTGCATTACGTCGCGCTTTACTCGTGAAAGCTGTATATTGGCATTCATATAAATGACACAGAATCCAAGGATCAAAGCCAGGGAGACGATCAGAAACAATGTATAGCGAAGACCCAGTACAGCCTCACGTCTTTCATAACCGACCACGATTTCCTTTTTCTGCGGCTGCGGCTTTGCCGTTTTGCGCACAGGTCTGTCGTATGCTGGCGCGATCTTTCTGACCGTATTACCGTCTACGTAACTTTCGTAATATCTTCTTTTGGAAACAGTCTGTGTCCTCTGTTTTCCTGTTGCCATAATGATCCCTTCTTTTCGTAAATAATCCGTTTCCTGTTACTGCCTGATTCTCTCAAACACCCGAAGCTTGGCGCTTTTCGATCTGCTGTTCTCGCTGATCTCCTCTTCCCCGGGAAGAATCGGTTTTCTGGTCACTACCCTGCCCTTTGACTTCTTTCCGCACACACATACCGGAAAAGACGGGGGACATGTACAGGGATTTTCATTCTTCTGGAATATGTTCTTTACAATCCGGTCTTCCAGAGAATGAAAGGTAATCACACAGATCCGGCCGCCGTCATTGAGCAGGTCGATCATCTCGTCCAGAGAATCCTGCAGCACATCCAGTTCTCCGTTTACCTCGATCCGAATAGCCTGGAAAGACCTCTTGGCCGGATGGCCGCCCACCTCTCTGTTCTTCGCCGGAATCGCCTTACGGATGATCTCTGTCAGCTGTCCTGTAGTCTCTATGGGAGACTGTGCTCTTGCCTGCACAATGCTTCGGGCAATCCTGCCGGCAAATCGTTCCTCGCCGTAATCCCGCAGAATCCTCTGCAGGCTCATCTCATCATATTCGTTCACAATATCGGCAGCGGTCTTCTCCTGTCTCTGGTCCATCCTCATGTCCAGAGGAGCGTCGCCCCGATAAGAAAAACCTCTTTCAAAATGGTCCAGCTGGTAGGAAGATACCCCAAGATCCAGAACGATCCCATCCAGACTGCTGATCCCGAGCTTTGCAAGCTCCTCCCGCATGTTGCGGTAATTGCTCCGGATGATCCTTACCTTGTCTCCAAAAGGCGACAGCCTCTCAGAAGCTGCTTCAATGGCATCTGCATCCTGGTCAAAGCCGATCAGCATGCCGGTCTCTCCCAGTCGCTTCAGAATCGCCTCAGAATGGCCTCCGCCTCCGAGTGTTCCATCCGCATAGGTCCCATCCGGGCGGATCTTCAAGTTGTCAATGGTCTCCTCCAGCAGTACCGATTGATGTCTGAACTCCATATCAGACTCCTATATATCCACGCCAAGCTCAATCAGGTGCTGTGCGATCTCATCCATGCCCGACTCGTCAATATCGCTGACATTCTCCCAGGTATCCAGACTCCAGAGTTCGATACGGTTATCCATGCCTGTCAGCACGACATCCTTCTCCAGACCTGCATGTTTGCGAAGCGCTGCCGGCACCAGAATTCTCCCCTGCTTGTCCAGTTCGCAGGGAGTTGCGCCTGCTGTGAAAAATCTCTTAAAATTTCTGCTCTTTTTGTCGATGGTGGAAAGCTGTCTGAGTTTGCCCCTGAAATCATTCCACTCTTCCTGAGACTGGATCCAGAGACAGCCGTCAAGACCTCTGGAAAGGATAAAGTGATCGCCAAGTTCCTCACGGAATTTCTGCGGAATGATCACACGGCCCTTTGCGTCGATCGTGTGATAGTATTCACCGATAAATCCGTCAGTCATGCGCTCACCTTCTTTCCATCTTCCCAATTGTACAACTTTTGAATCAGATCCCCACTGGACCCCATTCAAAACCACAAATCACCACCTGTGCCTTCATTTTAATATAAATATTGGAATATAGCAATAGAAAAAGTGAGTTTTTTCTTTAATTCTTTATTACAGGAATATGTAAAAAAAGGCCATGACACTGCATGGCACAAAAAAAGAGCCCCTGCTTTCGCAGAGGCTCTGAAAAGTTTTCGGTATTCTGTTTTAGTTCGGAGCTGCAACCTTGGAATCGATGTGCATGCCCATACCGGCGGTATGTGCGGAAACCTCGGATGCCAGGTAAAGAGCGGCATAAGCGATCTCTTCCGGCTTCGCATAACGCTTATCCATAGCATAGTTTCCAGCCAGCATAGCCATAGCCTCTTCGTGGGTCATGGAATCGCCGAAGAAATCCTTCTCGATACGAAGCATCATCGGAGTGTCTACAGGACCCGGGCAGATGTAGTTTACATGTACGCCTACAGGGCCGAGCTCCATAGCGATGCACTTGGTGAGGCCGGCAACCGCATACTTGGAAGAAACATATGCGCTGTTTCCTGCGGTCGGCTCAAATGCTGCTGCGGAAGCGATGACAACAACGGCGCCGGATTGCTTCTCAATCAGAATCGGAGCTGCATACTTCATCATCAGCATCGGAGCATATACATTGAGCATATAAGTCTTCTCGAACAGATCCAGAGTCATATCCTGTACAGGATGTGCCTGTCCTTCGTAGCCTGCATTCGGAATCACAATGTCGATTGTGCCAAAATGATTCTTGGCGCTCTCTACAAGATTCTTGATATCCTCTTCCTTATTCATGTCAGCTACAAAGCCTGCAACCTGACCCTCAGCTGCATCAAGAGTCGGAATCAGAGCATCGATCTTTGCCTGGCTGGTGGAAGAAAAAGCAACCTTGGAACCTTCGCCCAGGAAAGCCTTTACAATGGCCTTGCCGATACCACCAGTACCACCTGTTACGAGAACGACTTTGTCTTTCAGTTTCAGATCCATAAATAAACCCCCTTTGAATCTCTGCTGCTTTTTTTGCAGCATTTATTACTTTCCTACTTTACCACCAAAAAGCTTTTATTGTCAACACAGAAAGACCGTATGAAGGACTTCTTTTGTTCT
>CAMHFW010000089.1 GCA_946184675.1 uncultured Clostridia bacterium | reverse complement strand
CGCTGCCGCCGATGATCTCGCCGATGCCGGGTACCAGAAGGTCTACTGCCGCAACGGTCTTTCCGTCCGGATTCTGCTTCATGTAGAAGGCCTTGATATCCTTAGGATAGTCGGTTACGAATACCGGGCGCTTGAAGATCTTCTCGGTCAGATAGCGTTCATGCTCGGTCTGCAGATCGCAGCCCCAGCTTACCTTGTAGTCAAACTTGTCGTTGTGCTTCTGCAGAAGCTCTACAGCCTCTGTATAGGTCACGCGGGCAAAGTCGGAAGTTGCCACATGGTTGAGGCGCTCTAAGAGCCCCTTGTCGATGAACTGGTTGAAGAACTTCATCTCTTCCGGTGCATGCTCCAGGACATAGTTAATGATGAATTTCATCATATCCTCTGCCAGAGCCATGTCGTCCTGCAGGTCTGCGAAAGCGATCTCCGGCTCGATCATCCAGAACTCAGCCGCATGGCGGGTGGTGTTGGAATTCTCGGCACGGAAGGTGGGTCCGAATGTATAGATGTTGCGGAAGGCCATAGCATAGGTCTCACCGTTGAGCTGTCCGCTGACAGTCAGGTTAACCGGCTTTCCGAAGAAATCCTTGCTGTAATCCACGCTGCCGTCATCCTTTAAGGGAATGTTGGCCGGATCCATTGTGGTTACACGGAACATCTCTCCTGCTCCCTCTGCGTCACTGGATGTGATGATGGGAGTATGCACATATACGAAATCCCTCTCCTGGAAGAATTTGTGGATGGCATAGGCAATCAGAGACCGTACGCGGAATACTGCCTGGAAGGTATTGGTTCTAGGGCGCAGGTGGCCGATGGTACGAAGATATTCCATAGTGTGGCGCTTGGGCTGTAAGGGATAGTCCGGTGTGGATGCGCCTTCTACATCTACGCGGTCTGCCTGGATTTCAAAAGGCTGCTTTGCAGACGGCGTTGCCACCAGAGTTCCGGTCACGATAACTGCCGCGCCGACATTTAAGTGGCTGATTTCGGAGAAGTTATCCAGGGTATCGTGGTATACAACCTGCAGGGTCTGGAACCAGGTACCGTCATTCACGACCAGGAAACCAAAAGACTTGGAATCGCGGACCGTACGAATCCATCCGCCAACAGTCACTTTTTTATCGATAAACTGTTCCGGAGACTTGTAGAGCTCGCGGACACTTACCATTTTTTCCATTTCTGTCCTCCTTATATGTATCCCTTATCTGGCAGGAAGAATAATCTTCTCCAGATGCCAGATATCGCTGACATACTCCTCGATGGTTCTGTCGGAGCTGAACTTGCCGGAGCATGCGGTGTTGAGCATAGCCATTCTGGTCCAGTTCTCGGTATCCTTGTAGGCCGCTTTTACACGCTTCTGCGCATCGGCGTAGGAGCGGAAATCCTTAAGGATAAAGTAAACATCACGGTCAAGCAGGGAATTGAAGAGCTCACGGAAGAGCTCGGTATTGCCATTTGCAAAGGTTCCGTCTACCATCTGGTCCAGAACGCGGCGGATGTCTCCGTCCTGCTCATAGATGTCTCTGGGACGATAGCCGCCGTTAGCCTCATACTGCATAACTTCCTGAGAGCTCATACCGAAGATGAATGCGTTCTCCTCGCCGACTTCTTCTACGATCTCGACATTGGCGCCGTCCATGGTTCCCAGAGTCACCGCACCATTCAGCATGAACTTCATGTTGCCGGTACCGGAAGCCTCTTTGCTGGCTGTGGAAATCTGCTCGGACACATCACTGGCTGCGAAAATGATTTCTGCGTTGGATACGCAGTAATTTTCAATGAATACAACTTTCAGCTTATCATTCATAGCCGGATCATTGTTGATCACATCTGCTACATTATTGATCAGCTTGATGGTCTGCTTTGCAGTCTTATATCCTGCTGCTGCCTTGGCGCCGAAGATATAAGCAGTCGGAGTAAACTCCATGTTCGGATCGTCTTTGAGCTTATTGTACAGATACATGATATGCAGAATGTTGAGCAGCTGTCTCTTGTACTCATGCAGACGCTTTACCTGTACATCAAAGATAAAGTCAGGGCTCAGTTCGATATGGTTATGCTCCTTGATATACTCGATCAGACGAAGCTTGTTCTGATACTTAATCTCACGGAACTCTTTACGCGCCTTTGCATCCTCTGCCAGAGGAGCAATGCCCTTGATCTGAGGCAGATCGGTGATCCAGGCATCGGATCCCAGCTTCTTGGTTACCCACTCTGCCAGCAGGGGATTGCCGTGCAGGAGGAATCTTCTCTGGGTGATGCCGTTTGTCTTATTATTGAATTTCTCAGGCATCATCTCATAGAAATCACGCAGCTCGCGGTTCTTTAAGATCTCGGTATGCAGTCTTGCCACGCCATTTACGGAGAAGCCGCCTACGATTGCCATATTGGCCATGCGGACCTGGCCCTCGTAGAGGATGGCCATATTTTTGATCTTGCAGTACTGGTTGGGATACTGCTCCTCAATCTGCTGCACGAATCTGCGGTTGATCTCATCCACAATCTGGTATACACGGGGAAGCAGGCGCATGAAAAGGTCTACCGGCCATTTCTCCAGAGCTTCCGCCATAATGGTATGGTTGGTGTATGCGCAGCATCTTGTCACGATGGACCAGGCGTCATCCCATTCCAGATCATAATCATCTACCAGGATACGCATCAGCTCCGGTACTGCTACCGTCGGATGGGTATCGTTGAGCTGGAATACAGCGCGCTCGGGCAGCTCATGAATGTCGTCATGGGTTGCCATAAAACGTTTTACAACCTGCTGCAGGGTTGCAGATACGAAGAAATACTGCTGCTTGAGACGAAGCTCCTTGCCGCTGTAGTGGTTATCATTGGGATAAAGAACATTTACAATAGACTCTGCCAGATTCTGCTGCTCTACCGCCTTGGTGTAATCACCCTTGTCGAAAGAATCCAGATTGAACTCGGTCACAGGCTGAGCGTCCCAGATTCTCAGAGAGTTTACGATACCGTTGTTGTAGCCTACGATCGGCAGATCATAGGGCACAGCCAGAACAGACTGATAGCCGTCCTGTACGTAACGGTTCCTTCCCAGCTTCTCGTCATACTCGATGCGGACATAACCGCCGAATTTGACAGTCTGGGTATACTCCGGACGCTTGATTTCAAAGGGATTGCCGTCTCTGAGCCAGTCATCGGGCATCTCAACCTGCTCGCCGTTTACAATGGCCTGCTTGAACATACCGTATTTATAACGGATACCGCAGCCGTAAGCGGGATAGTTGAGAGTGGACAGGGACTCCAGGAAGCAGGCTGCCAGACGGCCAAGACCACCGTTTCCGAGACCTGCATCCGGCTCCTGATCCTCAATCCGGTTGATATTTATGCCGAGCTCTTCCAGAACCTCCGCTACCTCCTTGTAGCAGCAGAGGTTGATCAGGTTATTGCCCAGGGCTCTGCCCATCAGGAATTCCATAGAAAGGTAGAATACCTTCTTGGCATTATGTTCGGAATAAGCCTTGTGGGTCTTGAGCCAGTCATCAATGATCCGGTTCTTGGCCGCATAAGCAACTGCCTGGAAGATTTCCTGCTCTGAAGCGGTCTCCAGGGTCTTGCGGAAACGGTTCTTGAGCTCTGTCAGAATGTTTTTCCTAATCTCTATCTTATATAATGCTTTATCTAATCTGGTATCTGTCATCAATCCAACTCCTTTTCTACACCTAATAATACTTCTTCTCCGTTGATGTTCCAGGTCTTGGAATATCCGGTTACCTCGCCTGCTGTCATAGCTTCTGCAAGTACCTCGGACTTGATCTGCTCACAATTTGCCTCTGCGATCTGGCGGAACTTATCGCTTCCGCTGTAGGAAATGCGGATGTGGTCCATGACCTCAAATCCGGCTTCCTTACGCATGGTCTGTACCTTGGAAATAATCTCGCGGACAAAACCTTCCTCGATCAGGTCCTCAGTCAGGTTGGTATCCAGCACAACGGTCACGTCATATTCGGTATTGGAAACATATCCTGGCATCTGGGCGGCATCGATCAGCAGATCATCCTCGGTCAGAATAACCTCGGTACCCTCTGCGTCAAAGCAGAGCTTTCCGGTCTCTTTGAGAGAAGCCATGGCAGCGCTGCCGTCGATATCGGTCAGATACTGACGGATGAAATTCAGTTTTTTGCCGTATTTAGGGCCTACGGTCCTCAGCTGCGGCTTAAAGCTGTAGGTAGTAAAGCTGCTTACATCATCCGAGAAAACAACCTCTTTGACATTCAGCTCATCACGGATGATATCGGTGTAGAAGCTGGTCAGTGTAAAAGGCGCCTTGACATAGAGTTTTGCAAGCGGCTGACGGTTCTTGATGTTGGCTGTATTTCTGCATGCACGTCCCTGAACAACGATGCCAAGGACATCCTTCATGCTCTCTTCCAGCTCTGCGTCGATCCATTCCTCATGAACAGCCGGATAATCGCAGAAATGTATGCTGCGGGGCGCATTCTCATCCAGACCTGCTACCAGGTTCTGGTAGATCTCCTCGGTCATGAAGGGGATCATGGGAGCTGCAGCCTTGCAGATATCAACCAGGCAGGTCCACAGAGTCATATAAGCATTGATCTTATCCTGCTCCATGCCCTTAGCCCAGAAACGCTCGCGGCTTCTTCTGACATACCAGTTGCTCAGGTCGTCTACAAAATCCTGCAGAACCTTGGTGGATTCTGTCAGCTTATAGTCACCCATGAAGCGGTCGGTCGCCTTGACTGTCGACTGGAGACGGGAAAGGATCCACTTGTCCATAACCGGCAGCTTGTCGTAATCCAGTGTATATTTGAACGGATCGAACTGGTCGATCTGCGCGTACAGCACATAGAATGCATAGGTGTTGTACAGGGTGCCCATAAACTTGCTTCTGCCCTCTAAAACAGCCTTCTCATGGAAGCGGTTGGGCAGCCAGGGTGCGGAGTTGGACAGGAAATACCAGCGGATTGCGTCCGCTCCGTAAGTCTTGAGGGCAGTCATGGGATCTACTGCATTGCCCTTGCTCTTGCTCATCTTCTGACCGTCCTTATCCTGGACATGACCGAGAACGATAACATTGCGGAAAGGCGAGCAGTTAAAGATCAGGGTGGAGATGGCCATCAGAGAGTAGAACCATCCTCTGGTCTGGTCCACAGCCTCGGAAATGAAGTCTGCCGGGAACTGCTCCTTGAAGAGATCTTCATTTTCGAAGGGATAATGGTGCTGGGCAAAAGGCATAGCGCCGGAATCGAACCAGCAGTCGATAACTTCCGGTACGCGGTGCATCTCCTTGCCGCACTTAGGGCATTTTACTGTTACCTGGTCGATGTAAGGACGATGGAGCTCGATATCCTCCGGGCAGTTGTCAGACTTTTCGCGAAGCTCCTGTCTGCTGCCGATGCTCTCCTGGCATCCGCACTCGCACTCCCAGATATTGAGCGGGGTGCCCCAGTAACGGTTACGGCTGATGCCCCAGTCCTGGATATTCTCCAGCCAGTTGCCGAAACGGCCCTTGCCGATATTCTCCGGGATCCAGTTAACGGTATTGTTATTGGCAACCAGATCATCTCTGACTGCAGTCATCTTGATAAACCAGGATTCACGCGCATAGTAGATGAGCGGCGTACTGCATCTCCAGCAGTGCGGATAGTCATGCTCTACCTTGGGAGAATCAAAAAGCTTGCCGGACGCATTCAGATCTTTGAGGATCTCAGGGTCAGCGCTGATGGCCGGCGGATCCATTTCCAGCTCCTGCTGGGAAGGCTTGGTGCGCATGCCGGCAAAAGGAGTCTCCTCGGTCATGCAGCCCTTCTCATCTACAAACTTGAGCAGGGGCAGGTCGTAAGCACGGCCGATGCGGGCATCGTCTTCACCAAATGCAGGTGCGATATGAACAATACCGGTACCGTCTGACATGGTTACATAGCTGTCGCATACTACGAAATGGGCCTTTTTGCCAAGTTCCTGTGCCTTTTTGCCTGCGCACTCATAAAGAGGCTCGTATTCTCTTCCCTCCAGCACCTTGCCGGAGAACTTGGACAGGATCTCATAAGCGGGCTGGTCATCCCTGGCCAGCTTGCCAAGTACCTTGTCCAGCAGAGCCTCTGCCATATAGTAAACATTTCCGTCAGCCGCCTTAACCTTGCAGTAGGTTTCATCCGCATTTACGCAAAGGGCGGTGTTGGAAGGCAGGGTCCAGGGTGTGGTTGTCCATGCCAGATAATAAGCATCCTCATCCAGGCAGCGGAAGCGAACGACTGCCGTGCGCTCTTTGAGGGTCTTGTATCCCTGCGCTACCTCGTGGCTGGACAGAGGGGTTCCGCAGCGTGGGCAGTAAGGTACGATCTTATAGCCCTTGTAGAGAAGGCCCTTGTCCCAGATCTTTTTCAGAGCCCACCACTCGGACTCGATATAGTCATTTTCATAAGTAACGTAAGGGTGCTCCATGTCTGCCCAGAATCCGACAACATCGGAGAATTCCTCCCACATGCCCTTGTACTTCCAGACACTCTCCTTACATTTCTTAATGAACGGCTCCATGCCGTATTCTTCGATCTGCTCCTTGCCGTCAAGGCCCAGCTCCTTCTCCACTTCCAGCTCTACGGGCAGGCCGTGGGTATCCCAGCCGGCTTTGCGGGGCACCTTGAAGCCCTTCATGGTCTGGTATCTGGGAATGGTATCCTTGATGACACGTGTCAGCACGTGACCGATATGGGGCTTGCCGTTTGCGGTCGGCGGTCCGTCATAAAAGGTAAACTCCGGACTGTTTTTGCGCAGCTCGATGCTCTTCTCAAAAATCTGATTGTCATTCCAGAACTTTAAGACTTTTTCTTCTCTCTCTACAAAATTCTGGTTGGTGTTGACTTTCTCGTACACGTCTTTCCCTCCTGTGCATATTTAGATAGAAAAAAAGCTCTCATCCGCATAGGAATGAGAGCATGCTTTCATCAACCACCTATAGCATCATACCAACATATGAGTCCCCGGTAACGGCAGGAAGCCGGCACAGCTTACTGACCGGCAAGCGGTCGTTCAGCCTGCAGCTCGGGAGGGATATTCACATACGCCTTACTCGCGCCGGCTCGCACCATCCGCCGGCTCTCTGAAGCTTTCGCGCGCAGCTACTGTCTCCGTCACAGCTTTTATTTATATTCGTACTCCGCTATCATATTACAAGTTTTTTCTGCTGTCAAGAAAAAACATGTCTGTTTCAAGCTTCCCAGCCGGGATCTGCAAACAGCTTTCTGGCCGCTCCGATCATGTCACAGACACCACTCTCCAGCAGAGCCTCGGCATCTGCAAGGGTCTTGACGCCGCCTGCCAGAAGGACTGGCATGGAAACGGCATCTTTGATGGCCTTTGCCATATCTGAAAAATAACCCGGCTCCAGATG
>CAMHFW010000088.1 GCA_946184675.1 uncultured Clostridia bacterium | reverse complement strand
CTGAGATTGGTCAGCGGGGAATAAAACTGGTTGAGCAGGTAGGCGTGGGCACAGTGGATCTCCACGCCGTCATAACCGGCCTTCTTTGCCCTTACAGCAGCCTTTGCCATTTCTTCCTCAACCTGCCGGATATCCTCTCTGGTCATTGCAGTGGGTACCACAGTCCTTCCCTGACGGACGGGTTCCGGAAGAAGTATTGCACTGGGAGCCTTCGCCGCAGGCAGGCCGATGGCTGCGGGATCTGCTGCAGCGCCGCAATGGTTCAGCTGGCAGATTGCAATCTTGCCCTGTGCATGGATGGCATCCGTGATCCTCTTCAGGCCCGGAATCTTATCATCACTGTCCAGGCCCAGCATGCGCAGACACTTCATGCCTTCCCGCATAAAAAAGGTATGCTCGGTTGTAATCATGGCAACATTGGGATTGGCTGCGCGGGCTCCGTAATGCTGCACGAGCTCCTCCGTCACCGTTCCGTCCTCTTCTGCCTTATAGGAACCTACCGGCGGCATAAAAAGCCTGCCCGGCATAGTTACCTGATTAATTTGTATCTTTTCTTTTAATAACATATCATCATGACTCCTTTCCGGATCATTTTTCTCTTTTATATCAGCTTATCATCATTCTCTTTCCAAAACAATTCATTTTTTTCTTCAGTTTCTGTATATAAAGCAGGCGTGAATCTGTTATAATGGAATCAGAATTAACAAAAAGCTCGAATGATAAGGAAAAAAAGCTATGTTCAGAGGAAATGATATTCTGAAAGTATATGACGAAAACTTTAATTATGTTGCAAAAGCGACCCGTGAAGAGGTCCACGCAAAAGGCCTTCTTCACCAGGTAGCCCATGTATGGATGCTGCAGGAAAAGACAGACGGACTTTACATCCTCATCCAGCAGCGGTCTCCCAGAAGAGAACTCTCCCCCGGCAAGTATGACCTTCTGCAGTCTACTCATTTTGATCCGGATGAGAGCTATGAGGAAGGTATTGTGCGAAGCCTGGACTACTATCTGGGCGTCAAAGCCTCAACCGATGACATCGTACACCTGGGCAGTGTCCGCCAGCGAATTGATCTGGATGACTATCATGACAATGCTCTTGCCCAGATTTTCGCCATCACGGTCAAAAAAGCTATTTTTCTCATGCCGGAGACCGAAGAAATCTTCAAAGTCCGTTACAGCGATTTCAGCCGTTTCATGCACGGTAAACTGGACAAGATTGACATGTACTCGCTCGATGATATCCTTCTCAGGCAGAGTACTCCGGATGAGTGGTGGCTGCGCAAAGAGGAGTTCTTTGATGCTGTCGAGCCTTATGCAGACGCAAGGGCGAAGAAACTGGCCAGAACCTGATATTAGCTGTATTGAAGAGACAGGCAGCGGCATTGCAAAATTGCATACGCCGCTGCCTTTTTTTACAATCCGTTGCCGCATTGCCACTTCACCAACCCCCGGTTCAACCAGGTGCTGGTTTAAGTCCCCTAAGGGCTATGACATTACTCTTATTCTACTTCCGTACTGCCTGCGATCCGACTGATATTTCCTTTCGCAATACCATTTTTGATCAACTGGTTTTCTACATTTTCTGTCACTGCAAACTTTCCGCCAACAATGATTACCTTTTTAATTCCACACTTTTTCAAAGCACTTAAAACATCAGCATTCAGACTTTGTCCATTATCTGCCAGCAGGATTAGCATATGCAGGCTGTAAGATATAGGAGCCGCTGAAAGGGCATCCTTGAAACCGGTACCAGTTGCAACTACTACAGTACCTCCGGTACTGCCAAACCCTTCCTTTACAATCCAATTCGATGGCTGAAACCTGCTCGTCGAGGATGGTCAGCTGCAGGGTAGTTGTTCCTCCCCAGCCTTCACCGGTACCTGTATAAACACCGTCAGCAAACCCTTGCCCGGGATCTGTGATGATAATCGGATCATCTGTCAGTTCTTTTTCTGTCTCTTTCACCGGCTCCTGCACATCCTGTTTCTGTGTCTCATCAATCACGGCTTCATTCAATGCTCTTCTCACAGCATTTAAAATACCGTTAGAAGAATAGGTTGCCCCGGAAACTGCATCTACATTTGTTGTCTGTCCGGAAATGATTCTGGACAATACTGCCCTCGCAGAAGACAAGTATTCCCCCGTCTCTCCGGATGCGCTGATGACACTGATGCCTGTAATTTTCCCGTCTTTGATTGTGACAGAAACAGTAATCGAGCCGCCAAATCCTGTTGCTGAACCTGTATATACACCGTCCTGATAAACAATACCGGACTCATCCACCTGAGATAGCGTGCCTGCTGTCCCTATGCCTTCCGCTGTCGTTTTGTTATCTTCCGGGAGTTCCTCCACCTCCGGAAGCACGATGGCGGCTTTTTCTCTTTTTTCCGGCTGGGGCATATCCGGAAACTCGTATCCGTGCACTTCATAAACCAACGCGCTTGCGCAATATTTGGATAAATAGATGAAAAAAAATGTCCAAAACGCTCAGTATACCTGACCATTTTGGACATTTTGACAAATATGTACTAAATCATTATTTCTCTCGAATGGTAACCGATGTGATAACCGGCTGATCTGCCGCGGCAACCGTACCATTTTTGTCCTGCACCGGCACCTGGCTGCAGATCTGATCCACCACATCCATTCCTTCCGTCACCTCACCAAATGCTGCATAATCGCCATCAAGATAAGTGGAATCTGTCTGCACAATGAAAAACTGGGAAGATCCGCTGTTGGGGTCCTGTGCCCTGGCCATGGAAACTACGCCGCGGACATGCGAAATGGGATTGTCATGACCGTTGGATTTAAACTCCCCGGTAATGGACTTACCTGATCCGCCGGAGCCATTGCCATTTGGATCTCCGCCCTGGATCATAAATCCGTTTATAATCCGGTGAAAAGTCAGGCCATCATAAAAGCCCTCCTTTGCCAGACTGACAAAGTTGGCTGCCGATACCGGTGCTGCATCCTGACGGAGCGTAAATACAATGTTTCCGTAATTCTCTACTTCAATCACTGCCTCATATGTCGTATTCTCATCCAGAAGCTTGATTTCCTCATCCGCTGCGGCAGCTGTGTCAGCCACAGGTGCCTTTGTCCCGCAGGCAGTCGCCAGGATAAGCAGCAGACAAAACAGAGCCGCCAGAATCATTTTTGTCTTTTTCTTCATATTATAGTCCTTCCTTTCTGCTTTCTGATCTGTCACATAGCCAGCGCGATTCCAATCACGGCTGACGCGATGATATAAAAGATCGGATGCTTGTCTGTCTTTTTATAAATGATAAACAACAGTACCCCGAATATGATTGCTACAGGATTGAAGAGATCTTTTACCAGGCCTGTCTCCTGAAAGAGGTCCATATGCAGGAAGGCCAGCTGGGCTACCCGCAGACATGCGACAGTGATCAGAGCTACCGATGCTGCCCGCAGACCGTACATGGCGTACTGCACATACTTGTTGGTCTTGAATTTATCCAGGATGTTGGATACCAGGATAATAATAATGATAGAAGGCAGTACCAGACCGCCTACTGCAATCAGACCGCCCGGGATCCCGGCTGTCGTAAAACCAGTATAGGTAGCCATGTTGATGCCCATAGGGCCCGGTGTAGACTCGGAAACTGCTACCAGGTTGGAGATATCATTGATTGTGTACCAGCCTGTCTTTGCCTGGATCTCATAGAGGAAAGGCAGAGTTGCCAGTCCTCCGCCGATTGCGAAAAGGCCTGTCTTAAAAAACTCCCAGAAAAGCTGAAAATATATCATATCTGCTGCCTCCTATGCCTGCGGGCTCTGTTTTCTGTACTCAGTCAGTCTCTTGATCACGATGCCGGCAACGCCTGCCAGTATAACCCAGACAAAAGCCGAAACTCCGGTAAAAAGAGACAACAGCAGAACAGCACCGAAAATCGCGTAAGTAGCTGCATCAATCAGCGACTTTTTCGCCAGTTTCATGATGGCACTGAGAACAAGCACGCACACGCAAACCCGCACGCCAGCCAGGGCGTGCTGTACGATGAGATTATCCGAAAAACTGTTGATAAAGGCAGCTATGATGGTGATGATCACGATCGACGGGGCAACCATACCGGCCGTTGCTACAACTCCTCCCGGAATCCCGTCCTTGCGGTATCCGATAAAAGTCGCCGTATTGACAGCGATGATACCCGGCGTGCACTGACCGATGGCATAATAGTCCATCAGTTCCTCCTCCGTCGCCCAGTGTTTATTTTCTACCACTTCCCGCTGCAGGATCGGCAGCATGGCGTAGCCGCCGCCAAAGGTAAACCCGCCGATCTTGGCAAACGTAATAAAAAGATCTGCAAACTCCTTCAGTTTAGACATATAATCTATACTCCTTCTGACTCATTTCTGTATGCCATCATAGCACACATGTATTCATATGTTAAATATATAAAAAGTATAATATTTATATACAAAAGTGTGGTAATATGTCATCAAGAGATTTCACAGGATAGGCAAAGCTCCGGTCACGAAACTGATGATGAGGCCGGGGCGAAACAGTCATGAACTATTATGAAGGTAGTAAAAGAGGAGGTAATCATGACTCTGAAACAGCTGGAATATTTTGTCGCCATTGTAAATGCCGGAAGCATCTCCGGCGCCGCCCAGCAGCTGCATATCTCACAGCCCCCGCTCAGCATGCAGATCCGATCTCTGGAGGAGGAGCTGGGCGTTCTGCTGCTGGAACGCAGCACGCGAGTTGTGCGTCCGACGGATGCCGGCCTCCGGCTCTATGAAAAAGCGCTGGACATTCTGGATATGGTCAAAGAGACAGGAACCGGTCTGACCGGCTCCGAAACCCCTGTATCCGGAAAACTGATCCTTGGTACGATATCCTCCTGCGGCAGTATCCTACTCAGTTCCGCCATCGACCGTTTCACCCGTCTGTATCCGGACGTGGATTTTGAATTGATTGAAAGCAACACTCTGGTCCTGGTCGACAAACTGAAAAAACGCGAGATCGATCTCGCGTTTGCCCGTACCCCTTTTGAGACTGAACATCTCCATTGCTCCTATCTCACACAGGAGCCCATGTGTGCCGTCGGGAAAAAAGAATTCTTCTCTGATACTGTCCTCCAAAATGGGATCATACAGCTGGCTGATCTGCAAAATCTCCCGCTTCTTATTTACCGGCGATATGAAAATACCATCCGTGAGGCATTCCGCGCAGAGGGTATTATAATCCATGTCAAATGTTTGTGTGATGATGCCCGGACCACTCTTATGTGGGCAACCTCCGGTCTGGGCATATGTCTGGTACCGCAGTCCGCATCCCGCCTGTTTTCCGGCAGCGGCATGACAGCAATCCCAATCGACTGCGAAGCCTTTTCCTCCAGGGTTGCTATTGTCTACCGGGAGGGCCAGTACCTGTCTCCTGCCGCCAGAAAATTTCTGGAAATCTACTGCGGCTAGGCTTCTTTTCTGTTTTCCCATGCCAATATATGCTGAAAAGAGGCTGCCGCGTCAGCGACAGCCTCTTTATCAAATACTGCAAAACCGTCCCCTGGCACCTTATTCTGCGTGCTGGGCGCTGGCGGTCAGGCTGTTTCCGTCCGAGTCGATGAAGATTTCATCGCCGGGCATGAGCTGGTTGGACAGAATCATTCTGGCTGCCATGGTTTCTACATGCTTTTGCAGATAGCGCTTGAGCGGACGGGCACCGTAGACCGGATCATAACCCTGATCTACGATGAACGCCTTGGCCGCATCACTCAGGGAAATGCTCAGTTCCTTCTCTTCCAGACGGTGGTTCAGTCTTGCCATCAGGATGTCGATGATACCGGTGACATTCTCCTTGGTCAGCGGTTTGAAAAGGATGGTCTCGTCCAGACGGTTGAGGAATTCAGGTCTGAAATGAGCACGAAGATCGTTCATGACCATATTTCTGGCCTGCTCGCTAATATTGCCCTCCGCGTCAATGCCATCCAGCAGGTAGGTGGAACCGATGTTGGAGGTCATGATCAGGATCGTATTCTTGAAATCCACGGTCCTACCCTGGGAATCTGTAATTCTGCCGTCGTCAAGCACCTGCAGAAGGATGTTAAATACATCCGGATGGGCCTTCTCAATCTCATCAAAAAGGATGACGGAATAGGGCTTTCTGCGGACTGCTTCTGTCAGCTGGCCGCCCTCTTCATATCCAACATATCCCGGAGGCGCTCCGATCAGTCTGGATACGGAGAATTTCTCCATATACTCACTCATATCGATGCGGACCATATTGTTCTCATCGTCGAAAAGGCTCTCAGCCAGTGCCTTGGCAAGTTCGGTCTTGCCGACACCGGTAGGTCCCAGGAAAAGGAAGGAGCCAATCGGCCGGTTCTCATCCTGGATGCCGGCCTTGGAACGGATGATGGCCTCTGTTACCTTCTGAACGCCCTCGTCCTGTCCGATGACACGCTTGTGCAGCTGCTCGTCCAGGTGCAGGGTCTTATTTCTCTCACTCTCTGTCAGCTTGGCAACCGGGATACCGGTCCAGCGGGATACGATTCTGGAAATCTCCTCATCGGTCACACGCTCACGAAGCAGAGAATTATCTCTGCCGTGGATCCTGGTCTCCTGCTCCTCCAGCTCCTTTTTCAGCTGGGGCAACCTGCCGTACTGGAGTTCTGCGGCCTTGTTCAGGTCATAGTTTCTCTGGGCGGATTCAATCTGCTTGTTGATCTCCTCGATCTCAGAACGGAGCTTCTGGACCGTCTCGACCTCCTTCTTCTCATCCTCCCATTTTGCCTTTTTCTCATTAAACTCATCCCGGAGTTCGGCAATTTCGCGGGTGATATTCTCCAGGCGCTCCCGGCTCAGCTTGTCGTCCTCTTTCTTCAGAGCCGCTTCCTCGATCTCCAGCTGCATAATCTTTCTGGAGACTTCATCCAGCTCTGTCGGCATGGAATCCAGTTCCGTCTTGATCATAGCGCAGGCCTCATCAACCAGGTCGATGGCCTTATCCGGCAGGAAACGGTCTGTGATATATCTGTGGGAAAGTGTTGCTGCCGCTACCAGGGCGGCATCTGTGATCTTGACCCCGTGGAAGACCTCATAACGCTCCTTCAGTCCCCTGAGGATGGCTACAGTATCCTCCACTGTCGGCTCATCCACCAGAACAGGCTGGAAACGGCGCTCCAGAGCTTTATCCTTCTCAATGTACTGTCTGTACTCATCCAGCGTGGTCGCGCCGATGCAGTGCAGCTCGCCTCTGGCCAGCATAGGCTTTAACATATTGCCGGCGTCCATGGCGCCGTCTGTCTTGCCGGCTCCGACAATCAGGTGGAGCTCATCGATAAAAAGGATGATCTCGCCTTCACTCTTCTTGACCTCAGCCAGAACGGCTTTGAGTCTCTCTTCAAACTCGCCTCTGTACTTGGCGCCTGCTACCAGGGCACCCATATC
>CAMHFW010000087.1 GCA_946184675.1 uncultured Clostridia bacterium | reverse complement strand
CTTCCGACAGAGGAAGAGGTAGCAAGCCTTCAGACCTGGATGGTTTCAAAGGGGCTGCTGGATGCGGAATATAAATATGAGGATATCTGCACGGACCTGCATTAAATAGAATTGATCTGAATTGTGTTGCGCAGATTTGCATGAAATCAAAGAAAATGTGTAATAAAGAAATCATCCTGGAGGTAAAAGACCTCTCGTTCGGATACTCTGCTTCGCAGGGGCAGGTACTCCGGAATGTGAATGTATCGGTGGCCAGGGGAGACTGCCTTTCCATATTGGGAGAATCCGGCAGCGGAAAAACCACTCTTCTGAAAATGATGTGCGGTCTTTTAAAAGCAGACAGCGGAAACGTGATCTTTGAAGGAAAAGTACTGAATGGACCGGATGAGAGAATCTCGATCATGTTTCAGAATTATGGCCTTCTGCCATGGAAAACAGTCCGGCAGAATGTCCTTCTTCCCCTGCAGATCCGCGGCGAGAAGCCGGACCCGGAAAAAGTCGCAGAGCTGCTCCGATATCTGGGTCTTGAGGAACATGCGGATAAATATCCGGGAGCGCTTTCCGGAGGCCAGAAACAAAGATGTGCCCTGGGACGTGCGGTCATGAGCAGGTCGCAGCTTATTTTGATGGATGAACCGTTTTCCGCTCTGGATATCAGGAACCGGGGGAAGCTTCAGGCTTTTATCAGGCAGTTTCTGAAAGATATGGATATGAGCTGCGTCATGGTGACGCACAGCGTCGAAGAGGCTCTGACGATGGGAGATGAGGTCGTGATTTTTGATGCCGGAGAAGGCAGGATCACGCAGACCTTTGAGGGCATGCGCGGCAGGGAAGAGGAGATCGGCAGTGATCTTTACTATCATCAGCTGCGGTCTATACAGGATATTCTGAATCGGGAGATGTCATGAAGAGCAAAGTATCAACCCTTATCATAAGTCTGGCTATGATTCTGCTTTTGTGGGAAATCGGCTCCTTAGTGATCAACAGGTATTTTCTTCCATCGCCTGCTGTGAGCCTGGCCACCGCGGCTAAGCTTTTAACAGAGGGGACCATATGGCCTCATATTCTGGCCAGCTTCCGCAGGATCACCATCGGAACAGCTCTGGGGCTGCTTGCGGCCCTTCCTGTCGGAATCTGTATGGGAAGGTTCAAGGCGGCGGACGAACTTCTGGGAGCCTTTTTCCGATTTATCTATCCTGTGCCCAAGGTTGTTTTTATGCCAATCGTGGTGGTACTGCTGGGCATTGGGGACACGGCCAAGATTTTCCTGATTTTTCTTGCTATTTTCTTTCAGATTACCATCATCATCCGGGACAGCACTGCCTCTCTGGGGCAGGAGGAAAATGATGTGATGGTGTCTATGAAGGCCGGACCTGTGAATATACTCCGCCACCTGATTCTTCCGGGAATCCTGCCCGGTATCCTGACCGCTCTGAAAACCTCCCTCGGGATTTCCGTGGCGCTTCTGATGATTACCGAACTGTTTGCCTCCACTTCAGGGCTTGGATACTATATTATGAATAGTATGGATTCCAGAAATTATCCTGAAATGTATGCGGGAATCGTCATTCTGGCTATGATGAGCGCTGGTATGTACGGCTTTCTGGAGCTTTTGGAAGTACGGCTTTGCCGGTGGTATTATGCCTGACGGGAAGACAGATTTTGAAAAGATGCTGAAAAGGAGATATGACATTCAATGCAATTAAGTTTATTGCTCGCTGTGCAGATTGCTTCCATGGTTCTGATGATACTGGCAGGCTATGGGGTTGCAAAGTCCGGAATTTTGCCGGCAGATGCCGGGAAAGCGCTTTCTGCTATAGTGATGTTTGTTCTCTGCCCTTGTCTGGTATTTGAAGCGTTTCAGATGGATTTCAGCAGAGAGAAGCTTTACGGTCTGCTGATCGGGCTGGCGGCAGCTATTCTTGTTCATGTGCTTTATATACCGCTGTCGGTAGTGGTGGCGAAAGTGACCGGCTGTGATAATCTGGACCGTGCTTCTATGATATACAGCAACGCCGGAAATCTGATTGTTCCCCTGCTCAGCGCTGTGCTTGGCAGCGAGTACGTGTTTTATTCCAGCGGATATCTGGCGGTACAGACCCTTCTGATCTGGGTGCACTGCATCCGTCTGACCAGCAGCAGCGCAAAGATCAGACTGCGGAGAGTCCTGACCAACCCCAGTATCATAGCCATGGAAGTGGGTCTGCTTTTCTTTTTCCTCCCGGCAGGACTGCCCGGTATTCTCAATAATACAGTGGAAAAACTCGGTGTCTGTGTCGGGCCCATGAGCATGCTCGGAATCGGTATAATCATGAGCCAGATGAATCTGCGGTCTGTGTTTAATGATAAAAAAGCATGGCTGCTCTGCATTCTGCGGCTGCTTGTATTTCCTTTCATCTTCATCCTGCTGGTCTGGGTCAGCCATGTCGCTGTGCTCTTTCCGCTGGCGGGAAAAGTCCTGATTGCCACCATTCTAGCTGCAGCCGGGCCGACCGCAGTCAGCATATCCCAGCTGTCAGAAGTTTACGGCGGAGACTCCGCCAGAGCCGGAAGAGTCAACGTCATGACCACACTGCTATGTGTAGTCACCATGCCGGTCATGATCTATATTTATCAGATTTTGTGTCTGTAAAGGGGATGGGAGACAGGGGACGGTTCTCTGTCTCCTTGTCGTCACATAACTTCAAAAAGACGCTCAAAAACCAGTTTTTGCTGGTTTTGGGCGTCTTTTTTTGAACCAAATGAAGGAAAAGGAGACAGAGAACCGTCCCCTGTCTCCTCTTGACAGACTACATGAATTACTGTAATATGGAAAAGGTTTTCAATTTGGAGGGGTTTTTGTTATGAGCAGAAGCAGATATCAGACAAAGCAGATGACGCAGATGCTGACCTTTTTGGAGAGCAGGAAGGGGACGCATGTGACGGCCGGTGATATCAGTGCCTATTTTAAGGAGCAGGGGATTTCTGTGGGCACGACGACGGTTTACCGGCATCTGGAGAGAATGGTTGAGCAGGGGCTGGTGGCTAAGTATGTTGTGGATGGCAGCAGCAGTGCCTGCTTTGAATATATTGGTGAGAGCTGCAGCAGGACGGCCTGCTATCACTGTAAGTGCGAGGTATGCGGGAAACTGATCCATCTGCATTGTGAAGAGGTTGAGAACCTGAGCAGACATATGAAGGAGCACCATGATTTTGTGATGGATCCGCAGCGGACAGTCTTTTACGGAGTCTGCAGTGACTGCAGGGGAGAGAAGACGGTAGCGGTGCCCATCCGCCTGCATCGGAGCCAGGAGCAGGATAAAGGAAAAGGAAGGGAGTGAGGATCCGATGGCACTGATAACCTGTGACAAGCTTTCGCTTGGATATGAAGGAAAAGCGATTCTGGAGGATCTGAGCTTTTCCATAGAATCAGGAGATTATTTTTGTATTGTTGGTGAAAATGGTTCCGGCAAGACGACGCTCATGCGGACTCTGCTGGGCCTGATCAAGCCTATGGGAGGCTGCATCACATTTGGGGAAGGACTCAAAAGCAGCCAGATCGGGTATCTGCCCCAGCAGACGACTTTGCAGAAGGAATTTCCGGCTTCGGTCCGGGAAATCGTACTGTCCGGCTGCCGTTCGGAAAAGCGGATTCATCCTTTTTACAGCAAAGAGCAGAAGAATACTGCGCAGGATGCGATGGACAAGATGCAGATCAGCCATCTGGCCCGCAAGAGCTACCGGGAACTTTCCGGCGGTCAGCAGCAGAGGGTGCTTCTGGCCCGTGCTCTGTGCGCAGCTTCCAAGGTACTGCTCCTGGATGAACCGGTTTCCGGACTGGATCCCAAGGTTACTGCAGAGATGTATGAGGTGATTGAGGAGCTCAACCAGAAGGAGAAGATCACGATTATCATGATTTCCCACGACCTGGGAGAAGCTATTCACTATGCCAACAGAATCCTCCATATCGGGAATTCGATCTTTTGCGGCAATGTAGAAGATTATCTGCAGAGCAAAGAGGGCAGATATTTTGCCCACCATGTCTGCAGCCTGCCGGAAGGCACACATTTCCTGCGGAAACCAGATGGAAGAAAGGGGGCAGGCCACGATGGGCATCATTGAGACATTGTCTTATTATATGCAGTACCCGTTCGTCAGGTACGCCCTGATCGTGGGAGTACTGATCGCCCTCTGCTCGTCTCTGCTGGGCGTGACACTGGTACTGAAACATTTTTCTTATATCGGAGACGGACTTTCACATGTGGCCTTTGGGGCGCTGGCGATTGCCTCCGTTCTGAAGATCAGCAACAACATGTTTTTTGTACTGCCGGTGACAGTAATCTGCGCAGTCCTTCTGCTGCGAATGGGGCAGAATGCCAGGATAAAAGGTGATGCTGCAATTGCCATGATTTCGGTCGGAGCGCTGGCCATCGGCTACCTGCTGATGAATATTTTTTCCACCAGCACCAACCTGTCCGGAGATGTCTGCACGACATTGTTCGGATCCACTTCCATCCTCACCCTCTCCAGGGAACAGGTGTGGCTTTGCGTGATCCTTTCCATCGCGGTTGTCGTGATTTTTGTGCTCTTTTATCATAAAATCTTTGCGGTTACTTTTGATGAGAGCTTTGCCAAGGCGACGGGGGTCAATGCTGACTTTTACAATCTGCTGATTGCAGTGGTGACAGCAGTGATCATCGTGCTGGCCATGAACCTGGTCGGCGCCCTTCTGGTAGCAGCCCTGGTGGTATTTCCGGCCATCTCGGCCATGCGCATCTTCAAAACCTTTTTCTCCGTTACCGTGTGCGCGGTCATTTTTTCCGTGATCGGTGCCCTGCTTGGCGTACTGATCTCGATTCTGGCCGGTACCCCGGTCGGTTCTACCATCGTCGCAGTCGACATCGCAGGATTTCTGCTCTTTCAGCTGGCTGCTGCCATCATGCACCGCTAAGGAGATTCTATGGATATTTCTGCGTACTATAAATCCTGCAGGCTCTGTCCCCGCAGCTGCGGCGCAGATCGCCTTGACGGACAATTGGGCCGCTGCCGTGTCCCGGCACAGATCATTGCTGCCAGGGCAGCCCTGCATTTCTGGGAGGAGCCCTGCATTTCCGGGGACTGCGGATCAGGTGCGGTCTTTTTCTCAGGCTGCAGCCTGGGCTGCCTATTCTGCCAGAACCGGGAAATCTCCGGCGGACAGAGCGGCAAGGAAATCAGCATAGAAAGACTGGCCGAAATATTCCTGGAGCTTCAGGGAAAAGGAGCAGCCAATATCAACCTGGTCACGCCGGACCACTATGCGCCGTCTATCATCAAGGCACTGGAACTGGCCCGGGAAAAGGGACTTGCCCTGCCTGTACTGTGCAACTGCAGCGGATATATGAGTCCGGAGACCCAGAAGATGCTGGCAGATTATGTCGATATCTGGCTGCCGGATTTTAAATATTATGACGGGGAACTGGCAGGAAGACTGTCAGGGGCTCCTGACTATTTTGCGGCGGCATCTGCTGCACTGGCGGAAATGGTGCGCGCGGCGGGTCCGGCTGTTTTTGATGAGGATGGCATGATCCGGCACGGCGTGATCGTCCGCCATCTGGTCCTGCCCGGCCACACCGGCGATTCCATGCAGGTGATCCGTTATCTGCATGAGACCTATGGGAATGATATCTATATCAGCATCATGAATCAGTACACGCCCCCGGCCGGACCGATTTCCGGTTTTCCGGAGCTTTCCCGCAAACTGACCGAAGAGGAATACGACCAGGTGGTCGATTTCGCTGTCAGAATCGGCGTGGAAAACGGCTTCATTCAGGAGGGGGAGACGGCAGAGGAAAGCTTTATTCCGCCTTTTGACAATGAAGGTCTTTGAGATTGTCAGAAGATTCCTTTTTCGATATAATGAAATCAGATTCGGATGAGCGTATAAGAAGCTGCGAATGAAGCAGCCGTAAAGGAGGGAATCGTCATGGCAAAGAAAGTGGGCACGTTGATCAAAGAGGCACGCACAAATGCCGGCCTGACCCAGGCGGAGCTGGGCCGCAAGGTGGGATTATCTGCCGCAGATATCGGAAAAGCAGAACGCGGGGAAAAGAATCTTATACAGGAGGATCTGAAGCTGATCGCAAAAGCGACCGGCGTGACGCAGACTTCCCTGCTCAGCGCAGCTAAGGGTAGCTCAGGCAGTGCAAAGACGTCTGCCAAAAGTTCTTCCGGTACGTCTATGAAGCTGACGGCCACCGAGAAAAAGCTGGTGGAGCTCTACCGGGCTGCGGATGCGAGTACGAAAAAAGAAGCCATGAATCTGCTGAAAGGAGAGAAGTCAGACCTGCTGGAAGGCCTTCTGGGCAGTCTTCTCGGCGGAAATAAAAAGGATTCCGACAATCTGGCCGGAAGCCTTGGATCTTTACTGGAGATGTTGAATAAAAAGTGAGTAATAAAAAAATCAAGGGAGCATTTTTCACGCTCCTCGGAGGTGCCTGCTGGGGCCTGTCGGGTTCCATGGGCCAATATCTGTTTACTGTGCAGGGAATGGATAGCCGCTGGCTGGTCCCGATCCGTTTGGGACTGGCCGGCATTCTTATGCTTATCTTTGCGCTTTGGCGATTGGGACCGGACATGGTCATGCGGCCCTGGAAGACAAAAAAGAGCGCGGTCATTATGCTGGTCTACGGTCTGGCCGGCGTCAGTGCCTGCCAGTTTTTCTATTTCCTGACCATCCAGCTTTCCTCGGCAGGAATCGGAACCATCCTGCAGGATCTGTCACCCATCACCATCCTGCTGGTGGAGTGCCTGCTGGACAGACGAAAGCCCAAAGGTCTGGAGATCATCAGCCTGTTCTTTGCCATTGGCGGCGTATTTCTGCTGACCACACACGGCGATCCCCGCAATATGGCGGTTTCCGGCATGGCCCTTCTGACCGGCGTGATCAGTGCGCTCTGCGTGACCGTGTACAATGTTGTGGCAGAGCGGACACAGCCGGACACACCTGTAATCATCATGCAGGGATGGTCTTTCCTGATGGGAGGAGCCCTTTTCTCCCTGCTCTTCCGGCCGTGGACCTTTCATTATGTGCCGACGGCGGCCGGATATTTCGGTATTGCTTTTGTGGTAATCGTGGGAAATGTAATGGCATTTACCTTCTATATTCAGGGCGTGCGCTATATCGGGGCAGAGAAAGGAATCCTGTTCGGATTTTCCGAGCCGGTCACAGCAGCCCTGATTACCTTTTTCCTGCTGGGCAGCAAGTTTACGGTATGGGATTTCCTTGGATTCGCCGCGATCTTTATCATGATCGTCCTTTTGTCGCATAGCACCGCCAAGGAAAAGGAAGTAGAGCCGATGAATTATGGGGGCATGTGAGTTGAGAAAGGTATACTTGGATTTTACCGGCATTTACGCGGATGAAGCCGGTACAGGGGCAGATTATCTGGATATGCGGGA
>CAMHFW010000086.1 GCA_946184675.1 uncultured Clostridia bacterium | reverse complement strand
GCGCCGGATGAAGAGGCTGACATGGAAGCGGTCGCTGAAGAAACGGAGACAGAAGCTGCTGCTTCCGCACCTGAGGCAAATCCGGTCGTGGTTGTTCTGGACCCGGGACATGATGACAGCGAAGGCTGCACTAACAGCCATCCGGATCTTAATATGTACGAACAGAAGCTGAATCTGACAATTGGTCTGGCCTGCAGGGACCGCCTGAAGGAGTATGAAGGAATTACCGTTTATATGACCAGAGAGGATGGAACCTGCCCGGACGCAGAGCACGGAGGAGATGAGTGTATCCGTGCCAGGACAGATCTGACAGCAGAGAAAGACGCGGACATCTTTATCAGCTTGCATTGCAATGGAACAACAGGCGTATATGGCGCGGAAACGAACGGCTGTGAAGTCTATGTGCCCAATTACGGAGAATTTACAGAAGATTGCAGCAGACTTGGCGAACTGGTGATTCAAGAGCTTGGGAAACTGGATATTGCAGACGGGGGAGTCCGGGTCCGTACAAAGGAAGAAAAAGGATATTATGACGACGGCTCGGTCAAAGACTGGTACTATCTGATCAGCAATAATGTCGACGCAGGGTATCCGGCCATCATTATAGAACACGCTTACATGGATAACGCCCACGACAATGCCATTTTGCTGGAAGAAGAGAATCTAAAGGCAATGGGGCGTGCGGATGCCGATGCAATCGCGGCATATTTTGGCCTGTCACTTCGAGAATAGATTGACTTTGTTATGGGTTTGTTTTATAATTTGTAATATGCATGTAACAAATATGTAAAAGGAGAATTGGCATGGCGCGAAAAGATGATACATTTTCTAATCTGTCGAAAGCCCTTGATGAAGAATTTGATTACGAAAAAGAGATCGAAGAGATCGAGAGACAGGAAAAAGAGTTAGAAGCCCGCCGGAGGCAAAAAGAACTGGAGCAGCAGAAAAAACAGGAACAGGCGGGACAAACGGAAGAGAAAAAAAACCAGAAGGCAGCGGCAAAAAGACCCAGCAGAGAGCAAAAGAAAGAGGCCGAGTGGCTGGGAGAAGCATTTGATCCCAATGCTGAAAGCCCGCAGCCTCGCCGCAAGAAGAGTAGAAAGGGAATCATTGCCCTTGTCATTATCCTTCTTCTTCTGATCTGCGGCGGCGGCGCATATTTTTATAAAATGCAGGCTGATGAGAAGGCAGTCGCTGATTTTGAGGCGAAGGTGGCTTCTTTCCAGACGGAGAATCTGGATGACGCACAGCTTGGTGACAAGAAGGAGTATTTCGATTCCTTCATGGAGCGCTGCAAAGAGGCAATTGATAATAAAGATCTGGATACAATCAGCCAGTTAAATAAAGAGTGGAGCTCGATGGAGCAGGAGCTTACAGAGGCCACAAATGGGAAGATGGCAATCGATTCCTTCGTATACAGCGCCCAGGAAGTTCTGCAGTCTTATTATGTAACAGACAATTATAAAGAAGCATATGATAAGCTGATTCAGGATATGAATGCAGCCAAGGATAATAACCAGTTCGAGAAGATCAGCAGTCTGCAAAAGAGCCTGGATTCCCTGACAACAAGCCTGAAAGCAGAGGATCTTAAGGTCGTTCAGAGCCTGAAAAATGAGATATCAGAGATGGATCTGGAGGAAAGTTATCTGACTGATTCACAGAAGAGCGAGCTGAAGAAGTATGCAGAATCTGTAGACAAGAGCCTGGGTGAGGGCAATTACTCAGAAGCGGTCGCTTCTTTGAATAAATGGAAGAGTTCCGCATCTGCGGTTTCTGAGGGGATTGCGTCCAAGAAAGCGGAAGAGGCTGCCAGGGCTGAATCCGAGGCAGAAGAGCTTCGCAAACAGTGGGAAGCACAGCAGGCTGCTGAAAAGGCAGCTCGTGAAGAGGAGCTTCGCAAGCAGCTGGAAAATGACGACAAGTCAGAAAGCAGTTCCTCTGGTTCTGACGGCAGCTATGTTTTCGCAGACAGCAGCAGCAGGTATCTTACGGAGAGCGAGCTTAAGGGGCTCAGCCAGGACCAGCTGATGTATGCAAGAAATGAAATCTACGCCCGTCATGGCTATATCTTCCGTGATCCCGCATTAAAGAGCTATTTTGAGAGCAAATCCTGGTACAGCGGATCGGTTTCTTCAGAGAGCTTTTCTTCTACTGTTTTCAACCAGTATGAACTGGCCAATATCAAACTGATCCAGTCATTGGAAGACTGAGTATGACAACAAAAAGAGACGCCCGGCGTCTCTTTTTTATTGTTCTTTCAGGATGAAAAGCTTGACAAGGGTTGACAAATATAATATAATAACTTACTGCGTATCATTATGCGCATCAGTCCGTTAACATCATTTCTACTATTCAGGGAGTGAAAAGACGTCAATGAACAAAAGCAGAATTAAACCCGTAAAATCCGGCAGAAGTATGAGGATGAGTTTTTCCCGTCAGAGGGAAGTCCTTGACATGCCGAATCTTATCGAAGTACAGAAAAATTCCTATGATTGGTTCCTGGAAAAGGGACTGAAGGAAGTATTCGATGATATTTCCCCGATCGAGGATTACAGCCACAAGCTCAGTCTTGTGTTTACCGGTTTCAAACTTTACCGGGATAAGGCTAAGTATACGATCGAGGAGTGCAAACAGAGAGACGCGACATATTCGGCTCCGCTTAAGGCCAAAGTCCGTCTGATCAATCGTGCCCCGGAACCCGAGAAAGAGGATGCAGAGGGAACAGCTGCAGAGAATGGCAAAGAGGATAGTGCTGCGCCGGATACCTTAAAGGATGTTCTTGAGGGCAAAGTCACCATGGAGAAGATGGCAAAGGCCAACCCCAAGAATTTCGAGGAGCATGAGATCTTTATCGGAGATCTGCCTCTTATGACAGATACGGGCACCTTCGTCATCAATGGTGCAGAGCGTGTTATTGTCAGCCAGCTTGTAAGATCTCCGGGATGCTATTTCAGCATTGGGATGGATAAGTTCGGCAAGAAGCTGTATTCCTCCCAGGTAATCCCGAACAGAGGCGCCTGGCTGGAGTATGAGACCGACACCAATGATGTATTCAGTGTCAAGGTCGACAGAAACCGTAAGGCTCCTGTTACCGTATTGATCCGTGCACTGGGTGTCGGCACCAACCAGCAGATTATTGACCTGTTCGGCGAAGAACCTAAGATCATCGCGACCATCGCTAAGGATAAAGATTCTTATTCTTATGAGACAGGCCTTCTGGAACTCTATAAGAAGATCAGACCGGGCGAGCTGTTCTCTGTAGATAATGCCAAGTCTCTGATCCAGAGCATGTTCTTTGATCCCAAGCGCTATGATCTGGCAAGAGTCGGCCGTTATAAGTTCAATAAAAAGCTGGCCCTTAAGAACCGTATTACAGATTTTGTGCTTGCTGAGGATGTTGTAAATACTCTGACAGGCGAAATCTATGAAAAGGGAACCCGTATTACAGAGGAGATAGCGGCTGAGATTCAGGATACAGGTATCCAGTCTCTGACCATTATCGCGCAGGACCGCGAGGTCAAGATCCTTTCCAACAGGATGGTCCATCTGAATCAGTATGTAGATGTTAATCCGGAAGAGGTCGGAATTAACGAAGAGTATGTATACTATCCGGTACTGCAGAGCATCCTGGAAAAGACAGAGGATCCGGAAGAAATCAAGAAAGAGATCCGCAAGAGAACAGCGGAACTGATCCCCATGCATATCACAGTTGATGATATCTTTGCATCCATCAACTACAATATTCATATTGAGTATGGCGTTGGCAGCGGGGATGATATCGACCATCTGGGCAACAGAAGAATCCGTGCAGTGGGAGAACTTCTCCAGAATCAGTACAGAATCGGTCTGTCCAGAATGGAAAGAGTGGTCAAGGAACGTATGACAACACAGGATTCCACTACGGTTTCCGCACAGTCCCTGATCAATATCAAACCCATTACTGCAGCAGTAAAGGAGTTCTTCGGAAGCTCTCAGCTGTCCCAGTTTATGGATCAGAACAACCCTCTTTCCGAGCTGACCCATAAGAGACGTCTGTCTGCCCTCGGCCCCGGCGGTCTGTCAAGAGACAGAGCCGGATTCGAAGTCCGCGACGTACACTATACCCATTACGGAAGAATGTGTCCGGTAGAGACGCCTGAGGGACCTAACATCGGTCTGATCAACTCACTGGCGAGCTATGCCCGCATCAATAAATACGGATTTGTAGAGGCACCCTACCGTAAGCTGGATAAGAGTGATCCTGCCAATCCGCGTGTAACAGACGAAGTAATCTACCTGGCTGCAGATGAGGAAGACAAGTACAGAGTAGCACAGGCCAACGAGCCTCTGGATGAGAACGGCTATTTCGTGAATGATAACATTTCCGGCCGTTTCAAAGAGGATACGACATCCTTCCCCAAGGCTTCTATCGACCTGATGGATGTTTCCCCGAGAATGGTATTCTCTGTGGCTACTTCCATGATTCCTTTCCTGCAGAACGACGATGCCAACCGCGCCCTTATGGGATCCAACATGCAGAGACAGGCTGTTCCGCTTATGCTGACAGACTCTCCTGTCATCGGTACAGGCATGGAGGAGAAGGCAGCAGTCGACTCCGGCGTATGTGTTGTCGCAAAACATTCCGGTACGGTTATCCGCTCTGCATCCAATGAGATCGTGATCCGCACGGATGAGGGTGATACAGATACCTATGTGCTCCAGAAGTTCCAGGGAAGCAACCAGGGCGCCTGCTATAACCAGAGACCTGTTGTTTTCAAGAACGAGCATGTAAATGCAGGTGAAGTCATTGCAGACGGACCGTCCACCAGCAAGGGTGAGCTTGCTCTGGGCAAGAACCCTCTGATCGGATTCATGACCTGGGAAGGTTATAACTTCGAGGATGCCGTCCTTCTGAGCGAGAGACTTGTAAAAGAAGATGTCTATACATCTATCCATATTTCCAAATACGAGACAGAGGCGCGCGACACCAAGCTTGGCGCTGAGGAGATCACCAGAGATGTTCCCGGTGTCGGCGATGACGCCCTCAAGAATCTCGATGAGCGCGGTATCATCCGCATTGGCGCGGAAGTGCGTACCGGCGATATTCTGGTCGGCAAGGTAACTCCTAAGGGAGAGACAGAGCTGACAGCAGAAGAGAGACTTCTGCGTGCTATTTTCGGCGAGAAGGCGCGTGAGGTCAGAGACACCTCTCTGAAGGTGCCTCACGGTGAATACGGCATCGTTATCGACGCCAAGGTATTTACCAGAGAAAATGATGATGAGCTTGCACCCGGCGTAAATCAGTCAGTACGTGTATACATTGCGCAGAAGAGAAAGATTTCCGTTGGCGATAAGATGGCAGGCCGTCACGGCAACAAGGGTGTTGTTTCCAGAATCCTTCCCGTAGAGGATATGCCGTTCCTTCCGAACGGACGTCCCCTGGATATCGTGCTCAACCCTCTGGGCGTGCCTTCCCGAATGAATATCGGACAGGTGCTGGAGACCCATCTGGGACTGGCAGCCAGAGCACTGGGCATCAAGATTGAGACACCGGTATTTAACGGTGCTTCCGAGTCCGAGATTATGGATACCCTGGAGCTGGCCAATGATTATGTTAATTCCGATTGGGAAGATTTCTCAGCCAAATGGAAAGACAACCTCGAAGAGGATGTATACCGCTATCTGGATGAGAATAAAGCTTACAGAGCAGAGTGGAAAGGCGTTCCGATCGACCGTACAGGAAAAGTACGTCTCAGAGACGGACGTACCGGCGAGGAGTTTGAGAGTCCTGTCACCATTGGTTTCATGCACTATCTGAAACTCCACCATCTCGTAGACGACAAGATCCATGCGCGTTCCACAGGACCGTATGCCCTTGTTACCCAGCAGCCTCTCGGCGGCAAGGCTCAGTTCGGCGGCCAGAGATTCGGTGAGATGGAAGTATGGGCCCTGGAGGCTTATGGTGCAGCTTATACACTGCAGGAGATTCTTACCTTCAAGTCAGATGATGTGAACGGTCGTGTGAAGGCATACGAGGCAATCATCAAGGGTGAAAACATTTCCGATCCGGGTCTGCCGGAGTCCTTTAAGGTACTCCTGAAGGAGCTGCAGGCACTTGCGCTGGATGTAAGACTTCTCCGTGATGACAATACCGAGGTTGAGATCGGTGAGTTTGTAGACTATGGTACCGAGGATTATTCCGGCATGATGATGCCCGGAAACAGCCCGATCCAGCAGGAAGAGGCTTTCCAGTTCCGGACAGAGGAAAACCTTGAGGCCAGCGGTTTTTCCGAGCAGAGTTATTATGACAGCGAGGAAGAAGAAGCGGAACTCTCTGATGCTGATTTCACAGAAGAATAAAGAAGGGAGAAACATAAATGTCAGATATCGTCAGCAATGATAATTCTATACAGAATATAACTTTTGACGCCATTAGAATCGGTCTTGCTTCTCCTGAACAGATCCTGAAGTGGTCTCATGGTGAGGTCACAAAACCTGAAACGATCAATTACAGAACCTTAAAGCCTGAGAAGGACGGTCTTTACTGTGAGAAGATCTTCGGACCCAGCAAGGACTGGGAGTGCCATTGCGGCAAATATAAGAAGATCCGTTACAGGGGCGTTGTATGCGACCGCTGCGGCGTTGAAGTGACCAAGTCTTCCGTAAGACGTGAGCGTATGGGACATATCAAGCTTTACGCGCCAGTATCCCATATCTGGTACTTCAAGGGTATTCCCAGCCGTATGGGCCTGATCCTTGCCATGACTCCCAAGGATCTGGAGAAGGTTCTCTACTTTGCATCTTACGTTGTTCTGGATGCAGGTAGGACAGAGTACTCTGTTAAGGATATCCTGACAGAGAAGCAGTATCAGGAAGCGAAAGCCAAGTACCCCGACGATCCGGATTTCCGTGTAGGCATGGGTGCAGAGGCAGTATTAGAGCTCCTGCAGAAGGTAGATCTTGACGAAGAAGCAGAGCTTCTGGAGAAGGAAATCAAGACTTCCAACGGTCAGAAGCGTGCCAAGGCGATTAAGAGACTGGAAGCAGTAGATGCTTTCCGTAATTCCGGCAATAAGCCTGAGTGGATGATCCTGACGGTGATTCCGGTCATTCCTCCGGATATCCGTCCTATGGTACAGCTGGACGGCGGCCGTTTTGCGACCTCCGACCTGAACGACCTCTACAGGCGTATCATTAACAGAAACAACCGCTTAAAGCGTCTCCTGGAGCTCAAGGCACCGGAGATTATTGTAAGAAATGAGAAGCGTATGCTGCAGGAAGCTGTCGATTCACTGATTGACAACGGCCGTAGAAGCCGTGCGGTAACAGGCCCCGGCAACAGAGCGCTCAAGTCTCTTTCTGATATGCTCAAGGGTAAGCAGGGACGTTTCCGTCAGAACCTGCTGGGCAAGCGTGTTGACTATTCCGGACGTTCCGTTATCGTTGTCGGTCCGGAGCTTAAGATTTATCAGTGCGGCCTTCCCAAGGAAATGGCT
>CAMHFW010000085.1 GCA_946184675.1 uncultured Clostridia bacterium | reverse complement strand
GGATCTTGACATGGTCAGCATGGGACCGGATCTTTATGATATCCACACCAGCAGAGAGCGCATGGATATTGCCTCCGTACAGCGGTCTTACCGGCTTGTCCGGGAAGTGATCCGCAGAATCGGAAGTCTCAGCTAAAATATAAAATACATAAAACAGGAAAGGGATAGATCATTATGAATCTGAAAGGAAGAAATCTGTTAAAAATACTTGATTTTACACCGGAGGAACTGACATATCTGATTGACCTGGCAGCCGATCTGAAAGAAAAGAAGAAAAACGGGATTTCAACCACCGATCATCATACAGGCAAAAACATTGCTCTGATCTTTGAGAAGACCAGCACCCGTACCAGATGCTCTTTTGAAGTGGCAGCCAATGACCTGGGCATGCACACGACTTATCTGGATCCAAGCGGATCCCAGATCGGCAAAAAGGAGAGCATTGCAGATACAGCCCGTGTTCTGGGCCGTCTCTATGATGGTATTGAATACCGCGGTTTTGACCAGTCAATTGTGGAAGATCTGGCCAGATATGCAGGTGTTCCTGTATGGAACGGACTGACCAACCAGTCTCATCCCACTCAGATCCTTGCAGATCTTCTGACCATCCGTGAGAAGTTCGGTCATCTGGAAGGAATTAAAATGACTTATATGGGAGACGCCAGATATAATATGGCCAATTCCCTGATGGCAGGATGCGCCAAGATGGGCATGCACTTTACAGCCTGCACCAGCAAGAATTATTTCCCGGATGCAGATGTGGTAGACCAGTGCAGAGCTGTCGCAGAGCAGACCGGCGCTACCATCACTCTGACAGACAATGTAGAGGAAGGTGTAAAGGATGCAGATGTCATTTATACAGATGTCTGGGTATCCATGGGAGAGCCGGATGAAGTGTGGGAGGAGAGAATCCGTGAGCTTTCTCCTTATCAGGTGAATGCAGCAGCCATGAAGCTGGCCGGACCGCAGGCTATTTTTATGCATTGCCTGCCTGCATTTCATGATCTGAATACAGAGATCGGCAGAAAGATTTCTGAAAAGTTCGGTATTAACGAGATGGAAGTAACAGACGAGGTATTTGAATCTGCGCAGTCGGTTGTTTTTGATGAGGCAGAAAACCGTATGCACACCATCAAAGCTGTCATGGATGCAACGCTTTGAGCAATGATATAAGATAAAGAAAAGCTGTGAAGTTTCCCTTTTGAGAGGATTCTTCACAGCTCTTTTTTATGCCGTCATATTATTTCTTTTTGCTGTATTTCTCTTCACAGTACTTGCAGCGGTAGGTCGCATTCTCTTCATCGGCAAGGAAGAAGACATGAGGCAGTTCCTGCTCAATGGAAGTAATGCAGCGGGGATTCTTGCATTTGATAACATTTACCAGCTTTTTTGGAAGCTCAAGATCTCTTTTTTCAACGACCTTATTGTCTTTGATGATATTAACCGTAATCTTATGATCCAGAAAACCAATGACATCCAGATCAATATGGTCAACCGGACCGGAAATCTTCAGGATATCTTTCTTGCCCATTTTCTGGCTGGTCGCATTTCTGATGATGGCAACCTGGCAATCCAGTTTGTCCAGATGCAGATAGCGGTAGAGTTCCATGCTCATGCCGGCAGGAATATGGTCGAGTACAACACCGTTTTCAATTCCGCTGATATTTAACATCTTATTATACCTCCAGTTCAAGAAGTGTGAGGATCAGGGCCATGCGGATGTACATGCCGTACTGTGCCTGCTGGAAATAGACAGCACGCGGGTCATCATCCACTTCAACTGAAATCTCGTTGACACGGGGCAGAGGATGAAGGACAAGCATATCTTCCTTGGCAAGCGCCATCTTAGCCTTGTTCAGAATATAGAAATCCTTCATGCGGATATAGTCTTCCTCATTAAAGAAGCGCTCTTTCTGCACTCTGGTCATGTAGAGGATATCCAGACTGGTAATCGCATCATCCAGGCTCTGTACTTCTTCATAATAATGACCGGTCTTGTCCAGATGCTCACGGATATAGCTGGGAACGCGAAGCTCCGGCGGAGAAATCAGAAGGAAGCGGACTCCCTCATAACGGGAAAGCGCTTCGATCAGTGAATGAACGGTACGGCCAAACTTAAGGTCACCGCAGAGACCGATTGTGAGATTGTCCAGATGTCCTTTCAGAGAACGGATCGTCAGAAGGTCGGTCAGAGTCTGGGTCGGATGCTGGTGGCCGCCGTCACCTGCGTTGATGACAGGAATCGTGGATTTCATGGATGCAACAAGGGCAGCACCCTCCTTGGGATGGCGGATAGCAGCGATATCCGCATAGCAGGAGATGACTCTCATGGTATCGGAAACGCTCTCACCCTTAGCAGCAGAGCTTGAGTCGGCAGAAGAAAAACCAAGAACATGACCTCCCAGATGATACATAGCTCCTTCGAAGCTCAGGCGGGTTCGTGTACTTGGTTCATAGAAACAGGTAGCCAGTGTCTTGCGGTCACAGGCATGTGCATATTTATCGGGATTTCTTTCAATGTCTCCGGCCAGATCCATCAGCCGGTCAAGTTCCTCGACAGAAAAGTCCATCGGGTTCAGCAAATGTCGCAGCATTCGGTACCTCCTTTTGAGTAATTACTGTTCCATTGTGTTGTGCGGACGGATGCCCGTCCGACTCTTCCATCATTATATCGTTTTCATTGTGATTGTCAAGACATGGAATCAGACAGTGGTCATAAAAGAAGAAGTCTGTTATAATAGATAAGAACCATACGGCTCTGCATAAGAGCCGGAAAGAAATCATATCACAGGAGGGTTTTTCATATGATGCTTACATCTATTTCAGGCAGTATTCAGGCGGACACCGACAAGGTCGCAAAGGTCGTTTTATTCCCCGGAGATCCGCTCCGCGCCAAGTTTATCGCAGAGAATTTCCTGGAGGACGCTGAATGCTTCAACACCGTCCGCAACATGCTCGGCTATACAGGAACCTATAAAGGAAAAAAAATCTCCGTTATGGGAAGCGGCATGGGTGTTCCTTCCGCCAATCTTTATGCTTATGAGCTCTATCAGCAGTTTGGCGTAGAATCTATTATCCGGATCGGTTCTACCGGTGCCCTGACTGATGACATTGATCTTAAGGATGTTGTGATCGCTATGAGTGCTTCCACAAATGACGCATACGCGCAGCAGTACGACTTCCCCGGCACACTTGCCCCGACTGCTGACTGGCAGCTGCTCCGGACAGCCGTAGAGGCAGGAGAGGACATGAATATTCCGGTAAAGGTTGGTCCGGTATTTACCACTGATACCTTTGTGAATGCAGATGCACACGCCAATGAGAAGTTCCGCGCTATGGGAATGCTCTGCGTGGAGATGGAGACAGCAGGTCTGTATTCCCTGGCTATGCATCTGAATAAGAAGGCACTTGCCATCCTTTCCGTATCAGATCATATCTTCAAAGGTACCTTCCTGACACCGGAAGAGATTCGTGAAGGTTTTACTGACATGATGAAGATTGCTCTGGAGACTGCGGTCAAGTTCGCCGATTAATTGCGAAAATACTGTTGACTTTTCCGCTGTAAAGTAATATACTGAACAGGGTCATAAGAAAAAACTTATCATGACCATAAGTTGAAACAGGAATGCACAGGAGGTATGTTACTATGAAAAATATCTGGAAAAAGACAGCAGTGATTGGGCTTTCTGTAATGATGGCAGCTGCTATGGCAGCCTGCGGCGGTTCTTCTTCTGGTAAGCCTGCACAGACAGAGGCGGCAGCAGGTGGAGATGCCAGCTACACAGTAGGCGTTTGTCAGCTGGTGCAGCATGTAGCACTGGATGCGGCGACTCAGGGCTTTCAGGATGCGATTACAGAGGAATTTGGCGACTCCGTAACATTTGATGTGCAGAATGCACAGGGAGATTCCAATACCTGTTCGACCATCATCAACGGTCTTGTATCCAATAATGTTGATCTGATCCTTGCCAATGCGACTCCCGCACTGCAGGCAGCGCAGGCTGGTACCGATTCCATTCCTGTTCTCGGAACATCTATCACCGATTATGCAACTGCTTTGGCTATCGATGATTTCAACGGCACAGTCGGCGGAAATATTTCCGGAACTTCAGATCTGGCTCCTCTGGACGGACAGGCCGAGATGTTCAAAGAACTGCTTCCCGATGCCAAGAAGATCGGCATGATCTATTGCTCAGCAGAAGCAAATTCTCAGTATCAGGTTGACACGATCAAGGGATATCTGGAAGGAATGGGTTATACATGTGACTACTACGCATTCTCTGATTCCAACGATATTTCCACAATCGTGACCAAGGCTTCCCAGGAGTGTGACGCACTTTACATTCCTACAGATAATACTGCAGCTTCCAACACAGAGATCATCAACAATATCTGTGAGCCGGCCGGTATTCCCATTATTGCCGGTGAAGAAGGCATCTGCAAGGGCTGCGGCATTGCGACTCTTTCCATCGATTACTATGATCTTGGTTATGCAACCGGACAGATGGGCGTAAAGGTTCTGCAGGGTGAGGACATCTCCACCATGGCGATCGAGTATGCTCCCAACTTCACCAAGGAGTATATGGCTGACCGCTGCGAGAAGCTCGGCATTACCGTTCCGGAAGATTATGTAGCCATTGAGGCCGACGCAGAATAAGTATTGTATTCTGAATCGGATATGTTATAATAGCAAAACAGCAAAAGAACGCTGCGCAATCCGGAGACGGGCTGCGCAGCGCTCGTACGCTGAGAAATAAAATATTAACTGGAGGAGATTTGCTTGAATATCGCATCTTTAATCAATGCCTTTCCCGGAGCTGTGGCTCAGGGACTGATCTGGGGCATCATGGCGATTGGTGTCTGGATTACCTTCCGTGTTCTTGACATAGCTGATATGACAGTTGACGGTACCATGTGTACCGGAGGCGCTGTCTGCATTATGATGATGCTCAGCGGTCACAATGTATGGGTATCCATGCTGGCGGCAATCTGTGCCGGCATGATTGCAGGACTTGTGACAGGATTCTTTCATACTGTACTTGGTATCCCGGCGATCCTGGCTGGTATTCTGACACAGCTCGGTCTGTGGTCGATCAACCTGAAGATCATGGGAAAAGCCAACCAGGCCATCAATGTTGACAAATATGATCTGCTGGTTTCTCTTCGCTTTATCAAGGGAGTAGCAGTATATAAAAATACTATTTTTGTAGTAGCAGTTGCAATTGTAATCCTGATCGCCCTTCTGTACTGGTTCTTCGGAACAGAGCTTGGATGTTCCATCCGCGCCACCGGATGCAATCCCAATATGTCCCGTGCGCAGGGTATCAATACCGACCGCAACAAGGTACTTGGCCTGATGATTTCCAACGGATTTGTAGGTCTTGCAGGATCACTGATCGGACAGTATCAGGGCTTTGCAGATATCAATATGGGAAGAGGCGCCATCGTAATCGGTCTGGCTGCCGTAATCATCGGCGAGGCTATCTTCGGCAGGATCTTCCAGAATTTCGCATTGAAAACGCTCAGTATCGTATTTGGCGCGATCATTTACTATATTGTATTCCAGTTTGTTATCTGGCTCGGCGTTGACACCGACCTTCTTAAGATGTTCTCGGCAATCGTAGTAGCGATCTTCCTGGGCATTCCTACTCTGAAGAGCCGTTATTTTGCCAAACCGGTAAAGAGAGGAGGCAGAGCGGATGCTTGAGATTAAGAATGTATATAAGACTTTCAATGCCGGCACGATCAATGAGAAGGTTGCCTTGAGAGGTATTTCCCTGACGCTGGAAGATGGAGATTTTGTAACTGTTATCGGCGGAAACGGCGCCGGCAAGTCTACCATGCTTAATGCAGTTGCAGGCGTATGGCCCATTGATGAAGGGCAGATCATCATCGACGGTGTCGATGTAACCAAGCTCCCTGAGTACAAGAGAGCCGGATATCTGGGACGTGTTTTCCAGGATCCTATGAATGGAACAGCCGCCGCCATGGAGATCCAGGAGAATCTGGCTCTTGCACAGAGACGCGGCAAGGCCCGCGGACTCCGTATAGGCATCACAGCCAGGGAGAGAGAGGAATACCGTGAGCGTCTGGCTGAACTTGGACTTGGTCTGGAGACCCGTATGACCTCCAAGGTAGGGCTTCTTTCCGGCGGACAGAGACAGGCTCTGACGCTATTGATGGCAACACTGAAAAAGCCCAAACTCCTCCTGCTCGATGAGCATACGGCAGCACTTGACCCCAAGACAGCTTCAAAAGTTCTGGAGATGACCGATTATATCGTCAACAGAGACAAGCTGACCACCCTGATGATCACGCATAACATGCGAGATGCCATTGTACACGGCAACCGTCTGATTATGATGATGGAAGGAAAAATCATTCTGGATATCAAGGGGGAAGAGAAAAAGAACCTGAGTGTCGAAGACCTGCTGCAGAAGTTTGAGCAGGTCAGCGGCGAAGAGTTTGCCAGCGACAAGGCCATTCTCGGCTGATTCTTTTACAGATTACAAAGCAGCGCATATCCGAAAAGATATGCGCTGTATTTTTATTCCTGTTTATCCAGTTCATCCGTCCGTTCTTTTAAGGCACGGAAGATTTTCTGCCTGTCTGAAGCGGCATTTCCGGCCAGATAATCCTGTTTGGAATCATAAATCTCATCCACCTCGATCCGGTTCTTAAAACCGCAGTTTGCGCACTTCCATATATGGACAAAATCATGAAAGCCTTCTTGAAGATCAAGACGCTTATTACAGCGGTCACAATACCATTCGATTCCCGGAAAGCGTTTTTCCATGTCATCCCCTTCATAATAATAATCATAATCATCAGAAGAGTCTGTCTGCAGGGAAGCGGGAGCGTTTTCTTCTTCAAAAAGGGAGAAATCCGCCCGGTATCTGTAAAGAAGACGTCTGATCTCGTTGCGCAGGAGAGCGCCAAGGAGAATCCATACCCAGGCATCGATCAGGCCTTCTCCGGTCTCTGCTTCAAGTCTCTTTTGTATTCTGATCCCTAATTGCGTTTTTACTTCAGAATCCATGGGGAATAGTTCATCTTCAGAAGGCTCTTCTGTGCTTAAGCGGACGGAATAATCTGTGATGCATTCGACTGCCCGGTCCAGGATTTCATCGGTCCATCCTTCCATGCAGTCTGCATGATAATTCCAGAGAGCAATGAGGCTGTCAGGATCCTCTGCCAGCTGCCTTGCAATCCGGTTCTGTATATCAGAAGCTGTCCTTCGTTCCTTTTCTATGCCCCCGCGTGCCGTTCCTGTCAGCCTGGCAGCGATCTGTGAAACGCGGCTGTTATAACCTGTATAGTATTTTCCGTGATAGACAACCGCGCAGATCATACCTGCAGCATCATCAAAACAGGAGTCGGATTTGGTATTGCCGTCGGACGGAATTTCACGGATCAGCAGGCCCGGATAAAGCTGAGCAAGTATCGTGAGCTGACTGGGCAGACCGGTGCCCAGTATATCCTTATAATAAATATCTGCAAGACGACCTACCCGGAGTAAAGTAGACATAGA
>CAMHFW010000084.1 GCA_946184675.1 uncultured Clostridia bacterium | reverse complement strand
CAATATGGATTTGTCTTAGTTCCTAAAAGGATGACCTGTTCCTCTACATGATTTTCCCGAATCAGTGTCTCTACCTTCCCACGACTATCTCCATCGCCAATCAGATACCATCGCACAGGCAAGCCCCTTTCGAGCAGTTTTTTTGTAATAATTGGAACCATATCCTGTCCCTTTTCCTGAGATAATCGGCCTACTGTCAACAGGTTGGTGTACTTCTCCGAAAAAGGAGGTGTAAAGGGCTCTTTCGCCTTGATTAAAATATCTTGTCCATTGATTGGATTATAATAGACCGTCGATTTTCCCTTGACAAAGGGATAATGCCTGGCAAAGGACTCTCGTGTTGGGTTGGATACAAAAAAGAAATGATCCACTTTTTTGTAATATTTCTTCAGCTGTTCCATCTTCTTTGGTGGAAATGACATCTCCCCATGAATCCATACAACCTTTTTCTTTGCATGAATCCGGCCAATCAGATTCAGCAGTCTCTCCGGAGATTGACCGTGATAGGAGATGGCACAATCAAAGACCTCATCTGTGATATATCCATGTCGATCAACAATGTATTTGTAATTATCAACACTGTCTTTTCCCGCTTTGATTTTTCCATAGTAGACACAGTCCTTAAACATAAAACCTAAGTGAAACGCTTTAAAATCCTCTGCTGCCATGTCACGGAATTCCTTCATCTCATCAATGATTAGATGAATATTAGCAGGCAATTGCGGCAGCAATTCTCCGCTGTTTTCGCTTAGAATAAGTGTTACGTCACAATACTGTGACAGATCCCGCATAAAATTCAGTGCAATTTTATTGGTGCCGCCCATCTTCAACCAGGGCAGTAAAATAGCAACTTTTTTCTGTTTCATATTTAATTGTTCCTGCCCTTCTGCCTTCTTGAAAACTCTGACAGACGCTGCTTTATAAGATAGCGATTTCTTGCTTTATAAATAGAAAACCAGTTTCCACTTTGAATGTTATAATCCAATGAATCCCATTTTGTATGTTGCTTAAAAAAGGCTGTCGATGCCAGGTCAGAAAAAAAGGATTTCACATTCACAGGATGTTCAAATCCATAATACCTGCAACGCTGCACAAAATAATTAGCTTTCTTCTCTAGAAATGATGCCCTTTCCGGATCTTCCCCAAGCAGCTGCTGCCAGGCTTGAAAAACACAGTCTGACAATCTGCAGTAGTCTGGAGTCAGCCTTTTTGTCAGTGCATCTTCTCCTAGCTGCATATAATAATAGAGAGGACTCTCTATCGTCACTATCTTCTTTGCTCTTTTTGCCGCAGCACATGTAAACACTTCATCTTCAAACAGACGCATATCTTCTGGAAAAAACAGTTCCTTAACAAGTTCTCCACAGAAACATTTAATCCATGTATATCCAAAGAGATCCTGTTCTGATAAAGCAGCAAGAAGTGCTCCCTTATCCATCTTCTTTTGCGGTATGCAAGTATGGATGATGCTTCCTGTCTGATCCACCTGCCAGTAACCGAAAAAAATCATATCTGCTCTCGAAACATCCGCTTTTTCAAACAACTTCTCCAAATAGTCCCGGTCAATATAGTCATCACTATCCACAAAACAGAAGTATTTGCCCTTGGCTTCCAACATTCCCCTGTTTCTAGCTGCAGACGGTCCTGCATTTTCCTGATGAATCGTTAGAAAGCGCGAATCTTCCTCAGAAAACCTTTCACAGATAGAAAGGCTGCCATCCTCTGATCCATCATCGATCATAATGACCTCATAATCCTGAAAGGATTGTCTGGAAATAGATTCCAGGCATCTTGTAAGAGTCTTTTCTGCATTATAGACCGGAATAATAATTGAAAAATACATTTGTCTATTCCTATAACTGTGTGCAATCCATAAGATACCGGAATCGGTATTTCATGCTTGCTGTGCTCTGAAATACAATAAAAAATATATTCTTAAGCATAATTCTCTTCAGTAAAACATATTCCTTCCGATATTGCTCTTTCTGCTCTTTTTTTATTCTATGTATCAGGACATTAACACTTTGCACATAAAAAGTATGAGCTCGTCTCCGAAGCCGTGGATAATGTGTTTGTATAAATTTGTCATTCTCTCTCCATGCTTCCTCTTCATCCATACTTTTTGAGCTAAAGGCTGAGGTCATGATACTTTCCGGCCGGATCCTGTAACAATATAAAGCATCTGTAATCTGAACAATTCTATCTGCCTTGTGCAGCAGCAAATAGGTAGTAAAAGCATCTTCGCAAAGCTTTCCTTCCGGAAAACGAAAATGCTCCCACAGCTCTCTTTTGTACAGTTTATTCCATGCACAAACTGGAAAAGCAGCATCATCATAAAGCAAGCCAAGCATGGTTTCTGAATCACCGGCTAAATAGGATTTCCCGCCCCAGGTCACTTTCCGGTCCGGATAACAGCTGATGATATTACAGGCACAAATATCCGCTGCCTCAGCCTTTATCGCATCATACATACTCTGATACATGTCAGGCATGATCCAATCATCACTGTCTACAAATGCGATATAGTCTCCTGTGCATATATCCAGTCCTGCGTTACGAGCAGAAGACAGGCCTCCATTCTGTTTATGTATTACGTTTACTCTAGAATCTCTGTCCGCCCACTCCTCACACATCTGAGGACAATGGTCTGGTGAACCATCATCGACCAGGATGACCTCGAGATTTGTATAGGTCTGCTCAAGAATGCTCCGGATGCACTCATTCAGATATGCCTCCACCTTATAAACGGGCACAATCACTGAAATTCTGGCTTCCATTGTCATTCCCTTTCTTTCTCCGATTCTTTTCCTATGCGGGCGGCCTGTTTACGGATTTTCCGGTTCCTTCTGGCAATATGATGTTTACGAACTGTACTATACAAGGCAGGAGTATGGCAAATCATCCATACTTTCAAGCGGATATCCTTTGAAAGCTCCAATTTCTCTTTCTCACAATCACAGAGTATTTTTATGCACTCCTGACGCAGCTTCCCTGACTCCTGCAATGCACTGCCCAGCAAAGAATTGTAGGTGTTAATGGCTCCTGTAATATAGTTGCTTTTCGCAATACTCTTTAATTCGTCCGGTACATAATCCAGGATCTGACGTCTGGCCTTTAGAATATGTCTGCCGATTCTTACTGCATCCTGGTTATAGGACATGGATGCTTCTCTTCTCCAATAAAGATATCCGCAAAAATCCTCCGTAACACTCTTTTGTGCCCGGTCAAAAAGAACAATATTCCGCAGCATATCCTCATTATTCACAACCGTCGTATCCAGGCAGCTGTCTTTCAAGAGATCTGCCTGATACAGCTTATTACAAAGGCTTGGCTCCATTTGGCTGCCATCCAGCAAAGCAGCGCAGCCTTCAATCCGGTTATAGATTTTCACTCTTCCCGTCCCGTAAACAGGTTTACGTCGACCGTCATAAAAACAATACATAATCCCGCATTGGGAAATCTGCGCATCATATTGGATTGCATTCTTCAAAAGTTTTTCATACATCTCGGGAGTAATCTCATCATCCCCATCTACAAATCCTATGTATGCTCCCTTTGCTTCCCTGATTCCCCGGTCTCTGGTCCTGGCAAGCCCCTGATTCTTCTGATGAATAGCAATAATCCTGCTGTCTGCACCTGCATATTTATCAACGAGCCCCGGCGTCTCATCTGTCGATCCATCATCTATGACCAGGATTTCCAGATTCCTGTAGGTTTGCGCAATGATGCTGTCCAAACACCGTGGAAGCCACTCTGCCACATTATAAGCCGGAACAATTACAGAAATCATCTTATCGAAATCCATGATAGCCTTCTTTCCCAGATTACGGATGCCGTCTCAACCCGATCCGATACATAAGCTGCTTTATATCTCTTTTTATCCTACGGCTCGTTTGAACCGGTTTGACATATTCGTTTAAAGTTGCAGAAAAGCCTCTCTTCTGATAACTCTCCCAGAACATCTCCCTCCTTGGAGAAGCTTCACTGGGCTTTACCAGTGTCGGCTGAATACAATTGCGAATGTCACACTTGATCCATTCCAGGTCCGAACAGGCTTCTGTGAAGGCCTGCTTCCCTTTTTCAGTATTAATCAGCAAAAGTGAAACCCCTTTGGCGTCTCCAAAAGTCGGGTCGGATTTCTCTACCCCCCAAAAGTCTGCCAATGTAATATCCCCTACACGATTGATGTTGGAGAACTTACAATTATGACATGAGGGGCGAAACATAATGTGATCATAAAAGAGATCCGTATAATCCCTGCTGACGATCTTTTTCCCATTGTTCATCACAAATGACTCGCAGTGTGTATCCCAGCCAAAGGACTTATCCCGGAAATCTGCCTTGACAATACGGGCATGATACTTTTTCTGAATATAACTGCAGTAATCTGCCCAAATCGCAGGACTAGGCACACCATGGCAAACCAAGTCGCATGTCAGCAGATTATCACTGTTTATTTTTTTAAAGGCAAGCAATTCCTTCAATCCTGCTACCTGACAGGGGGTCCCGGAAAACAGGACTTTTCTTCCGCTGCAGAGATCCTCCTCTGCCTGCTTCAAAATTCCCCGCATATCACTCTGCACATATTTGGCGCCTTTCATGCGGTCACGCATTTTGGGAGTTTCTGCCCGCATATGGAAAACCTTTCCGGATTCATCCAGAACCGCACCATATACTACACCACCCTTATTCAGGATTGTGTCCGAAATCGCTATAAATGCGCCTCCGGATCGGCTGGTCTCTCGTGTCACAATCTTTTTATGCTTTGCCCCATATGCTTCTGGCAAATCATCTCTTCTGCGCGCGGGAAGAGATCGGAATGAGCAGAATCTGTCACAGGCTCCGCAATGAATGCAGAGATTCTGATCAATTTCCGGATACAGAAAGCCCTCATGATCTGCCTTCATCTCGATGGCCTTGACCGGGCATATCTCAACGCATGCACTGCAGCCACTGCAGTCTTTCTTACTTCGATCTGCCATCCTTGCGAAGGACCTCTCTTCCGACATCACATACTTTGAAACCTGTCTGTCCCCTTGAAGCGCCTTCTGTAAAAAATCACAGGAGTCTTTACGCATTTTTTCCAGCTGCGGATCAACTTGCGTATAATCAATTTTTGAATCAAGGTCAATATCCGAGACCAGTCTCACTTTCCTGTTGTTTAATCCAACCGAGCCAAGCAGTCCGTCAATGCGTGTCATTACACCGCCGTTTTCATAAACGTAAAACTGTTTATGCCATAGAAGGGAAAGAGCTACTCCATGAAAAGAATTCGTAACCAAAAACTCCGCATGATCCAGCAAAGCAAGAAAGTCTTCCGGACCAAGATAACCTTTTTTCCCACGTGAGCTGCCCAATTTGGGAACCGTCATGGAATAGACGCGGCAGCCAAATCGTTTCTCCAGAGAAGCGATTGAAATATCCGATGCCGGATTATGATCAATCTGATACAGAAGGATATAGGGTGTTTCAGGACTCCGTCTGCTCTCAACTTGTTTCAGGACTTCTTTGCCTGCAAGCAATACCGGATCCAAAACTACCGGATACTTTATCCCTGTCAGCTTACCCACATAATCAGCCAGCTTCTGCTCTCTGATTCCTATTGGAGCATCTGTTTTTGAGAGTTGACTCTGCAGCATCAATTCCATGTTCAGAGGGAAGGGCGTATCATGCGCGCTGGCTCCATAGACAACGGTAACCGCCCCCTCCTTTTTCGGCAGTCTTCCAAAATAGACCGGATTAAAAGTGCCTCCGGTAATGCCATAATTCCAAATCTGATCACTCCCCAATACATAGGCATCATATTTTAGTCCTGTTACCTGCAGCGCGTTTTTGCAAGTTTTGCTCTCAGACAGATACTGTCTGCGAAATCTTCGAAAGGCCTTCCATCTTTTTTGATCCCATCGATAACTCAGAATTCCTTTTACCAGTCTGATCAGTGCTCTCTTCTTATCTGGAGAACGCAAAAAGCCCCTTACCGGTTGCGGTCCGCTGTCAGCGCCTTTATTGTAATCAATAACATGCGCCTCATATCCCAGCTTCTCACAGACCTGCTTCATTGCATACGCCTGAAGAATCGCACCATAGTTTAATGCGCGATTAAAGGTAAGAATCCCAAGTTTTTTCATGTTTCTATCCTCTGATGATTGGCGGCAGTTCCCTGTATTTATCTGATTTCAGGTATTTAATTGCCGCCAGAAATCCCTTTCTGCAAACTCTGCATTCCTTCCATGACATACGATGCCTCATGAGAGATAAAATCTTCCAAATCTCAATCCAAATGAGCCTGTACAGAAATGCAGTCTGAGACAACAGTTTTCCAATTGGTTCCCTCTGTTGGGAATAAATAAAACGATGCCAGAAAACAACCCTGTTAAAACTTCGCGAATAGAGTACCGGATTTCTGTTATCGCGTATTGCTGTTCTGGCATCCATATGTTCATACACAGCATCCGAAACAATAATCGTTTTAAATCCCATCAGCCAGGCTTTATAAAACATGGTCTGGTCGTCTAAAGCAGAGTATCCGTGGGCATCCAGCCATGTCTCCTTGTCCAGTTCCAGACTCTTAAGTGCCTGGATATCTGCATAAAAACATGTCCACGGAGCAGCCTGCGTCTCATAATATCTGGTCACAGAACGATCCAGATGTTTATTATATGAGTATCCTGTCGACTTCAATACAGAAACATATCTGGTTTTTCGATGCAGGATGGTCGGAACCGCATTGGCCATTATCATGTCGATGATTGTCTCTTTTCCCTCGTTCGGCAAAAAAGAGTATAAAGGAGCAGCCGAGAAATATCCCACACCTTTTTCAATCGGCTGATGAAGCTTCTTTACGAAATCAGAAGGAAATGAAACATCATCATCACAAATCAATGCATAGTCTGTTTTACATGCCTTTATTCCTGCCATCCGCTGCCGTACCATACCTTTGCGGCAAAAATAAAACGTCTCCCACCCGAGCCGTTCTGCTGGCAGCTCATATCCTTCAGGCAGTACAACAATGACCTCCTGCGGCTGAGGTTCCAAATGTGATATGGCTTTCAGTAGTTTCAGATATTTCTGTCCGGCCATCCCCGTTGTTCTGATGATGACAGAATACTCTATAGAGTCCATGATTTACTCTCCACTTAGTTTTTTTATCATGCCCTGTACAGATGCGACAGTTGCCTCTGCTGCAAAACTATCTCCGCGAATCCCTGCTTTTTCTTTGTACTTAGAAAGCAGTTCCGGGTTGTCCAGCAGCTTCTTGATTCCTTTATACAATTCTTTTGTGTTATTACCTGTTACAATCCCATACTCATTGTTCTGACCAAGCAATTCACGCGCCCCGGAACACTCTGTGCTGATCACAGGTACTCCAAGAATCAAAGCTTCTGTGACAGCTGTTGAAAAGCCTTCTCTTCTGGACGAGCATACAAATAGATCTGCTCCTGCTACAAAAGGAAAAGGATTTTCCTGAAATCCCAGGAAGGTAAAGGTATCCGTAATTCCGTTTTCTGCGGCATACTCTTCGATTTTTTCCTGCTCCTTTCCTGTTCCAAGTATGTATACATGTGTCTTATAGCCGGACGCTATCAGTTTTTTCTGTATGCGGGCCAGTCTGTCATATCCCTTTGCCGGGATGATTCTTCCTGTAGAAACGATATTGAATTCATTTTCAGAA
>CAMHFW010000083.1 GCA_946184675.1 uncultured Clostridia bacterium | reverse complement strand
TGGACCGGGTATGGAAGGTTTTTTTCTGCAAAGACTGGATTCGCTACCGTATGACAGGAGAAATCTGCGCAGACCTTACCGACAGCATGACATGTCTGCTGGATACCGGTACCTATAAGAAAGCCTATCCTCTTTATGAGGCGATGGGCCTTGGACAGTATGGAGATATTTTCCCGGACCCGGTTCCTTCCGACCAGGTAGCAGGAAGAATTTCAAAGACTTTCGCGCAGGAGACAGGTTTGCCGGAGGGCATCCCTGTAATCGCTGGGGCACTGGATACCTCGGCAACCATGATCGGGCTGGGAGCAGTGAAAGCCGGCAGTGCAGCCGTCATCCTGGGAACCACCTGTGCATGTGAGACTGTATTTGAAAAAGAAAACTGCCGGTTTGGCCATGGCTTCAGCAGGTATGAGAAACATCCTGCAGGAGATCTTTTTGTAGACCTGCAGCCCACCAATAACGGAACGACCAATATTGACTGGATGCTGGACTGCATTTCCACAACCAGAAACTTTAATGAAATCGACAGCATCGTAGAATCAGCAAAGGTAGGAAGCAGCGGCGTGATCTATCTTCCTTATATAGGTCTTGCAGGTGAACGCGCACCTTTTTATCACCCCTATGCCAGAGCTGAGTTTTTTGGCATGAGCCAGGTGACGACAAGAGCAGATATGGTGAGAGCAGTCTATGAGGGCATCAGCCTCTCCATCAAAGACTGTTTTGAAGAGATTGGCAGGATTGAGAATGTGTACCTGGCAGGCGGCGGAGCCAGAAGTCCTGTCTGGTCCCAGATGATTGCAGATGTCCTTGGCAGCAAAGTCAGCGTACCTTCCGGTGATGAGCAGGGAGCCAAGGGGGCAGCGCTTATGGCCGGAATCAGTCAGGGTATTTACGCAGGGTATGAGGAAGCTGTAGCTGCAGCATGTTCCTTCCGGCATACTTATGAACCCAGGACGGAGATGACAGAGCGCTATGATCTGCTTTACACCCTGTTCAGAAAGCTTCGCATGAACAATGATGAAGTCTGGGATATGAGACATAATATTAATAAAGAACTCAAGAGAAGAGCGGCAGCTGAAGGGAGAGACAAATGAAAATATTTTTTTCCGCAGAGTATGATGAAAGTGAAATGAAACCCCTGTATGAGATGGGGGATGTAGATAAAGAAGGGTGGGCACTGGGCCTTCCCAAGTTTTCAGAGGAAGAACTTGTTGAAAAGACAAAAGACGCGGATATCATCATCACAAGCTATGATGATATCACCCGCAAGGTTATCGAGAGCGCACCGAACCTCAAATTAATCGCCTGCACCAGGGCAACACCGGTCAATGTTGATATGCAGGCAGCCAAGGAGAGGAATATCCCGGTTCTCTACACACCGGGAAGAAATTCAGACTGTACAGCAGAGATGACGATCGGTCTCATGCTATCAATCGCCAGAAAGATTCCCATGGCCTACAAGGCACTGAAGGAAGGCAAGTTTACGGCCTCCCCGGATGCGCATAAGGAGACCAAGGCAGGCCTGAAGACAGATATGATCTGGGATATGGATATGGATTCTCCTTATATGATTTTTAAGGGCACCCAGCTCAAGGGCAAGACTCTTGGTATCCTGGGATACGGCAGCATCGGCCGCAGAGTTGGAAAAATCGCCAGGGCTATCGGTATGGGCCTTCTGATCTATGATCCCTATATCGGAGAGGTGGATGTGGAAGAGATCGGGATCCGTAAAGCGGAATCTCTGGAGCAGCTCATGAAGGAGTCTGATTTTATCACCTGTCATATGAAGGTAACTCCGGAAACAACGGGCATTGTCAGTCGTGAAATGATCTCTCTGATGAAGCCGACAGCCTATTTTATCAATGCGTCCCGCGGTGCTATTCTTGATGAGGATGCTCTGGTAGACGCCCTCCGGGAAAAGAGGATTGCCGGTGCGGCTTTTGACGTATATGCCAGTGAGCCGATCCGCAGCAATCATCCCTACATCACAGAACTGGACAATGTTGTGATTACGCCCCATATCGCCGGTGCGACCGATGATGTTCTGACCAACCATACCAAGATGATCGTGGCAGATGTCGGCAGATTCCTGCGCGGGGAGCATATGCTGTATCAGTATAAATACTAATACAGCGGTTTTGATGAATAAACAGGTTACATATTTACAGAAATAAGATATAATGATATCGCTCTGCGAAGGCAGGGCGATAGTCTGTCATCCTGACAGAATTATGAATGGAAAGAAAAAGGAGTTCGTTATGGACAGAGATCAAGCAAGAATTGCGCAGGCAGAAGTCTGCAAGACAGCAAAGAAGATGTACAATAGCGGCCTGGTTGCAGGAACATGGGGCAATATTTCCGCCAGAATCGACGACGAATATATGGCTATTACTCCTTCGGGCATGGACTATGAGGGACTTAGTGATGAGCAGATGGTCATCGTGAATATGAACACATTAGAGTATGAAGGAAATCTCAAGCCCTCCATCGAAGCAGTTGTTCATGCCGGGATTTACAAGGCACGTCCGGAAGTGAATGGTATTATGCATACCCATTCTACCAATGCTCTGACCGTAGCGACTGCCCGCAGAGAGATTCCTCCCATCTGTGAGGATCAGGTACAGATTCTTGGCGGCTCTGTCCGCTGCGCTGAGTATGCGATGCCGGGCACACCGGAGATGGCAGAGGCCTGCATCAAGGCTCTGGAAGGCAGAAATGGCGCTACCATTGCCAACCATGGTGCAATCACCGTTGATGAATCTCTGGCAAAGGCTTTCACCGGCTCTATGGTTCTGGAGAAGGCTGCACAGGTATTCATTGACTCTCAGCTGCTTGGCGGACCGGTAGAGCTTACCGGTGAAGATGTAGATACTTTTACAGATTTCTTCCGCAATAAGTACGGTCAGAGATAAGGAGACCTCGCAGACTACCGGATCTTGTAAATGCTCTTTTACAGTAAAAACATAAGGACTTATATATGAAAAATTTACGATTACTGATTTTTGACATGGACGGGGTTGTTTTGAATTCAGAACCCCTCCATGAGCAGGCCAGGCAGTCCATGTTCCGCAAATATAAGATTGTGCAGGGAAAAGATTTTCCCAAGGCGGTAGGTTTTTCCGCCAGCGGATTCTGGAGGCGGGTCATTGAGCAGCAGGGGATTGATGCAGACCCCATGGACCTGCAGGCAGAACAGTATGCCCAGGTGGAAGACCAGATCAGAAAGCTTGGTATCCGCCCGATTGACGGTGCTGTTCAGGCTTTTGACTGGGCCAAGCAGCATGGCCTTAAGCTGGCCATTGCTTCTTCCAGTACCCAGCCTCTGGTTGATCATGCCCTGGAACTGATCGGTGTGAAAGACTATTTTGATATCATTCTTTCCGGAGATGATGTACACCACAAGAAGCCGGATCCTGAGATTTACAGCCGCGTGCTGAAATTAGCAGGAATCAGCCCGGAAGATGCAATCGCAGTTGAGGACACCTCATCCGGCGTCACTTCTGCCCAGGGAGCAGGGCTTTACTGCTTCGGATTTCACAATCCGGGTTCCGGCAATCAGGATTTGTCACATGCGGACAAGGTGATAGAGAGTCTCAGGGAGCTTCCCGGATGTTTTGAGGCTATGATCGGGGAGGCATAATGAGCAAAGTTCTGTTTTTTGATATAGACGGGACTCTGATCGGTTTTGACAAAAAGATGCCGGATTCTGCCAGAGAGGCAGTTCTGCGGGCCAAAGAGAAGGGACATATTCTGGTCTTATGTACCGGACGGGGAGAGTGTCAGATTTACCCGTTGCTCCGGGAAATCGGCTTTGACGGCGTGATATCCAGCGGCGGCACTGGTGTAACTTTTCATGATCAGGTAGTCGCAAGGCATTCGTTCGGAGCTGAGAAAATGCGTTTTCTGACCGGTCTTTTCCGAACATATCAGATTCCCTATCTTTTGCAGGCTCCGGATTCTTATACAATACCGCTGGAAGGCGCGGATGGCATGCGGGAGGCTGTCAGGGAGAATGTATCCTCAGCTGATACAGATCCTTTAAGCATGCTGGCTCCCAATATACCTGACGCTGTTTATTTTGATCCCTCTATTACAGATCATCCGCAGGATTATGCGGGGACGGACAGGATTCTGATCGGAAGTTCACCGGTCTCTGTGGAAAGACTGCGGGAGATGATCTCACCCATGGGGCTTAAGATTGAGCTTGCCAGCTTCAAAAGCCCGGATCCTTACAGCGGAGAAATCTCGCCGGAGGGGATCAGCAAGTCCACCGGCATGATGGAACTTCTGCAGTTTCTCGGCCGGAGCCGGAAGGATACAGTAGCCTTCGGTGACGGACCCAATGATCTGGAGATGATGGAGTTTTCTGCCTGCAGCGTCGCTATGGGAAATGCGATTGATTCTGTGAAGGAAAAGGCAGATCTTGTCACAGATGATATCAGCCGTGACGGCCTTTTCAAAGCCATGCAGCAGCTGGATCTGATTTAAGCAGCTGCGAAATAATGATAGTTTGCAAGTAAGGAGAGATACTATGCTGGAAGCATTAAAAGAACAAGTTTATAAAGCAAATATGATGCTGCCGGAATATGGCCTGGTCACCTTTACATGGGGCAATGTCAGCGGGATTGACCGCGAGGCAGGACTCTTTGTGATCAAGCCAAGCGGTGTTGACTATAATAAGCTGACGCCGGATGATATGGTCGTGATGGACCTGGCGGGCAATAAAGTGGAAGGAAAGTATAAGCCTTCTTCCGATACCCCCACGCATCTGGTCCTTTACAATGCTTTTCCCGAAATCGGCGGGGTTGTCCACACACATTCTGCCTGGGCTGCATCATGGGCACAGGCGGGAAGAGACATCCCCTGCTACGGTACTACGCATGCAGACTATATTTATGGCGATGTTCCCTGCTGCCGCAACCTGACGCAGGAAGAGCTGGATGAGGCCTATGAAAAGAACACAGGCGTTCTGATCGTAGAAGAGTTTAAAAACAGAGGAATCGATTATTTGTCCGTGCCTGCTGTACTCTGCAAGAACCATGGCCCCTTCACCTGGGGCAAGGATGCAGCCGAAGCAGTCCACAATGCGGTTGTACTGGAAGAGGTAGCAAAGATGGCTGCTCATACCGAACAGATCAATCCTCACGCCGGACGTGCGCCGCAGAGATATCAGGACAAGCATTACTACCGCAAACATGGCGAAAATGCCTATTACGGACAGAACTAGAAAAGGATACAGACATGAGCGAATATAAATTGGGTTTATATGAGAAGGCAATGCCTGCTGATGTTGGCTGGAAAGAGAAGATGGTCACGGCAAGAGATGCCGGATATGACTGGATCGAAATCAGTATCGATGAGACAGATGCAAAGCTTTCCCGTCTGGACTGGACCGCGCAGGAAAGAAATGATTTTATATCTCTGATGCGCAGGACCGGACTTCCGGTCCGCACCATGTGCCTGTCCGGTCACCGCAAATATCCCTTTGGCGCCTCTGATCCGGAAGTGCGCAGAAAAAGTCTGGAAATCATGGAGAAAGCCATTGCCTTTTCTGATGATCTGGGCATCCGCATGATCCAGCTGGCAGGCTATGATGTTTATTATGAGGAATCTACGCAGGATTCCAAAAAATATTTCATGGAGAATCTCTGCAAGGCAGTGGATCTGGCAGCAAAAGCCGGCGTGCTTCTGGGATTTGAGACCATGGAAAACGAATTCATGAACACCTGCGAAAAGGCTATGAAGTATGTGACCCTTGTAGGTTCTCCTTATCTGGGCGTTTATCCGGATCTGGGAAACCTGACCAATGCAGCCTTTACTTACAAAAATGACATTTATGAGGACCTGGAACTTGGAAGAGGCCATACCTTTGCGCTTCATCTCAAGGAGACAGTTCCGGGCAAGTTCAGAGAGATTCCATATGGTACCGGGCATGTGAATTTTGAAGACGGAATTGCCAAAGCCTGGGATCTGGGAATCCGCAGATTTGTCACAGAGTTCTGGTATACAGACAGCCCTGACTGGGCAAAAGATGTTCGGGATACCGCTGCCTTGTTCCGCGGAAAACTGGACGCTTGTCAGAAATTTTTCGGAGAAGAGAAATGAACTACTATCTGGCTGTAGATATCGGCGCCTCCAGCGGCCGGCACATGCTGGCCCATTATGAAGACGAACGGATCATTCTGGAGGAAATCTACCGGTTTGAAAATGGAATGGTCAGAAAAAATGGCCATCTCTGCTGGGATACAGAACGGCTCTTTCAGGAGATTGTAAATGGTCTCCTGGTTTGCAAAGAACTTGGAAAGATTCCTGTGACCATGGCGATAGATACCTGGGGCGTAGATTATGTTCTGCTCGACGGAGAAGGAAAAGAGGTCGGTCCGGCCTATGGGTATCGTGACAGCCGGATGGCCGGCATGGACCGGAAGGTCTATGATATAATCCCGCGCAGCCGGCTCTATGCCAGAACCGGTATCCAGCATCAGCTTTTCAACACGATTTTCCAGCTGATGGCCCTGAAAGAAAAAGAGCCTGAGCTGATGGAAAAAGCGCAGCATCTGCTGCTGATGCCGGATTATCTGAACTTTAAGCTGACCGGTGTCATGAAGACCGAGTATACAAATGCGACGACAACCGGTCTGGTCAGTCCGGACACAAAGGACTGGGACCGCGATCTGATCCGCATGCTGGGCTATAAAGAATCCATGTTCGGACAGATTACGACAGCCGGTACGACGGTAGGCCGCCTGCTTCCGGAGATTGTTCGGAAAACAGGATTTGATCTGACTGTGATTCAGACAGCCAGCCATGACACCGCTTCGGCGGTTCTGGCAGTACCTGCCGGGAAAGAAGATTTTCTCTATATCAGTTCCGGCACCTGGTCTCTTATGGGAACAGAACTGGAGCAGGCAATCTGCAGCAGTCGCGCCCAGGAAGCAAACCTGACAAATGAAGGCGGTTATGCGTATCGCTTCCGGCTGATCAAGAACATCATGGGACTCTGGATGATCCAGTCAGTCAGGCATGAGTTTGAGGATGCCCACAGCTTTGATCAGATTTGCCGTATGGCGCAGGAATGCAGGGATTTTCCGTCCAGAGTAGACGTCAATGATGACCGTTTTCTGGCGCCTGACAGTATGACCCTGGCAGTAAAAGACGCCTGCCGTGAAAGCGGACAGGAGGTCCCGGAGACATTAGGCCAGATTGCTGCCGTGATTTACAGAAGTCTTGCCGACTGCTATGGCAGAACGCTTGCCGAACTGGAAGAGATTACCGGCAGGATGTTTCAGAAGATCCACATCGTAGGCGGCGGATCCCATGCAGATTATCTGAACAGGCTAACGGCAAAAGCTGCCGGAAGGACCTGTCTTTGCGGTCCCGCTGAAGGAACTGCCATTGGCAATATCCTTGTCCAGATGATGCGAGATCAGATTTTTACCGATATGTGGGAAGCAAGAACAGCAGTACGCAGATCATTTGAGATAAGAGAGTTTTCACCAAATATATCAGAATAATAAGGAGATGGTTGATGTGAATAAATTCATTTTGAAAGGACGGGTGTGCGCAGCTGCCATCATTCTGGTCATTTCTGCAGGACTTGCTGCCTGCGGGGGAGCCGCAAAGACAGAGACTGACGCAGAAAATGCCCAGACAGAAGAAACGTTTTCTGAGACACAGGCGCAGACTGAGGATCCTGCTATCGCAGCGCTTCCGGAATCCATATCAAATGAGTATGTGAAAATCGGAAAGTATAAGAATATAGAGGTAGCGAAGGTTGAGGGACTTCCCGAGATCACCGACACAGCCGTCGATAATAATATAAGAGTGATCCTGGAAGGTTTTTCAGAGTTTACAGATGTGGACCGGCCTGCCAAGGAAGGCGATGCCATCACCCTGGACTACACGGTCAGTGTTGATGGTGAGGAAGTAGAAGGAGCCGGAGCCAGCAATTATCAGCTGATCATCGGTGACAATGCCATGTTTACCGGTTTTGACACCAGCATCATCGGCAAAAAAGCAGGAGA
>CAMHFW010000082.1 GCA_946184675.1 uncultured Clostridia bacterium | reverse complement strand
CTACAACTCTTTCTATTACGGATCTGGCAGAGCTTGCTTATACAATGCCGGATAAGATGACCGCATTTGCGGATTCCATCAGCTCTATGATTGCCAATGACCAGTATCGGCAGGTGTCCGCAGCCAGAAATGGTGTGCGTGAATTTGCCAGAAGCAACCGGATCGACCAAGTCGACCTGACACATCTGGCAGAGCGTCTGGGAACAGACGAAGGAAAAGCCCTGAGTGAAGTAATCAGAGCAGCTGTTAAATATAACCGCACTTCCTCAGACATGACCAATTCCTACGGCCTGTCCATCTATTTCCCTTACCAGAGACCGGGTTATGTGGACACAGCGGTTCATACCTATAATGAGATCGGTATGGATGCCAGCTACACCAGATGCATCCAGGAGTTTGCCAGCGTGGGCTCAGCCGGTTACGCTTCTTCCGGCAGCAGCAATTCCCCCTTCGGGTCCCTGCTTGGCAGTGGTAATCAGTCCCTGGACGCGGATGCCATCGGACAGCTCTTAAACAGCTTCCTGGGCGGCAATTACAGTATGTACGAAGGCCTGAGCAGCGGCAATACCGGTTTCCTGTCTGGCAGGTCGATTCCGGATGAGCAGCTGACAGAGTATATCCAGTCCAACCACTTTGATGCTTCTCAGCTGGTATGGACGAAAAATAACGATGGCAGTCTCAAGCTTGCCCTGACCGAAGACCAGTGGGCTCTGGTCAATGACCTGAACCTGAATGTATTCTACGATGACGGAGAGGGCTTTATCGACCTTGGTCTGGACAATGTCTTCAGCTTCGATGATGACGGCTGCCTGATTCCGGATACCTCCGGCGCATGGCTTGCCATCAATGACCAGCCTGTGGCTTACTACCACGAGGTGACCGTAGATGACGGAGAAAACTACAGCATCATCGGCAGAGTGCCCGTTCTGCTCAATGGCGAACACGCGAATCTGATTGTGGTCTTTAACAATGAGAACCCGCACGGTTTCGTGGCCGGCGCCCGGACCAGCTACGTGAACGGCGAGACCGAGACGGTGGCCAAAAACATGACCGAGATCAAGGATGGAGACACCATCACCTTCCTCTGTGATTACTACAGCTATGACGGCCAGTATCAGGACAGCTATATGATGGGAGAGGATATCACGGTAAGCGGTGGCCTGAACGTCAGCGATGTAGAACTGGATTTTGACAGACTGCAGATCTGTTACCGGTTCACCGATATCTATAATGCCAATTACTGGTCTGAGACCATTGATCTCAGGTAACATATAACAGATAAGACAGCAAGAAAGCGTCCCCTGCATAAAAATAACAGATTTATGCAGGGGATTCCGCATATTTTGATGAAATATGCAGAAAAATGATCTGATAGTTGCATTATTCAAAAAGTAAGGTTTATAATAGAGCGGTATAATCTAAGCAAAATAACCGATAAGAGGGGGATGACGATGAACAAGAGTTATCTGAAAATGAACAGAGGAGAACTCCTTCAGCTGAGAGAGCAGCTTCGAAGAGAATATAAAAACTACAAGGCTCTGGGACTGAAACTGGACATGTCCCGCGGAAAGCCTTCCATCAAGCAGCTCAATCTTTCCATGGGCATGATGGATGTCTTCCACAGCGAATCCGATCTCAAGTGCGAGGACGGAACCGACTGCCGCAATTACGGCGTTCTGGAGGGTATTCCCGAGGCCAAGAGGCTCCTTGCTTCCATCGCCGAAGTGTCTCCTGAGAATATCATGATTTTTGGCAATTCCAGCCTCAATGTTATGTATGACTCTATCGTGAGAGCCTTTGCTTTCGGCATCATGGGCAATGAGCCCTGGTGCAGACAGGGCGAGATCAAGTTCCTCTGCCCGGCTCCCGGATATGACAGGCATTTCAGGATTACAGAGGCTTTCGGCTTTACCAATATTCCCATTCCCATGACCCCGGAAGGCCCGGACATGGATCTGGTAGAAGAGTATGTTAACAATGACCCGGCCGTAAAGGGAATCTGGTGCGTACCCAAGTATTCCAACCCGCTGGGTATCTCTTATTCGGACGAGACGGTCAAACGTTTTGCCGCATTAAAGCCTGCTGCGGATGATTTCCGTATTTTCTGGGACAATGCCTACAGCGTGCACCATCTGTATGAGGACCGCAGGGATGTGATCCTGGAGATCCTGGAGGAGTGCATGAAGGCAGGCAATCCGGATATCGTATATAAGTTTACTTCCACCTCCAAGATCAGCTTCCCGGGATCCGGTGTTGCGGCAATCGCGTCATCCCTGGCCAATCTGGAGGATATCAAGAAGCATGTTACAGCCCAGACGATCGGTCATGATAAGCTCAATCAGCTCCGCCATGTCCGCTTCTTCCGCGACAGATACGGGGTGGAAGCACAGATGCGCAGACACGCGGATATTCTGCGTCCCAAGTTTGAGATGGTAGAAGATACCCTGGAGCTGGAGCTTGGCGGTCTGGAGATCGCTTCCTGGACCAAGCCTCTGGGCGGATATTTCATTTCCTTTGATTCCCTGCCCGGATGTGCCAAGGCCATCGTGGCTGCCTGCAAGGAGGCAGGCGTGACCATGACGCCGGCCGGCGCGACTTATCCTTACGGAAAGGATCCTAAGGATACCAATATTCGTATCGCTCCTTCCTACCCGGATATCGAGGAGCTGAGGATGGCAGCAAAGCTCTTCACCCTCTGTGTTAAGATGGTAAGCGTGGACATGCTTCTGGAGCAGCCCTGATACAAAAATATTGACAAAAAAAAAGCAGATTGCTAGAATAATCTGTAACGGTAAATTCAGTCAGAAGAAGACATTGCTTCAGACCGGGAAAGGATGTACATGCAGATGAACGAGCGAAAAAAGATACTGACCATGCTTGTTGAAAATAACTACGGCGTTACCAGCCGCGTGTCCGGCCTTTTCAGCCGCCGCGGATTCAACCTGGACAGCTTTACGGGCTGTGATACTCTGGATCCCAGATATTCCAGGATCACCGTCGTTGTGCGCGGAGATCAGAGGTCTCTGGAGCAGATTGAGAAGCAGGTCAGCAAGCTGGAAGATGTTATTGATATCAAGGATCTGAATGAGATCGATTCTGTCTGCCGCGAGCTGGTTCTGGTCAAGATCCGGGTAAGTCCGGAGCAGAGACAGTCCATCATGGCAGTGGCCAATATTTTCCACGGAAAGGTTGTGGATGTTACCAAACATTCCATGATCGTGGAGATTACCGGCAAACAGGAAAAACTGGATGCATTCATCCGGCTGATCGATGATTACGAGATCCTGGAGGTAGCCAGCACGGGACTTACGGGCCTTACACGAGGCATTGACAATATTGCCCGTCCGGAGCCTAAGCAGGTCTGATCCGCGCCCGGATAACATGAGTTCATTAAGAGCATAATTTTTTGGGGACATAAATAATTTAGAAAAGGTATATTTACAAGGAGGTTTATACACAATGCTTAAGATCTATTATGAGCAGGACTGCAATCTTTCTTTACTGGAAGGCAAGACTATCGCTATCATCGGCTACGGCAGCCAGGGACACGCACATGCAAAGAACCTGACAGATTCCGGATGCCATGTTATCATCGGTCTCTATAAGGGCAGCAAATCCTGGGCTAAGGCTGAGTCTGAGGGATTTGAGGTTTATACAGCGGCAGAGGCAGCAAAGAAGGCTGACATCATCATGATTCTGATCAATGATGAGAAGCAGGCAGCTCTTTACAAGAACGATATCGAGCCCAATCTGGAAGAGGGCAACATGCTCATGTTCGCGCATGGCTTCAACATCCATTTCGGAACCATTGTTCCGCCTAAGTTTGTTGACGTTACCATGATCGCTCCCAAGGCTCCCGGCCACACGGTAAGAAGCGAGTATGTAGCCGGCAAGGGTACTCCCTGCCTGATCGCTGTAGAGCAGGATGCGACCGGCAAGGCGCAGGATCTGGCACTGGCTTACGCTCTGGGTATCGGCGGCGCAAGAGCAGGCGTATTAGAGACCACATTCCGTATTGAGACAGAGACTGACCTCTTCGGTGAGCAGGCCGTTCTTTGCGGCGGCGTATGCGCTCTGATGCAGGCAGGCTTCGAGGTTCTGACCGAGGCCGGATACGATCCGAGAAATGCATACTTCGAGTGCATCCATGAGATGAAGCTCATCGTTGACCTGATCTATCAGAGCGGTTTTGCAGGCATGCGTTATTCTATTTCCAATACCGCAGAGTACGGCGACTATATCACCGGTCCTAAGATCATAACCGAGGATACGAAGAATGCTATGAGAAAGATCCTGGCAGATATCCAGGACGGCACATTCGCCAAAGACTTCCTGCTTGATATGTCTGACGCAGGCAAGCAGGTTCATTTCCGTGCTATGCGCAAGAAAGCAGCAGAGCATCCTTCTGAGAAGATCGGCGCAGAGATCCGCAAGCTCTACAGCTGGAATGATGAAGGCAAGCTGATCGATAACTAATCGATCAATAACGGAATAAACGAAAAGAGACCGGATGCCTTCCGGTCTCTTTTTTTGCTGGCTTTACAGCCGGGTCTGCCGCAGGAAATCGACAAATGCCTGCAGGGCCCGGCTGTTTTCTTCTTCCTGCCGCCAGGCGAATCCGATTTCTCTGGCAGGGATCTTATCGGAGATGGGAATCTCGACCAGACTTCCATTTCGCAGGTCTTCCTCGATAAACTGACGGATCACGCAGGCGATGCCGAGACCGGTCCGGGCAAACTCGATCAAAAGGTCCATGGTCGTACTCTCTATTTTCTGCTGCGGATGGATGTGGTGTTCTTCCAGATAATAGTCGATATACTGTCTGGTCGCGTTGGCCTGGTCCAGGAGCAGAAGGGTGCCTGCCTCGAGCAGGTCATAGCCATCCTTGTCATATCTTTTCTTCAGATTCTGCAGATAATCCGGCGTGGACACAAAGATGTCTTCGATCCGGCCAAGAGAATGAAACTGGATCTGGGCAGCCTTTTCCAGTTCTTCATGGCGGGCGACCAGGCCGATATCAATGGTGCCGGCCTGCAGAAGGCGGACGTTTTCAATCGTAGGCTGGCATAGGATATTGATGCCTATGTGGGGATAGATGCGGGTAAAGGTCTTCAGATAGGGCAGGAGACGGTAACGGCAGAGGGTCGTAGAAACCCCGATGGTGATGTGGCCCATGCCCATCCGGCCCCGCCTGTGCAGCTCGGACTCCCCGGCCTCCAGGGCTTGAAAAGCCTGGGAAACATGCCGGTAGAGAAGGAGGCCGTCCTCTGTCAGGGAGACACCGCGCGGGCCCCGCACAAAAAGAGATGTGGCCATGCTTTTTTCCAGCATCTGGATAGACCGGCTGACGGCCGGCTGGGTGAGATATAGTTTTTTGGCAGCTCCGGATATACTGCCGGTCTGGGCGGTGATCATGAATACATGATATTGGGACAGATTTCCTTCCATGATAAAGGCCTCTTTTCAAATGAGATATAAGTTGTGCTTATGATAACTATGAAATATATTTATTAGAATTATACCTGCTCCTGTGATAAAATGGCAATAACAAAACGAAAAATCTATCAATATTCTATAGGAGGTGGTGTCATGGGAATGACGATGACACAGAAGATTCTGGCTGCCGCCGCTGGATTGGACCATGTGGAGGCCGGACAGCTGATTATGGCCAATCTGGACATGGTACTGGCAAATGATATCACAGGACCGGTTGCCATTCAGGAACTGGCTAAGTTTGATAAAGAGGGCGTGTTTGACAAGGATAAGATCGCTCTGATCCCGGATCATTTCTCCCCCAACAAGGACATCAAGTCTGCCCACAACTGCAAATATATGCGTGATTTTGCTCACAGCTGCAATATCACCCATTTTTATGAGGTTGGCCAGATGGGCATCGAGCATGCCCTTCTGCCGGAAAAAGGCATCGTGACAGCCGGGGATACCGTGATCGGCGCGGATTCCCATACCTGTACCTACGGGGCGCTTGGCGCATTTTCTACCGGCGTAGGTTCGACTGACGCGGCTGCAGGCATGTCCAGCGGCAAGGCCTGGTTCAAGGTGCCTTCCGCCATCCGATTTGAGCTGACCGGCAAGCCGGCCAAATGGATCAGCGGCAAGGATATCATCCTCCATATCATCGGCATGATCGGCGTAGACGGCGCTCTTTACAGGTCCATGGAGTTTACCGGAGACGGCGTTGCAGAGCTGTCTATGGATGACCGCTTCACCATCGCCAATATGGCCATTGAAGCCGGGGCCAAAAACGGCATTTTCCCGGTAGATGACAAGACCATCGAATACATGGACGCCCATATGAGTCAAAAGGCAAAAGAAGAGTACGAGAAAAACGGCAGGAAGCCTTACCGGATCTTTGAGGCGGATGCGGATGCCGAGTATGATGAGACTTATGTCATCGATCTGTCTGCATTGAAGCCTACCGTTGCATTCCCTCACCTTCCCGAGAATACCCATACCGTAGATGAGATTGACGATATTGCCATCGATCAGGTAGTGATCGGGTCCTGCACCAACGGCAGAATCGGTGATATTGAGACGGCAGCGAAGATCATGGAAGGCAAAAAGGTAGCTCCCGGTCTGCGCGTGATCATCATTCCCGCAACGCAGGCTGTCTATCTGGAGGCTATGGAGAAGGGATACATCAGGACCTTCATCGAGGCCGGCGCTATTGTCAGCACCCCGACCTGCGGTCCCTGCCTGGGAGGCTATATGGGCATTCTGGCAGAGGGAGAGAAGTGTGTTTCCACCACCAACCGCAATTTCGTAGGCCGCATGGGCCATGTAACATCGGAAATCTATCTGGCCAGCCCGGCCGTTGCCGCAGCCAGCGCCATTACCGGCAAGATCTCATGTCCCTGCAGTCTGGAGGAGGAATAAGATATGAAAGCATCAGGAAAAGTTTTTAAGTATGGCGACAATGTAGATACAGATGTTATCATTCCCGCAAGACATCTTGCCATTACAGATCCCGCAGGCCTGGCGGAGCACTGCATGGAAGATATCGACACAGAGTTTGTGAAAAAAGTAGAAAAGGGCGACATCATGGTAGCCCGCAAGAACTTTGGCTGCGGTTCCTCCAGAGAGCATGCTCCGATCGCCATCAAGGCTTCCGGCATCAGCTGCGTCATCGCAGAGACTTTTGCCAGAATTTTTTACCGCAATGCCATCAATATCGGACTTCCGATCATTGAATGCGCAGAGGCAGCGCAGGATATCGAAGCCGGTGACCAGGTGGAGATTGATTTTGACAGCGGCATGATTTATAACAAGACCAAAGATCACACCTATAAGGGACAGGCTTTCCCTCCCTTTATGCAGGAGCTGATCCAGGCCGGCGGTCTGATCAATTATCTCAACGCCAATTCGTAAAAAAGAAAAACGCCCGGCGCCGTAAGGCGGCCGGGCGGTCAGTGTACCTGGGAGAGGTTAGTCTTCAAAGTCAAAGCTGTCGGAAGCTCTCTGCTTGAAGATGCCGAATACGGTGTCAAGGAGGTCATCATCCTCCACTCCGACATAGTAGTCTGTCTCATCATCGGGGCCGGGAAGAACTTCACAGATCACAACTTCCTCCGCCTCATCCTCCGGCTGGTCAACCGGAATGAGAACAATATAGTCATGATCATTGTAATCGATGCGGTCGACTACTTCAAATTCCTCGGTAGATCCGTCCTCATCTTCCAAAACGATGATGCGCTCGGACATATCTGTGTCTTCCGGCAGGTTTTTATTTTTATTCTGGTCCATAATCGCTGCTCCTTTTATTTGTTTTTGAGACGATCCGGCGTGCGGACCGCGGGCTTTCTGTGCTCATTAGCCATTATAGCGGAAAGAGATGGCATGTACAAGCATTTTTCTGCCAAAGAGAACTTGAAAATATTTTAGGGTTATGCATATAATGATATAATGCACCGTATAGTAGATAATAAGGAAAGGGTGATTTTCCATGGATTTTCAGATTGCCGTAATCAAGGGCGACGGAATCGGCCCGGAAATCGTAGATGAAGCCATTAAGGTACTCGATACTGCGGCTGCCCGTTTCGGGCATACATTTCATTACACCAGAGTGCTTATGGGCGGTGAGT
>CAMHFW010000081.1 GCA_946184675.1 uncultured Clostridia bacterium | reverse complement strand
GAAGCCGGAGATCGTTATGATGACAGAGGGTTACTGTTATGTAGATACAAATGATATCAAAGAAGGGGCCGTTGTCATACAGCCTGATTCCGGTGCCTCTTACCAGGTCGGAACCACGGCAGCTCTTACCGGTGTCTATAATATCAATCAGGGTTATGCCCGTTTTACTCTGGTTAAAGTCCTTCATCAATATGGAGACTATTGCATCGTTGATCCTGAAGAGAGCAGTTCTCTTTCCATTTATGACCACATTATTCTGAATGGAGAGAGCGTATCAAACGGAGAGTTTATCTATTAAATCCATGATATAAAGGAGGCATACAGATGCTGTCAGATAATGTCAGAGAGGTAGAAGACAGGATCCTGAAAGCCTGTGAACGGGCTGGACGGAAAAGAGAAGATGTAACCCTGATTGCAGTCAGCAAAACAAAACCTGTCTCTGATATTGAAGAAGTCATGCAGGCCGGGATTATGGAGTTCGGCGAAAACAAAGTTCAGGAATTAAAGGAAAAATATGAGATTCTTCCGAAAAACCTCAGATGGCATATGATTGGCCATCTGCAGCGCAACAAGGTGAAATATCTTCCTGGAAGGACTGTTTTGATCCACTCTGTAGATTCCGTAAGGCTGGCAGAAGAGATTGATCATGAATTTGGCCGCCACGGGCTGACTGCAGATATTCTCCTCGAGGTCAATGTAGCCGGTGAGCTGAGCAAATTCGGTGTTTCTCCCGAAGATGCTCCGGCTCTTGCTGAAAGCATTTCCACGCTGGAACATGTCAGGATCAAAGGACTCATGACAATTGCTCCCTTCACAGATGACCCCGAGTCCAACAGAGTCTATTTTAGGAAATTAAAACAATTATCTGTTGACATAGCTGCGAAAAACATTGATAATGTTAGTATGAGCGATTTGTCGATGGGTATGACCGGAGACTACGAAGTTGCGATCGAAGAGGGTGCTACATACGTCAGAGTAGGCACAGGCATCTTCGGTGAACGCGATTATCAGATATAAATACAAAGGAGAATGCGGGATCATGAGCAGAAGCTTTGGAAAATTTTTAGATTTTATGAAACTTAGTGACAGTGAGTATGAAGATGACTTTGAAGATGAAGCAGAAGCTGAAGAGGAGAAAGCCGAAGAAGAGTCTGTAAAGGAAACTGTCAAGAAAGAAAAGAAAACTTCAAATAATTCCCGTTTCAGCCGCAAACCCAAAAAAGCAGAAGAAAAGATCGAAGACGATTTCTCCGATTATTCTGATATTGATGACGATGATGATGAGATTCCCGAACCTCCGGTAAAGCGCTCCACATTCCGTCGCAGCTCCGGAAGATCCTCAGATTCCGGAAGTTCCCGCATCGTTTCCATGTCGTCCAGAGGCTCCCGCGGCGGAACAGGCATGGAAGTACGTGTCTGCAGACCCAGTGATTTTGACAGCTGCCAGGAAATCAGCGACATCATTTTATCCGGCAGAGCTGCCGTGATCAATTTTGACCTTGTCAGTCTGGAAGACGCGCAGAGAATAATTGATTTTGTATCTGGTTCCTGCTATGCCATTAACGGAACTGTGAAACAGATCGCTGATAAGATTGTAATCTATACACCTAATGATATTGACATTACCGGAGATTTTCTGGATGCTGCATCCTCTGCAGTAACAGTACCTGCATTTGATCTTTTAGGAGAAGATTGATCATCCGGTAGCAGCAGATATAATGACTAACTGAAAAGGGAGGTTTTTCCTATGCTTACACCTATTGATATTCAGAGTAAAGTATTTAAGAGCGGCGGTATGGGATATAATAAGCAGGATGTAGATGCTTTTTTCTCCACAATCGCAGCTGATTACGAAACATTGTACAAAGACAACCTTTCTCTGAAAGAGAAGATTAAGCAGTTAAATGAGAATCTGAACCATTATAAAGAGATCGAGAAGTCCATGCAGAAGGCTCTTATGCTTGCAGAGACAACTGCTGAGGAAACCATTCTCAGTGCCCGTAAGAATGCTACCGTGATCGAACAGGAAGCTATTCTCAAAGCACAGTCTATTGTAGCTGACTCTAAGATCGAACTTGAAAAGGTAAAAGTACAGTTCTCCGAGATTCTTCGTCAGTATGACAGCTATCGGGCTCAGTATAAAGCACTTGCGCAGGCGCAGATGGATCTTCTTGATTCAAAGGCTTTTGATTTGGAAGCTTCTTCCGCTGCTTCCATGGAACTTCTGGAAAAGAGCGCAAACGAACATGCAGATGAACTTCAGGCTGTTCCCGTTCACAATGACCCGATTCCTGAAAAAGCAGAAGCCGGTAAGGAAGAGGCAGAAGATGATCTGGACGAGACACTCAGCACGGATAAAACCCTGATCAAGGAGTTCACAGAAATATTCGACGAGAATGTATAAAGAGGCAGCATCCTCATCGCTGCATTCACATTCCATTTACAAAATATCGCAGCGTGCTTACAGGCAGCTGCGATATTTGTTGTAATAAGACCTTTATTCTTATCAGGAGGCAGCACTTATGACCGATCTGATTGTTACTGTAAAAAACAATAATCCATATCCGATCCTGCTTCGGGATGATTTCTCTGATCTTGGCAGAGCAGTTTCTTTGCTTCCCGATATGCAGGGAAGAAAAATCTGCATTGTTTCAGATTCCAAAGTGTCAGAACTCTATATGGATATCGTGATACAGAGCTTCTCAGAATATTTTGACACAGTGAAACAATTTGTTTTTCCGGAAGGGGAGGAGAATAAAACGCTGGATACCGTGCAGAATCTTTACCAATATCTGATTCAGTGCGGATTTGAACGCGGTGATGTTCTGGCTGCCCTTGGCGGCGGTGTTACCGGAGATCTTACAGGTTTTACAGCTGCTACATATCTGCGAGGAATCCGTTTTATCCAGATTCCGACCTCTCTTCTGGCACAAGTAGATTCCAGCATCGGCGGAAAGACCGGTGTTGATTTCAGGGGTTATAAAAACATGGTCGGAGCCTTTCATCAGCCTGTACTGGTTTATTCCTGTTCGGAAGCGCTCCTTTCCCTCTATCCCCGGGATTACCGGTCCGGATTAGGAGAAATCCTCAAACACGGTCTGATCCGTGACAAGGACTACTACCAGTGGCTGAAAGATAATGTTTCCGTATTGTGGGCTCCTGATCGATACAGTGAATTTTCTCGCAAAATGCTTACAGAAATGGTATATCGAAGCGACAGGATCAAACAGGCTGTGGTTGAAAATGATCCGGAAGAGAAGGGTGAAAGAGCAATTTTGAATTTTGGTCACACCATCGGGCATGCCGTCGAAAAGTTTGCTTTTCATTCTTTATCTCATGGCATGTGCGTTTCCATTGGTATGAGAGCCGCCGCATGGATCTCCATGCAGCGCGGTATGATCAGTCAGGCAGATTATGATGATATCTGTCATACGCTTCATGATATGTACCAGCTTCCGACCTCTGCATCCTTCTTACCCGAACAGATGAATGTATCGGCAGAGGATATTCTGAGAATCACAAAATCTGATAAAAAAATGGAAAAAGGGCAGGTAAAAATGATCCTTCTGGACCGCATCGGCCACGCAGTCATCTGTCACGATGTCAGCGACCAGGAAATCCTTGCTGCCATAGAGGAGATACTCGCATGAAATACATCAAAGCCGCAGCTGCAGTCATCCTGCTGATTCTGCTGGACCAGCTGACCAAATACCTTGCCGTCCATTTTCTGCTTCCTCTGCAGGGAGGCAGAATCCTGATTTCCGGCGTATTTCGCCTGCTTTATCTGGAGAACCGCGGATCTGCCTTTGGCATGCTGCAAAACAAACAGACCTTCTTTATCATTTTTACCATCATTGTTCTGGCTGTTATTCTCTATATCTATTACAAAGCTCCTAAGACCAGACGCATGCTTCTGCTTCGCCTGGACCTGATTCTGATCTTTGCAGGAGCGATTGGAAATTTTATTGACAGAATCCGACAGGGATATGTAGTAGATTTTCTTTATTTCGAACTGATTGATTTTCCCATCTTCAATGTTGCAGATATCTATGTGACAGTCGGATGTTTTTTGCTGATTTTCCTTCTGCTTTTTTATTACAAAGACGAAGAGCTCAATTTTATAAAAAAATAAGCTGTTATGGAAGAACGTATTTTTTACATTGATGAATCCTGTGAAGACATGCGAATCGACAGATACCTCAGTCTGCTTATGGATGGCTTCTCCCGGTCTTATATCCAGAAAATCATCCGCGACGAGGCCGTCACAGTCGATTCTAAGGCCGTTAAGGCAAGTTACCGGATAACAGAAGGGGAAGAGGTCAAAATCCTCATACCGGAGCCCATAGAGCTTGATATCGAGGCGGAAAACATCCCGCTGGATATCGTCTATGAAGATGATGACATCCTCATAATCAATAAAGCCCAGGGCATGGTCGTCCATCCTGCACCGGGACACTACAGCGGCACTCTGGTAAATGCTCTTTTATACCATTGCAGAGACTCACTCTCAGATATCAATGGCGTGATGCGGCCCGGCATCGTGCACCGCATCGACCGGGATACCAGCGGGCTGCTGGTTGTATGCAAAAACAATAATGCCCATCATGCACTCGCTGAACAGTTTGCCGTGCACAGCATCACACGATCTTACCGGGCTATCGTGTATAATAATCTGAAACAGGACGAGGGAACCATTGATGCCCCTCTGGCCCGCATGAAAAATGACCGCAAAAAAATCGGCATAGACCCTTCCGGGAAACGTGCCGTAACCCATTATCAGGTCATAGAACGTTTTGGACAATATACAGATGTCGAATGCAGGCTGGAGACAGGCCGCACCCATCAGATCCGTGTCCATATGGCCTCAATCGGCCATCCCCTTGTCGGAGATCCGGTCTACGGACCTGCCAAAGAACGATTTCATTTAAACGGTCAGATGCTGCATGCCATGACCCTCGGTTTTATTCATCCGACCACGAAAAACTACATATCTTTTACAGCGCCGCTGCCCGACTACTACACTGCTTTGCTTGAACGCCTGCGGAGCTGAATAAAGACCTGCAATGCTATATAAAAGCACTGCAGGCCTTTTCTTATTATTCATTCGAATCTTCCTCACGAAGTTTGATGACATTGGCGGCCATCCGTCTGCGGCTCTCATCGATGGCTGCATAGTGTTTCTTGGTCGTATTTACGTCCTTATGGCCCAAAGTATCGGCCACCAGATAAATATCACCTGTTTCCTGATAAAGGGCCGTACCGAAGGTGCTGCGCAGCTTGTGCGGCGTGATCTTTTTCACAGTAGTCACCAGTCTGGAGTATTTCTTGACCAGCCTTTCGACAGAGCGGGTGGTAATCCGGGTATTATTCAGTGATATGAAAAGTGCATTTTCATGCCCTGCATCCGGTTCCATTTCTTTTCGCTGTCCCTCCATATAATCCCGCAGAGCAGCCTCCACTTCATCCCCGAAATAGACCAGGGCCTCATTTCCGCCCTTACGGATGATCCGCAGGGCATTGTTATCAAAATCCACATCATCCAGATTGAGTCCCACACACTCTGACACACGGATTCCGGTACCGAGCAGAAGAGTAAGGAGCGCCACATCCCTGACATGGGTCTGCTTGTGCATGGCCCGCTGCCTGGCAGTCAGTTTTTCACCCGATTCTGCCTCATCCAGCAGCTGAGCAACTTCATTGGGCTCCAGACGGATGATATTTTTCTGCTTAATCTTGGGTACATCAACCATGCGGGTCGGATCTGTCTTGATCAAACCTTTTTTATAGTAATACCGATAAAAAGAGGAGAGAGAGGAGAGTTTTCTGGCCTTACCCTCATCCCCGTTGGTATAAGTGCGCCCGTCCCTGGTATAGCACTCCAGGAAAGAAAGATATTCCTCAATATCCATAGCTGTGATCATATCCATGACATCCATAGAAAGCTCACGGATATCTTTGTCCTTGAAATAAGGGTTGCTGGATTGCAGAAAATAGAAGAAAACGCCCAGATCATATGCATAATTCTTTCTGGTATTGGTACTTTTGCGGATCTCCAGAGAGCGGAAATATTCCATGCAGAACTTGGGAAGCTGTTCCAGGTGTTCCCGGATCTTCTGGATGTTTTTCAGATCAGTTTGTTGTTTATATGATAATTCAGCCATAAAAATCTGCCTTTCATTCCAAATAAGCAAAAAGCTTTTATCTGAAAGGATTATATCACATCAGTCAAGATTTTGCGACACGATATTATGTTATGAGAGTGCATCTAGCTTTACACAGCATTTTATTGAAATAGAATTCGTTTTCCGTTAAAATATATAAGAAAGCATCTTGAAGTAATCGATACATATTTAGGAGATACTATGCCGGAATTGATCAAAGAACGCTGCCTCTATTGCGGTGGTGACGTATACTATCACAGCAGACAGAAACTGATAAAGTGTGAATGGTGCGGAGAAACGATAAACACAGTAAAATTTGAAAATGTGTTGGTCCGCATGCAGGAGACAGAGGAAGAGAATGCCCAAATCAAGCAGCAGCTTGCTAAGGCAGAAAAGGAAAAGGAGACGGCAAATGACCGTCTGTTTTCTGCGCTTTCTGCACTTGGTCAAATCCGTGACGACCAGGATGTTCTTGGTCAAATGCTCCATTTACTAACTGACAATCAGAATGACGCACTCGGAAGCCTTCAGTTTCTGAAAGAAATATCCAAGCGACTGATTGGTTCACAGAATGATATTTTTGCGCGTATGACCGTCGTGCAGGATATTGCAAGTCAAATCCAGAAGATTGATATGGATGCACAGGAGCGTCAGACTGTCATGAGTCAGTTCATGCTCTGGAGCCAGCAAACTCAGGAAGAGGACCTGCAAAGACTCCAGGAGATTGCTGCATCTTCCGATCAGCTTCTGCAAGAAACACAGGAAATCCATGCTAAAGTAAATGATTTACGCGAAAAATCCAGCCATCTCCAGCAGACCATAGATGCTTTCCATACAGAATATACCAGAGACAAACTACAGGAACTGCAGCAATTATACCATCAGGCAGCTGATTTCCAGCATGATATGAGATTTGACACAGCAGAAGAGTATTATCATAATGTAGTGACAAAAGGCGGAGCAGATGCTGAAGTTTACTGGCGCCTCATCATGTGTCATTACTGTTTATTCTATGAAAAAGATGATACGGGAAGGCTCATTCCTATCATTTTGAATCCGGATCTGACAGACCCGGCCGAGATGTCACTTCGAAAAGAGCTTGATGCACTTATGACTGCGGAAGATAGACCTTACTATACAACAAAACTTCAGGAGATTGACCGGATCCTGGATAAATACCGCCTTCTGAAAGGAGAGGTGCGATACGATATTTTCATCAGTGTCAAACAGGATGATAATGGCCATTATACTGCCGACAGTGATGTTGCTTCTGACCTGTATGACTTCCTCAAAAAGCAGGGGCTGCGCGTTTTCAACTCCAGGAGAACAGCCATTCCGGCTGGTCATGAATACGAACCCTATATCATTTCCGCACTGCTTTCATCCAAAGTGCTGATTGTGGTGGGAACAAGTCCGGAAAACATGCTTTCTAACTGGGTAAAAAACGAGTGGTCCAGATTCCAGTGGCTCCAGTACCGTGATAAAGAAAAGACCGGAAAGACAGACAGGGTCCTTTTCTGCTATCTGGCAAAAGGTATGCAGGCAGAGCAGATTCCAAGAGCTCTGCACCCTGACAGGCAGGCAATTTATGATGGAGTGAAAGCTCACGATGAACTGCTGGCAGGCATCTCATTTCTAAAAGTATACAAAGGCGGTTCTGGTTCCCATAATCTACTGCTGGATTTCAGACTTGTTGCTGACCAGATGAAGTTCTGGCTGATCCAGGGGAAATACGACCGGGTTCTCAGCAAATATAATGAACTGACAGAAACTGGTTTATTTCTTTCACAGGCACAGCTGCACCTCCTTGCTCTCTGCGCCGAAAAACAGGTCATCGATATCCAGCAGGTTGTATGCTCAGAAGTCATACTGGATGAAGAAAAAGAATTCAAAGCTGCCATTATGCTTTGCAGAAGCGATGAAGAGAAGGAGAAACTCAAGGAACTACTGGCGAAAAACCAGGAGTGGCGCGGTAGAACAGAGATAGTAGAAGATGAGGCAACAAAATGGCTCAGGCTTGGA
>CAMHFW010000080.1 GCA_946184675.1 uncultured Clostridia bacterium | reverse complement strand
CCGCAGCCTGCGAGCAGGGACAGGGACAGACAGGATACAGCAAGAATGCCGGTTAAGTTCTTGAACAATCTTTTCATGGGTTTTCTTCCTCTTTCTATAAATAGTTTCCTGTGCTACTATGGAAGCAGACCGGTTCGCACGATCGCATCTTTTGTTCATGAATTAGCACGATAAAAAGATTGTAGCATAAAATCATCATAATGCAATACTTATTATTGCAAAAATAAAAAAATTATGCTAAGATACTGCTTGTGAGCCGGGAGACATCACGACAGACAAGAGCAAAGACCGGAAAAGGAGACCCTTTTATGATCAATAAAAAAATTACCTACTTTCTCACACTGGCAGAATGCCTGAGCTTTACCCAGGCAGCAGCTGTACATAATGTTTCACAGACAGCGATCAGTCAGTATATCGCGGGACTGGAGGACCGCGTGGGCGTGCGGCTTTTTGAGCGGTCACCCCATCAGGTGCAGCTGACCGAGGCGGGAAAGTACTATTATGAGCAGGTGTGTGCCATCCGCAAGGCTTATGAGGATACCCTGCAGCAGCTGGAGACGATCGATTCGGGATTTCACGGCTATCTGAAGATCGGCATCGGCGTTTATGAGTATTGTTCAACGGAAGACTTCTTTTCGGAATTTCTCTCCAGACACCCGGAAATCAAGGTCGACATCTTTCAGTATCCCTATAGTGAATTGTCAGAAAAACTGCGTACGGGGGAGCTGGATGTGATCATCGGACTTGCGGAGTGCGAGGAGGCTTTTGCCAGAAGTGAGATCGAGACCCGCCTTTTATTTACATCGGCCAACGTGCTGACAGCCGGCCGGTCCCTGGCCGGCCGTTATGAGAAGCCGGATGCAAAGGAGATGCTGGCCGGCGAATGCCTGATCACCAATTGTGAGGATCACGGGCCGTCATCCCTGCAGATGCTGCACAAGCTGCTGAAAGAGGAAGTCGGCTTTATCCCGGACCGGATCGAGCAGACCAATTCGGTCAACACACAGCTGATGATGGTGCGGGCAGGGCACGGCGTAGCCATCGTGCCCGGTTTTGTGGCAGATGCCCAGGGGGCCGACCTGGTTAAACTGCCCATGCCCAGCGGGGAAAACAACAGGTACCGCTATGAGCTGATCCGTCTGCTGGACAACCGGAATCCGGCAGCAGGCGTTTTATTTGATTTTGCAAAGCAGGAGGAAGAGAAATCATCATGATGAAACAGAGAAAAATCGGAATCATCGGACTTGGAGCTGTAGGAAAGAATTGTGCTTACGCACTTGCCTTAAGCGGGCTGGCGGACGAACTGCTGCTGGTTGATATCAAAGCGGACAAGGTGGCGGCGGAGTGCCAGGACCTGCGGGACTGCATGTCTTACTGCCCGCATCCGGTCGAGGTAAATGTGGCAGACTACGGCGATCTTGGCGACTGTGATATCATTGTCAACGCAGTCGGCAACATGCCCCTTCTTCTGGAATCCATGGACAGACTGGACGAGCTGCATTTCAACATTGCCCAGGTCAATGATTTTGTCCCCAAGATTATGGCAGGCGGTTTTCACGGCGTTTTCATCAATATTTCCAACCCCTGCGACATCATCACCCACCAGGTAGCCAAGCTGGCAGGCCTTCCCAAGGGGCAGGTATTCGGCACCGGCACCGGCCTGGATTCTTCCAGACTGATCGCTCTGCTGCACCAGCAGACCGGGATCGCGCACCGTTCCATCACAGCCCTGATGATGGGAGAGCATGGGGCCTCCATCATGGTTCCCTGGTCCCAGGTTTCCTTCGGCAGCAAATCTCTGGCAAACCTGGAAGCCTCCGGAGATCCCCGCTTCCGGTTTGACCACTGGGGTTTCCGTAAAAAAGCAGAGGAAAATGCTTATCTGGTACTGCGCGGCAAGCACTGCACCGAGTACGGCATCTGCACCACTCTCCTGCGTACGGTAGAACTGGTTGTGCATGATCAGAAAGCTATCCAGCCGGCCAGCATGGAGCTGTGCGGCGAGTACGGCGTAACCGGCATCAATGCCGGCGTGCCCTGCATCATCGGCAAAAACGGTGTGGAAGAAATCGTGGAGTATGATCTTCCCGAGAGCGAACTCGCAGAGTTCCACGCCTGCTGTAACAACATCCGCAAAAATATGACCATGGATGATGCGGTAATTATGGATTAAACAGCATAGACAGCAATGGTATAAAAAGACGTTCCTCAGGGGACGTCTTTTTTTGTACCCTATTGTAAATGCAAATGAGATTCTTTTTCATTAAGCCTCCTGTTGAGAAAAAGTTAGCAATAACAAATTGACGCTATGATGTCAAATAGCTAGAATGAATACCGTGAATATCTGATTAGCCTTATCTAACCATAAAGCGGTCAGATTTATGGAGAGGAAGTTACTACATGAACAATAAGAAAATGGCAGCTTACAGAAAAAGGACCAGCGCATTTCTGGTAATTGCGCTTGCGCTTCTGCTCACAGTTATCACATCACCTGTGCTTTCTGCTTTTGCTGAGATTCAGGCGGATAACGGCGCAGCAGACACCTTTGCCGGCAGCTACTGCGCGACCTGGGCGGAGTATCAGGAGGCATCCGGTAAGGAAAGCGCCACCTGGAATGATGTTGTGGATGCTATGGACCAGGTACTCCTGGAGGGCATCAAAAAGTTTGAGGCCGGTGATCTGAAAGCGGCTTACGACTGTGTCAATAACGATTATTACGGTTATTACGAGACCACGGGATTCGAGAGAATCGCCATGGGATACATTTCCGGTTCCAGAAAGACCGAAATGGAGCTGCAGTTTGCAGCCTGTAAAGCGGTCTGCAAGCAGGAAGGCACCCTGGATGCATTCAAGGCAGAGTGCGAGACCCTTTCTCAGATGCTTCGCGAGGATGCCAACAAGCTGGACGGTGTGAGCGGCAGCGGATCCTCAGAGAAAGAGGATTCCAGCAACAGTCTGGCAGCCCAGCTTTTTGCAGACAACTACTATGGAACCTGGGCAGAGTATCAAGAAGCTTCCGGTCTGGAGAAACCGACCTGGAATGATGTCGTGGACGCTATGGATCAGACCCTGGAGACGGCAAAGAGCAAGTTCTATGAGGGCGATCTGAAGGCAGCCTATGACTGCGTCAATAACGCTTATTACGGCTATTACGAGACCACGGGATTCGAGAGAATCGCCATGGGTTACATATCCGGCTCCAGAAAGACTGAGATGGAGCTGCAGTTCTCCGCCTGCAAGTCAGTCTGCAAGCAGGAGGGAAGCATCGAGGATTTTGAGGCAGAGTGCGATACCCTGTCTGCCATGCTCCGCGAGGATGCCAACAAGCTGGACGGCACGACCGGAAACAGCAGCACAGAGGAGGACACATCCTCCGGACAGCAGTCTTCCGGCGGCAGATCCGCTGCAGCGGCAGTATTCATTGCCTGCTTCACCATTATCCTCCGAGAGGGATTTGAGGCCATTCTGGTTGTCGGCGCCATTGTTGCTTACCTGCTCAAAACCAAGGATACCGACAGCAAGCTCAGTCCCAGACCGGTTTATGCCGGAGCCATCCTGGGTATCGTGGCCAGCTTCATTTCCGCATGGCTGCTCAACCAGCTCAAACTCGCCAACAGCGCTTCACAGGAAATCATCGAGGGCGTGACTGCCCTGATCGCAGTCGTTGTCCTTTTCTGGGTCAGCAACTGGATGGTATCCAAGTCGGAGTCCGAGGCATGGACCAGATATATCAGGAGCAAAGTAGAAAGCTCTGCCCGTTCCGGCAGTGTATTTGCTCTGGCATTTACTGCATTCCTGGCAGTTTACAGAGAGGGAGCCGAGGTCATTCTTTTCTTCCAGCCGATGCTGGCCGGTGACCATATCGATATGGTGTGGGCCGGATTCATCGTCGGATGCATTTCCCTCGTGTTTGTTTATATAGCGATTCGTGTACTTTCGTTGAGGCTCCCTCTGAAACCGCTTTTCCTGGGAACCAGTATCCTGATGTTTATTATGTCGATCTCCTTCCTCGGCGCCGGCATCAAGGAACTGATCGAGGGCGACGTGATCACTATGACCGCATCGCCCCTGGTTTCCTGGATTCCTTCCCACCCGGTTCTGGAAGTCCTGGGAATCTTCCCCTGCGACCAGACCATCTTCGCGCAGCTCATTATGCTGGCCATCGTAATCATTGTATGGATCTGGCATATGAGAAAGAATAAGAAGCTCCGCGAGGAAGTCGCTGCGGCAAAGGCAGCAGAAGAAGAGGCGGCAAAGGCGGCAGAAGAACATGCAGCCGAGCAGCAGTAACCATGTACCAAAAAGGGTCAGCCCTTTTGGGAAGGCAGAGCCCTGGCAGGGGCCCCGCCCGGATATATTCTTTTCACAAATCAAACAGGAGGTATTTATGATGAAAAGAAAAATCGTTGCTTTAGCAGCAATCGCTGCATTTGCAGCAATGTCTCTTTCCGCCTGCGGTTCCAAGGAGCAGGCTACTGAGGCAGCAGCAACTACAGAAGCAGTTGCAAGTGAAAGCGTAGAGGCTACTGTTGAGGATTCTGCAGCAGCAGCACCCGGTGAGGCAGCAGGCTTTACTGAGATCCCGATCTTTGAGGATGAGCAGATCGATTTCATCAATCTTTCCGCTGTTTACTTCCAGCCTGTACCCATGTCTCCCGGCCAGGAGAACATCGACGGCTTTGATATCCATCTTGAGGCAGACATCGCTGCACTTGATAATGATCTCGGCTACGGCGTAGGCGACTGGATTCCTTACCTTACCGTTGACTATGATGTAATCGGTTCTGACGGCCAGTCCGCAGCATCCGGTACATTCATGGAGATGAGCGCATCTGACGGCCCTCACTACGGCGCAAACATCGCTCTTCCCAACGCTGACACTTACAGCATCAAGTTCACCATCCACAGCCCTGCAGAGAACGGATACCTGATCCACTCTGATTCCGAGACTGGCCCGGGCGGAGTTCTTGAGGACCATTTCGCAAACGGCAACCTTGAGTACACCTTCGAAGGATGGGAGTACACCCCTCAGGAGTGGTAAGATCTTAAGATCTGCCTTTTGTTAGAATTTTCATGTTTTTTTCATGGATATGCGTCATACCGGCTTCAAAACCGGGATGGCGCTATTCATGCGTTATATCAGAGGGAAAAAAGGAAGCAGAATCTCCTATCTGATACAAAAAATCAATAAGGAACCGCTTGAAGGAGGGATGTCTGATGCTGACCTATCTGGTAAAAACCACCCAGGAGCTCATGATGGCAGGCATAGTGATCGGACTGATTTTTGCATATGCCAGAGTAAAATGCTTCCGGCCTGCAGGGCGCGTGCTGATGATTGGTTTTATCGCTGGTCTTGCCGCATCCATAGTTATGGGACATGTGAAAAATACAACCAACCTGATCGATACGGTCAAATGGAATTTCGGTATGTTCGCCGTCTCGATCGCGGCATATGTCCTTTTTCTGCTGCTGACAGCCCGGCAGCTCCGTGAAGACTCCGGGACTGCAAGAAAAGGTATTGTCTATTTCTGTCTGGCAGCCATCATTTTTGTAGCACTGTTTTATGTTGTCCCCGACGTTGTGGGATATCCTTATACATTCCACGCGACCGAGCAGACCTTCCTGTCCACGGGATTTTTGTACAGGCTGATCGGCTGGACGCTTGGCATCATTCTTTCGATTGTCGCAGGCATTGCAGTGAACCGGTGCGCCGGAAGGGCTGACGAAAAGCTGCTCGGCACGGTCGCAAAACTGGTTCTGCTCGTTTACTCCTGCCGCCTTGCTTCTGCAGGACTGCAGGCTATGCTGGCAAGAAGAATCATAAAATCGAATCATACACTGTTTGTGATTGCAAAATATACCTCCAATTACAGCAATGTGTTCATATATGCGGTCATGCTGCTGGCCGCCATCATTCCCGCAGTGCTTTGTATCCGCAGCCTGCATGTGAATGAACCCTACAGCAATCCGGCCCAGCACCGCCGGATCCGGATCAAATGGATCAACATCCGCAAATGGTCCGCGACGATTGCTGTATGCTTTGTGCTGGCGGTTCTGAATCTTACGGTTGTATTCGCCTATGACAGCCGGGCAGTAGAACTTTCACCGGTAGAAGATTCCATTATCGAAGACGATTGTGTAAAGGTTTCTCTGGATCAGGTAAGTGACGGCCATTTGCACCGTTTTGCCTATGTGACGGAAAACGGCAAGCAGATCCGCTTTATCGTAGTCAAAAAGACCAACGGCAGTTCTTACGGCGTGGGCCTGGACGCCTGCGACATCTGCGGCGAGACCGGATACTACGAGAAGGACGGACAGGTAGTCTGCAAGCTGTGCGACGTAGTCATGAATGTCAACACAATCGGCTTCAAGGGCGGCTGCAATCCCATCGTCATCGATTACAGCGTTTCCGGCGGATATATTTCCGTCCCGATTGAAGGCCTTCTGGAACACGAGAGCCAGTTTACCGGCAGAATTGTTGTAAATTAACTATGCGCATGGAAAGAGAGGAGAGAACAGCATGTTTTTGAGAATGCTCCGCGGAGCGTTATTCAGGCAGTGGAAAAAAATGCTCATGATCGCCTTTACCATCGCGCTTGGCGCATCACTGGCCACATCTATGCTGAGTGTTATGCTGGATGTCGGTGAAAAGGTGAATCAGGAGCTCAAGGCCTACGGTGCCAATATTACCGTAGTGCCTAAGGAAAATTCCGTTGTCAGCGACTTGTATGAAATAGAGGGCGAAGATAATACCGACGTGTATCTGCATGAGGATGAGCTGGGCAAGATCAAGACCATCTTCTGGGCATTTAATATCGTGGATTACGCGCCTTTTATCAATGTAAAAGGAACTTTGGATGATGGAACAGAGCTGGATGTCATCGGCAGCTGGTTCAACCATCACATGGACCTGCCGACAGGTGAGAGCCTGGATGCGGGTATCGTCAGCCTGAGAAGCTGGTGGGAAATCGCAGAAGGCGACTGGTACGATGAGCAGACCAGCACAGTGAAAAACGGTGCCATGGTCGGCACGGCTCTGGCAGAAAGAGAAGGCTGGTCGGTCGGAGATACCATTCATATCACCGGTGAAAAAGGAAATGGTGATTTCACCATCGTGGGAATCATCGACTCCGGCGGTGAGGAAGATGAGCAGATCTTTGCGGCTCTTGACCCGGTACAGGAACTGGCAGGCCTGGACGGCTGTATTGACAGTATCGAGGTCAGCGCTCTGACAACGCCGGACAATGAACTGGCAGAAAAAGCAGCCAAGGACCCCAGCTCCCTGACAGTAGCCCAGTATGAGACCTGGTACTGTACCGCTTACGCAAGCGCGATCTGCTATCAGATCCAGGAAGTCATCACAGACTCTGTCGCATCTCCGGTCCGTCAGGTAGCTGATTCGGAAGGCGCGATTCTGGAAAAGACGGAGCTTCTGATGATTCTGATCACCATTCTTTCCCTGATCGGCGCGGCACTGGGTATCTGCAATCTGGTAACAGCCAGTGTTATGGAGAGAAGCGCCGAAATCGGACTGATGAAGGCAGTCGGGGCCCATAACGGGGCCATCACCCTGCTGATCCTGGCAGAGATTACAGTAACAACCATCATTGGCGGTATCGTGGGATATTTTGCCGGTTTTGGCCTGGCTCAGGTCATCGGCCAAACCGTATTCGGGTCTGCGATCACCATGCGGACCATGGTAATACCGATTGTAGCAGTCCTGATTATCCTTGTCACTCTCGCAGGCAGCATTCCGGCCATCCGCGCGATTGCCAGAATGGACCCGACAGAAGTACTGCACGGAAAGTAAAAGGGGGAGAGTGCTATGAATATGAAAAAAAGATCTATGTTTTTCCGCATGATCACGGCCTCGATCCTGCGGCGCAGGTCCAAAATCGTGATTGCCCTGCTTTCGATCGCCATCGGCGCGACCATCCTTTCCGGATTGGTATCTGTCTACCGGGATGTCCCCAGACAGATGGGAGCCCAGTTCAGAAACTACGGTGCCAACATGCTTTTTATGGCCGAGGGAGAAGGCTTTTCCATGGACGAACTGGAAGAGGGACTCTCCTGTATACCCGATAATGAGATTGTCGGTGTGACGCCTTACCGCTATGAAAATGTCAGGATTAACGATACGCCGGTCGTTGCAGCCGGCACAGACATGCAGGGCGCACAGGCGACCAGCCCCTACTGGAGCAT
>CAMHFW010000079.1 GCA_946184675.1 uncultured Clostridia bacterium | reverse complement strand
CCTTCAAACATGTTTCACCCGCAGGCGCGGCAGTCGGCCTTCCCCTGACAGAGGTTGAGCGTAAGATCTACTGGGTAGATGACCTTGGAGAACTGACCCCGCTGGCAAGTGCCTATGCGCGTGCAAGAGGCGCGGACCGCATGTCCTCTTTCGGTGATTTCATTTCCCTTTCAGATGTCTGCGATGCTGCAACTGCGAAGCTGATCAAGCGTGAGGTTTCAGACGGCGTGATCGCTCCGGGATATGATGATGACGCTCTTGAAATCTTAAAGAGCAAGAAAAACGGCAATTACAACGTGATCCAGATCGACCCTTCCTATCGCCCGGATCCCATTGAGCATAAGGAAGTATTCGGCATCACCTTCGAGCAGGGAAGGAACGAGCTCAATATTGATGATGATTTCCTCGGCAACATCGTGACCGAATGCAAGGATATGCCGGAGAGCGCAAAGATCGATCTGATCATTTCCCTGATCACATTAAAATATACCCAGTCCAATTCTGTCTGCTACGCAAAGGGCGGCCAGGCAATTGGTATCGGAGCAGGACAGCAGAGCCGTATCCATTGTACCCGTCTTGCCGGACAGAAGGCAGACAACTGGTTCCTCCGCCAGAGTCCCAAGGTACTTGGCCTGCAGTTTGTAGACGGTCTGGGCCGTGCAAACCGCGACAATGCAATCGATGTTTACATCGGCGATGAGTACATGGATGTGCTGGCTGATGGCGAGTGGGAGAAGATTTTCAAGGTAAAACCGGAAGTCTTCACCAGAGAAGAGAAGCGGGCATGGCTGGATCAGATGCAGGATGTAGCACTTGGCTCTGACGCTTTCTTCCCCTTCGGTGACAATATCGAGCGCGCCCGCAAGAGCGGCGTCAAGTATGTGGCACAGCCCGGCGGCTCTGTCAGAGATGATCAGGTAATCGAGACCTGCAACAAGTACGGTATGACCATGTGCTTTACCGGACTGCGTCTCTTCCATCACTGATTAATCTGGAATCAGCGTAAATACAGAACATATACTGCAGCAGCGGCTATGACGGCCGCTGCTGTTTTTCACTTTCCGTGGCCTGCGCTCAGAAAATATCCTGCGGGAGAATGGTCAGGCCGGGAATCGGGCCGAGCGGAATCGAATCGGTATAGGAATACAGGACAGGTTCCTGCCCCTGACAAAAGACCATTACCTGCTTTTTCCAGTCATTGATGATCCAGAACTCCGGAACACCGTAATAGCTGTAGATCTGCGCTTTGTCAAGATAGGTCTGCACTGCGTTTTCAGGCTCCGCGATCTCCGCGATCCAGAGGGGAACACCCCGGTAGATATCGTCTTTGAGGTGGTCGGCAGAAGGAATCAGAAAAAGATCCGGGCGGACCACGGAATCCAGAGCGCTGCCGTCATGCATTTCCGCGGCCAGAGGCGAAAAGCAGAGCTGCCAGCTGCTGCCGGTCTGCCGGAGAAAACTCCGGACTGCAAGATAAAGACTTCCCTGCAGGTACTGATGACGGAAGGCATGCGGCGCCGGCAGGGAGATATTCCCGGAGAGCAGCTGCGCAAACTGCGAGCTGTCAGGCAGTTCCTCCCGCGCCTTGATCCACCGGTAAAACTGATCTGCGGTATAGGTTTCTTCTTCCTCTGTCTGATAGAGTCCTTTCTGGTCGGAAAGAATGCTGATCGGTGCTGCAGGATAAAGTTCTTTCTTAAAACGGTAAAAGACTGCCAGCTCCTGCAGGGCCTGCTCATCTTCCAGCATGATTTCCGTGAGGCAGCAGGAGAACTCCGGATAACAGCTGCTCCGGAGCAGCTGGTCAAAGGAAATGCGGCGGAAAGAGACATCGCCGGTAAAGTCAAAGCAGCAGACAAACTGTTCGCGCAGATCAATCAGCCAGTATTCAGCCGCACCTGCCTGCCGGTAGGCGAAGGCTTTATCCAGACCATAGAAGCTGCTGCCGTTATCCGGCATCATATTTATGGCCAGGCGGGGCTGATCCCCGTCACAGGTCAGCAAATCTGTCAGAAAGATATTGAAGGCGCCAAAGCGGCGGATCTCCGGACCGAAGATGATACGGTCAGAGCTGCCGCAGAGCCGGAGATGGTCTGCAAGCAGGGTTCCCAGTAAAAAGCAGAGCCGTCTCCCGTCCTGATCAGCCGCGGCTGACCGCAGAATCCGTCCGCCGATCATCTCGCTGAAAAGGCCATCCGCAGACGGCCGGCTGTTCTGAATCCATTCGTTGGCTGTAGGTTCACAGATACTCATGATACTATCCCTCCTCTAACTGGTCGTGTAAGATTGAGTATAGAGGAGAACGGGGAAAAAGAAAATTATCATTTGTCGACAGGGTTCGTGAAAAGAGTTATACTGACAGAAAAAGAAACTGTATTTTCTCGCCTGAGGTAGAAAAATGAGACTATTGCTGCATATATGCTGCGCACCGTGTTCGGTTGCCTGTGTGGAGACCCTGCGGGGAGAAGGGATTGAGCCGACAGGCTTCTGGTACAACCCCAACATTCATCCTGTTACAGAATACAAAATGAGAAAGAACACCTTGATTCAGTACGCATCGGATATCCACATGCGTCTGCTGGTGGAAAACTATTACGGACTCCGTGAATTTATCGACAATGTTTATCCCAACTACAATGGCCGCTGCGGCTTTTGCTACCGTTTCCGCCTGGAGGAGACAGCCAGGCAGGCGGCTGAAAAAGGATATGATGCATTCTCTACGACCCTGCTGATCAGCCCTTACCAGAATCATGAGCTCCTGAAGGAAGTCGGCGCGGAGATGGCAGATAAATATCATATTTCTTTCGCGTACAGAGATTTTCGCCCGCATTTTAAGGAAGGGCAGGAAAAAGCCGCTCAGCTGGGGCTTTACAGGCAGAAATACTGCGGTTGTGTCTTCAGTGAGGAGGATCGTTTCCTGCAGGGGAAAAAGAATCTGATCACATTTCAGAAATTCAACAATCGTCCGGAACGCGGGACGGTCTGAAAAATGTGTTTCTTATAAAAAACAATTGCATTTCGTTCTTGTATATAGCGGGGAAATAATGTAAAATAAAAATAGCGTAGATTTTTTAACAAACTTTCAACAAAATTCAAGTCACACAAAGGAAACGAGGGAGAATTATGTACAAGATTGTGAAAGCCGAGCAGCTGTCAGAGAAGAACTTCCTGATGGTTGTAGAGGCACCCTGGGTAGTAAGATCCTGTCAGCCCGGTCAGTTCCTGATCGTAAAGATTGATGAGCAGGGCGAGAGAATCCCGCTTACCATCTGCGATTATGACCGCGAGGCAGGCACCGTAACGATCGTATTCCAGACCATCGGCGCTTCTACAGAGCGTATGGCCAAGCTCAAAGCAGGCGACTGCTTCATGGATGTTACCGGCCCGCTCGGAAGACCTTCCGACCTGGTAGAGATGGATCCCGAGGAGCTCAAGAAGATGAATATCCTCTTCGTTGGCGGCGGTGTTGGCGCTGCACCGGTTTATCCTCAGGTAAAATGGATGTCCGAGCACGGTTTTAACTGCGAAGTTATCATCGGCGCAAAGACCAAAGAGCTGATCATGCTCGAAGAGGAAATGAAAAAGGTTGCTGTTACTTATATAGCAACAGATGACGGATCCTACGGTTATCACGGTATGATCCCGTCCCTGATTGAGTATCTTGTTAATTCCGGCAAGCACTATGATCGTGTTGTTGCCATCGGACCTGTTATCATGATGAAGTTTGTCTGTCAGCTTACCAAGAAGCTTGGCATCCCTACCGTTGTCAGCATGAACCCGATTATGGTAGACGGTACCGGTATGTGCGGCGCTTGCCGTCTGATGGTTGGCGGCGAAGTGAAGTTTGCATGCGTTGACGGCCCTGAGTTTGACGGCCATCTGGTAGATTTCGACCTTGCTATGGAGCGTCAGAGAACCTATAAGACCGAGGAAGGACGTGCCCTCCTCAGATACAGAGAGGGTCTTTCCTACAGCGGAAAGTCAAGCGGCAAAGAGTGCGGAGGTGACAAATAATGGCTATTACAAAACAGACAAGAGTACCTGTTCGTGAGCAGGATCCCGCTGTACGTGCCAGAAATTTCCTGGAGGTATGTCTGGGATATAATGAAGAAGAAGCCAGAGAAGAGGCCACCAGATGCTTAAACTGCAAAAAGCCCGCATGCGTAAGCGCATGTCCTGTAAATATTGACATCCCTGGATTCATTCAGCAGGTTAAGAATGGCGACATCGCCAAGGCTTATGAGATCATCAGCGAGTCTTCCGCACTTCCGGCAGTCTGCGGCCGTGTATGCCCGCAGGAGTCCCAGTGTGAGGGCAAGTGTATTATGGGCATCAAGTTTGAGCCTGTTTCCATCGGCAAGATCGAGCGTTTCGTAGCAGACTATGCTCGTGAGAACAATCTGGTTCCCGAAGTAAAGGCTGAGAAGAAGGGCAAGAAAGTTGCCGTTATCGGTTCCGGCCCCGCGGGTCTTACCTGCGCAGGCGACCTGGCCAAGATGGGCTATGAAGTTAAGATCTTCGAAGCACTGCATCAGCCCGGCGGCGTACTGGTTTACGGTATCCCCGAGTTCCGTCTTCCTAAGGACACCGTAGTAGCACATGAGATCGAGACCGTTAAGAAGCTCGGCGTAGAGATCGAGACCAACGTTATCATCGGTAAGTCCATCACCATCGATGAGCTGCTCAATGAAGAAGGTTTCGATGCCGTATTCATCGGTTCCGGCGCAGGCCTTCCCAAGTTCATGGGTATTCCGGGTGAGCAGGCTAACGGCGTATTCTCCGCCAATGAGTTCCTGACCAGAAATAACCTCATGAAGGGCTTCCGTGCAGACTACGATACCCCGATCCACCGCGGCCACAAGGTTGCTGTTATCGGCGGCGGCAACGTAGCTATGGATGCTGCAAGAACCGCACTCAGACTCGGCGCTGAAGTATACATCGTATACAGAAGATCTGAGATCGAGCTTCCCGCCCGTGTAGAGGAAGTTCACCATGCAAAGGAAGAGGGCGTACAGTTCCACCTTCTTCGTAACCCCAAGGAGATTCTCATGGACGAGCACGGCAGCGTACTTGGCCTCCGTCTGGTTAAGATGGAGCTTGGTGAGCCCGATGAGTCCGGCAGAAGAAGACCCGAAGAGGTTCCTAATTCCAGCTATGTACTGATGGTTGACACCGTTATCATGTCCCTCGGTACTTCCCCGAACCCGCTGATCTCCTCCACTACAGAAGGTCTTGAGATCAACAAGTGGGAGTGCATCGTAGCAGATGAGAAGACCGGCCAGACCTCCAAGAAGGCTGTATTCGCCGGCGGCGACGCTGTTACAGGCGCAGCTACTGTTATCCTGGCAATGGGCGCAGGTAAGGCAGCTGCAAAGGGTATCGACGAGTTCCTGTCCAGCCAGGATTGATGTCGACATTTTTAGATTTTTTAGAGCCATCTCTGCAAGGAGGTGGCTCTTTTTTTGACAGCAAATGCTTTTTCTGTACTTTGTCAATCCTTTGACAAAAAAAGCTTGCTTTTTAATTAGAGGATGATATAATGTGAAAGACAATTAAATAATGGGAGAAATATTACAGAAAAAAGAGGTAAAAAAAATATTATGAAAAAGATTCTCTTTGCCGTAATGGTACTCACACTTTCTGCTGCACTCTGTGCATGCGGAGGCGGTAAGAAGGGTGATTCTTCTGCTAATAGTTCTTCAGGGACAACTGTATCAGACGAATTTGTATTCGGTCTGACACAGGAAATCAGTGATGTTGACCCGCACGATGATTCGGATGCAGCAACTCGGAGTGTCTTATTTAATATGTTTGAAGGCCTGGTGAAGCCGACCTCTACAGGTGATATTATGCCTGCAGTGGCTGAGAATTACACCGTATCTGATGACGCGCTTATTTACACGTTCACACTCAGAGACGGCGTGAAGTTCTCGGATGGCAATCCGGTGACAGTCGAAGATATTATTTATTCATATAAGAGGGGTGCGGGTATCGACCACGACTTTCCGTTAGCAGACGGGGAGACAGCGAAGATATCCGCACTTTCTGCTATTGCGGATATCACAGCAACTGATGACAAGAACATCCAGTTCACGCTTGCAGCACCTGATTCTGAGTTCATCTACAACTTTACCGTTGCGATTCTGGAAGAGGCTAATGACGCAAACCAGGCAACTGACCCCATCGGCGTAGGCCCCTTCAAGATCACAGAGCTCCAGACAGGCGAGTATCTTGCTGTTGAGAGAAATGAGAACTACTGGAACGCAGACCTTAACTGCATCTCCAAGGCAAAGTTCAAGTTTATCGCAGACGCAAATGCTGCTTACACAGAGCTGCAGGCAGGCACGATCGACGGTCTTCAGTATCTGACCAACGATCAGGCAACAGATGCGAAGGTTGCTGAGCAGTATGACATCGTAGAGTCCACTATGATGCTGGTACATGGTCTTTTCCTCAACAATGATTATGAGCCGCTCAAGAGCCCCGAGGTTCGTCAGGCACTCAACTATGCAGTAAACAGGGACGAGATCAATCAGATGATGTTTGACGGCAAGAGCATGCTGATACAGACACATGCTTACCCGACCATCACCGCATGGTACAATGCAGACACAGAAAACACCTATACCTACGATGTAGCGGCTGCAAAGGACCTTCTGGCCAGGGGCGGATATCCCGACGGTTTTGATCTTGAGATCACAGTTCCCAGCAACTTCACGCAGCACGTAGATACTGCCCAGATCATCAAGGAAGAGCTGGCCCAGATTGGTGTGAATGTTACACTCAATCGTGTAGAGTGGGAAGACTGGGTAGCCAACACCTACCGCGGCCGTCAGTATCAGGCAACCGTAATCGGATTTGATATCAGTTCCCTTTCCCCGGCAACCTGGTATATCCGTTACTACAGCTCCTCTGCAAACAACATGTGCAACTTCAAGAGCGAGGAGTACGACAAGCTTTATGATCAGGCACAGGCAACTGTAGATATGGACGAGAAGTTCCAGCTCTACGGTCAGATGCAGAAGATCCTGGCAGACGAAGGCGCTTCCGTCTTCATCGAGGATCCGGCAAACCTGATCGCTATCAAGAAGGGTTACACAGGATTTACTACATATCCTGTATCTGCGATCGACCTCGCATCCATTCAGGTCGCAGAGTAAGACAGGCAGCACTTGGCGCTTCCTGATAAAAAACGTAAATGAAATGCGGCGGAGATGACATCTCCGCCGCAATGGAGGCAGCAGATGAAATATATTATTAAAAAAATTATAGCTCTCATTATTACATTGTTAGTCATTTCACTGCTGACCTTTGTAGCTTTCAGTCTGATCCCGGGAGATGCGGCGCTTGGCAAACTCAGCCTCGACGCAACTCCCGAGGCGATTGAAGCACTCCGTCACCAGATGGGTCTTGACCAGCCTGTTCTGGTGCGCTATGTCAAGTGGCTCTTTGCCGCCCTGCAGGGCGATTTCGGCATGTCTCTCAAGTACAGCAACATGACGGTGATGGGACTGATTCAGTCCAGACTGCCGGTTACCATCATTCTGGCTGTGATGTCGCTGATTATCATTGTTGTTGTTTCCATGCCTCTTGGCCTGGTTTCTGCAAAGTATTCCAAAAAACTTCCAGATACTGTGATCAATCAGGTGACACAGGTAACCATGGCCATTCCTTCCTTTTTCCTGGGCATCATTCTGACCTATGTATTCGGTCTGCTGCTGCAGATGTTTACAGTCGGAGGCTATGTTTCCCCGGACAAGGATTTGGGTGCCTGTCTGAGCTACCTGATTTTCCCGGCAATCGCAGTAGCACTGCCCAAGATTGCCATGGTAGTCAAATACCTGCGCAATTCCATGGTCTCGGAGCTTGGCAAGGACTATGTCCGCACCGCTTACAGCAAAGGGGCAGGCAAAAACTGGGTGCTCATGCGGCATGTGCTGCGCAATGCTCTGATTCCGGTCATTACCTTTGTTGCAATGGTTGTCGCGGAGATTCTGGCAGGAAGTCTGGTCATCGAGCAGGTATTCAGTATTCCGGGTATGGGCCGGCTGCTGGTTACTTCTATTACTAGCAGGGATTATCCGGTCGTACAGGCCTCCGTGCTTTATATCACGGCCATCGTCGTGATCATCAATTTCATTGTCGACATTCTCTATCAGGTTGCTGACCCGAGAATCAGGACAGAGTAGGAGGGTGCCGGAATGAAAAAACACAATTATTATCTGAT
>CAMHFW010000078.1 GCA_946184675.1 uncultured Clostridia bacterium | reverse complement strand
AACGAAAAGGGCGTCCCCGCAGGAACACCCTTTTCCATGAAAGAATGAGATATTATTTCTCGTCGAGCTTCTTCATCTCTTCCTCAGCCTTGTCGCCGATGGCAGTGATGTTAGCCTTTGCAAGTGCGAGATACATATCGTCACGAGCCTTGATGGCAATCTTGTCCTTGCCGTTGCTGTAGTCATAGAAACCTCTGCCGCTCTTTACACCGAGATAGCCTTTTCTCATGAGCTCGCCAATGTAGGTCTTGGAAGGATCCTTGTCATCGCCCAGATCCGGGAAGGTGTACTCAGCGATATGATAATGAATGTCTACGCCGCCCTGGTCATAGATCTCGAACGGTCCAAGGCAGGCATAACGGAAGCCCAGACCATACTTCATGCAGCGGTCGATATCGGAGAAATCACCGATGCCTTCCTGATAGATGTGAAGACCTTCACGAAGGATTGCTTGCTGGATACGGTTGCCGATGAAGCCAAGAGCATCCTTGTTAACATGGATGGGCTTCTTGCCGATCATCTCAGCCAGTTTGTAAACCTCATCATTAACAGCGGGATCAGTCTTGTCGCCGTTGATAACCTCGATCAGAGGAATGATGTGAGGAGGGTTGAACCAATGGAATCCGCAGAATCTCTCGGGACCTACAACTGCCTCTGCGATCTTTGTGATGGAAAGACCAGAGGTGTTGGTGGTGAGGATAGCGTCCGGAGAAACCAGAGCGGAGATCTCAGCCCAGAATTTGTGCTTAACGTCCATGTTCTCAGCGACGTTCTCAACGATCAGATCGCTGTCAGCAAGAGCGGTAAGATCGCCGGCCGGTGTGAACTCGATACGAGCGTAAGCTGCATCAGCCTTTTCCTTTGTGGTGTCGCCTGCCTCAACCTTTGTGTCGAGAGCGGAACGAATGCTTGCTTTAGCCTTGTCAAGTGTTTCCTGACGGCGGGTGTAGATCTTTACATCATATCCGCACTCTGCGAAAATCTGAGCCATGGAAGATCCCATAGTACCTGCTCCGCCAATACCAACTTTCTTGATGTCTTCAGCTTTTAACATACTAAAATACTCCCTTCATGAAAAAGTTTCATTTGCAGTGCTCTGCCTGGGCAGAGCGCTGCTCATACTATAATTATTATAGTCTCGTATTGTTTTTTTGTCAAACAATCTTTCCCTGCTTTTGAATGAATCAGACAAAACTAATAAATTGTCATAGTAATAGAGGAAAGTTGAACATAATTGAACAGAAAAGTGATTTCAGCAACAGGTTTTTCTATATAGCAATTAGAAGAAATGTGTAGTATACTGCTTTTGAATCCATTCACTGGATGATGACTGTAAGATTTGAAAAGGAGTACATGCAGATGTATACAGTACTTGTTGAGACCACGGAGAAGAAGAGCAAAAAAGTACAGAAAAAGGTTTTTTCTTTTGACGCGATCGATACATCGTCCTATCGGGATCAGATGAGTGAGGTTGGAGATTACCTCTACGAGCATGAGTTTGATTTTGATGTAGATGAAGATGGTGATATGGTGATCGATGATATCCTGATGGAGATTTCCGAGCAGGCAGAGTTTACAAAAAGCCTTTCTGGCAGGGGATTTGTCTGCACCATAAGCGGGAGCTCCAAACCCAGACAGGCGGCATATAATCCGGGAACAGAACAGCTGACAGGAATTTGAGAAAATAAAGAAAAAAACAGTTGACATCGGCAAAGGAAAATGGTATCATTCTTTTTGTCGGGTCGACAGACTCGGTGAATGCACGCAGTCGTGGCGGAATTGGCATACGCGCTAGACTAAGGATCTAGTCCGGGATAACTGGGTGCGGGTTCAAGTCCCGCCGACTGCATGAAAGTCTTGGATTCGCAAGTTTCCAAGACTTTCTTTCGTTTTAGGGCTTTTTTAGAAGAAAGGCGGCAGGAGTTGAAGAAAAAGGATCTGATCCTGATTATTGTTCTGCTTGCGGTCGCAGCGGCGGGGTTCTTTGCAGTAAAAGTCATGCAAAGCGGTCAAGGCGCGCTGGTCGTGATCCGCATAGACGGCAGCGAGTACGGGACCTATCCTCTGTCAGAGGACCAGACAATCGAGATAGATAATTCCTTCGGGCACAATGTGCTTGTGATTGAAAATGGCAGCGTACACATGGAGAAGGCGGATTGCCCGGATCTGATCTGTGTAAAGCATGCACCGATCAGTCACAACCGTGAGACCATTATCTGCCTGCCTCACAAGCTGGTCGTAGAGGTATCAGGAGGAAAGAACAGCGCAGTGGATGCCACGGCGCAGTGAGGAGCATCATATGTCTACGAAAAAAATCACACTCAGCGCTCTCATGGTGGCGCTGGCTATGATATTGAGCTACCTGGAAGCTATGATTCCCTTCTCTTTCGGAATCCCCGGGATTAAGCTGGGACTGGCTAATCTGGTGGTACTGACAGCCCTTTACCTGTTCGGACCGGCCCAGGCACTGCTCATTTCTGTTGTCAGGATCTTTTTGATCTCCATTACCTTTGGCAGCATGGCAGCTCTGGTCTACAGCCTGGCCGGCGGTATTCTAAGCTTCGTGGTAATGCTGATCCTGTCCAGGATCAAAGGCTTCTCCGTCATCGGTGTCAGCGTAGCCGGCGGTGTCAGCCACAATATAGGCCAGCTGATCGCGGCGGCTCTGGTCGTCGAGAATCTGAATCTTCTTTTTTATTTTCCGGTCCTTCTGGCGGCCGGCGTGATCACCGGTCTGCTGATCGGAATCGCGGTGAAGGCAATTTTGCCTGCCCTTCAGAAAGCACAGTAAAGCGCGGCCAAGCGCGTGCTTAATATTTCATATAATCATTGGAGTTGACAGTTATGGCTAAGAAAATCAGAACAAGATTTGCACCGAGCCCTACAGGCAAGATGCATGTAGGCAATCTCAGAACAGCACTTTACGCATACCTGATCGCAAAGCATGAGGACGGCGATTTTCTCCTTCGTATCGAGGACACCGACCAGGAGCGCGAGATGGAAGGCGCGGTAGATATCATCAACAGAACCCTGGAACTGACAGGCCTGACTCATGATGAGGGCCCGGATAAAGATGGCGGCGTAGGCCCTTATGTGCAGAGTGAAAGACAGAAAGCCGGTATTTATATGAAGTACGCCAAGATGCTGGTCGACAAGGGGGAGGCTTATTACTGCTTCTGCAGCGAAGAGCGTCTGGCCGGTCTGCATACTATGGTCGGCGGAAAAGAGATTTTCCGTTATGACAAGCACTGCCTCCACCTGAGCAAGGAGGAAGTGGAAGAGAAGCTGGCAGCAGGCATGCCTTTTGTTATCCGCCAGAATAATCCTCTGGAGGGTACAACGACTTTCCACGACAATATTTACGGAGATATTTCCGTTCCCAATGAAGAGCTGGATGACATGATCCTGATCAAGTCTGACGGTTTCCCTACTTACAATTTTGCCAATGTGGTAGACGACCATCTGATGGGCATTACCCATGTGGTCAGAGGCAATGAATATCTTTCCTCCTCTCCCAAGTACAACCGTCTTTATGACGCTTTTGGCTGGGAGGTACCGGAGTACATCCACTGCCCGCTGATCACCAATGAAGAGCACCAGAAGCTGAGTAAGAGAAGCGGCCATTCCTCCTTTGAGGATCTGCTGGAGCAGGGCTTTTTAAAGGAAGCCATTGTCAATTATGTAGCTCTTCTTGGCTGGAGCCCGGAGGACAATCAGGAGATCTTCTCTCTGGATGAGCTGGTAAAGAAGTTTGACTACCATCATATCGGCAAGGCTCCCGCGGTCTTTGATATGGTTAAGCTCCGCTGGATGAACGGCGAGTACTTAAAGCGCATGGATCCGGAAGACTTCTGCAGGCAGGCTATGCCTTATATGAAGGAGTTCATCACGGGAGATGTGGATTTCCCCAAACTTGCTTCTTTGATCCAAACCAGGATCGAGACCTTCCTGGATATCCGCGATCAGGCTGATTTCATTGAAAAAGTGCCGGATTACGATCTTCAGATGTATGTGAACAAAAAGAATAAGACCAATCTGGAGAATTCTCTGGAGATCCTGCGTGAGGTCCTGCCTCTTCTGAAAGAGCAGGAGTCCTTTGCCAATGATGCCCTTTTTGAGGCGCTTAAGGAATACGCCGCCAAGAAGGAATACAAGGTGGGCAAGGTTATGTGGCCGGTACGCGTAGCCCTTTCCGGCAAACAGATGACTCCCGGCGGAGCGACAGAGATCATGCAGATCCTGGGAAAAGAGACCTCCATCGAGAGAATCGAGACTGCTGTCAGAGCCCTGGAGCAGGCAGCGGAGTAAACAAAAGATGAGACTTAACGATTCACAGCGCAGGGCTGCAGAGCACGTGAAAGGACCTATGATCGTGCTGGCAGGGCCGGGATCCGGCAAGACCATGGTGATTACCCACCGGGTCAGCAATCTGATCCGCAGGGCAGGTGTGAATCCCTCAGAGATACTGGTTGTGACATTTACAAGAGCTGCCGCAGATGAAATGCGGCAGCGTTTTGTTTCTCTGATGAAGGGAGACCGGTTTCCGGTCAGTTTCGGGACCTTCCATGCAGTTTTTTTTACCATTCTCAAGCACAGCTGCGGCTATACGGCGGATAATATCGTCACGGAAGACCGCAGGCGGGATATTCTGCGGGGGATTCTGGCGGATCTGCAGATGGGCGGGGAAAATGTGAATGAGCTGTGCGAGACTCTGCTTGGCGAGATTGCCAGAGTCAAGGGCAGTTTGTATGATATCGGACATTATTATGCTGTCTCCTGCGGGGCAGAGGAGTTTCGCAGGATCTACCGGGCTTATAACCGGGCTCTTGCGGCGGAGCGCCTGATCGATTTTGAGGATATGATGGCCAGAACCTTTGAACTGTTTCAAAACAGGCGGGATATCCTCGCGGCCTGGCAGAAGAAGTTCCGTTATATTCTGGTGGATGAGTTTCAGGATATCAGTGCGCTCCAGTACCGCCTGGTCCGTATGCTGGCAGCCCCCGAAAACAACCTTTTTATCGTAGGGGATGACGATCAGTCTATTTACGGCTTCCGGGGAGCCAGACCGGAGATCATGCTGCATTTTAATAAGGATTATCCGGATGCTGCGCAGGTGGTCTTAGATGTCAATTACCGGAGCAGAAAAGAGATTGTGCAGGCAGCCCAGTGCCTGATCCGACATAATAAAAAACGTTTTCCCAAAGAGATCCGATCGGGCAGGGAATCCGGGCAGCCGGTTGCTGTTTACGCGGTGAAAAATCCCGCTGAGCAGCAGAAAAAGATCACAGAACTGATCCGGGAGGGTTATGAGTCCGGTACGCCTTACGGCCAGATGGCAGTATTGCTGCGGACTGCGGCCCAGGCAAGGCCTTTTTTAGAGCAGCTGATGGGAGCCGGCATTCCTTTTCAGATGCAGGATAGTGTTCCCAACCTTTACCGGCACTGGATCGCGGAGGATATATTTGCCTATCTGCGGATTGCGGCAGGCTCTGTGGCCAGAAGTGATTATCTGCGGATCATCAACAGACCGGGACGCTATATCAGCCGGCAGAAGCTGACTTCGGCCAAAGTTGATCTCGGTCAGCTGGCCGGGGAGTTTGGAAGCCAGCCCTGGATCCGGCAGCGGGTTGTAAAGCTGGCAGATGACATTGCCATGCTTGCTAAAATGACCCCTTATGCAGCGGTTAATTATATCCGCAGAGGAATCGGCTACGACAGCTTTGTTGCAGAATTTGCCCGTCAGCGCAGTCTGGATGAGGAAGAGCTATTCGGCCTGCTGGATGAGCTGCAGGAAGATGCCCGTTCTTTTGCGTCTGCAGATCAGTGGTTTACTCATATCCGCGATTACAGCGAACAGCTGGAAGGCCAGGCCAGACGGAGCAGGGGAAAGAGAGAAGATGCGGTCACCCTGGCGACCATGCATCATGCTAAGGGGCTGGAATATGATCTGGTTTTTCTCCCGGATGCCAATGAGCGCATTACGCCTCACCACAAGGCACAGCTGGAAAGTGACATCGAGGAGGAGCGGCGGCTCTTTTATGTCGCGATGACAAGGGCAAGAGAAAAGCTGTATATTTTCTTTTTGAAGAATCGTTACGGCAAAAAGATGGAGATGTCCCGTTTCGTGAGGGAGATCATGGCCGGCAGGGGGCATAAATCTTGACTGAAGGGAAGGGACGCGCTATAATATTAGCTAATTAAAGTTTCTATATAAGTAGAAAAAGGAGATGGTATGTTGGATTCGGGGGACGCCTTGCAGCTTATCACCCTGATCATTCTGCTGGCGCTTTCTGCTTTTTTTTCTTCTTCCGAGACCGCCCTCATCGGTGTCAGCAAGATCCGGATCCGGGCTCTTGCCGAGGAAGGGAACCGCAGAGCTGTGCTGGTAGGCAAGCTGCAGGACAATCAGCAGAAGATGCTGAGTGCCATTTTAATTGGAAATAATATCGTGAATCTGTCAGCTTCCTCGCTCTCTACCATGTTAGCGACCAAGGCAGCCAGGCAGATCAATATCGGTGTCAATACCGCTACCATGGTCGGAATTGCGACCGGTATTCTGACACTCCTGATTCTGATTTTTGGTGAGATCACACCGAAAAATGCTGCGACGATCAATGCGGAGAAGATGGCCTTGTCACGCGCACCTGTGATTTATGCGCTGACCAGGATCCTGACGCCGGTGATCTATGTAGTCAATATTCTTTCGTCCGGTCTGATGCGTCTGATGGGGATACGAACGGATGGCAGAGGACAGGCTATGACAGAGAGCGAGTTTCTGACCGTAGTCGATGTCGGCCATGAGCAGGGCGTGATTGAGACCGATGAGAAAGAACTGATCACCAATGTGGTTGACTTTGGAGATTCGGTAGCCAGCGATGTCATGGTGCCGCGTATTGATGTTACATTTCTGGATGTCGAGACCGGATATGAGGAGACAGTAGCTCTCTTTCGGGGAGAGAAGTACTCCAGAATCCCGGTTTATGAAGAGGATAAAGATCACATCATCGGCATTTTAAATCTCAAGGACCTGTTTTGCTACAGCGGCAGTCCTGAGGATTTTGACATGAGAGCGCTCCTGCGCAAGCCATTTTTCACATATGAATTCAGAAAGACTTCTGATCTGATGGCTTCTATGCGCAGGGATTCGATCAATATCGCCATTGTGCTGGATGAGTACGGGGCGGTTGCCGGCATCCTGACCCTGGAGGATCTTCTGGAAGAGATCGTCGGAGAGATCCGGGATGAGTATGATGCAGAGGAAACCGATGATATCCGCGAGATATCTCCGGGCTGTTTCCTGCTGGATGGCAATACCAAACTGGAGGATGTCAACGAGCGTTTTGATCTGGAGCTGGAGTCAGAGGACTATGATTCGATTGCCGGACATGTGATGCATGAACTCGGACACATCCCGGTCAAAGGAGATACGGTCATGCTGGGGGATATGGTTCTGACTGTCAAGGAAATGGACAGAAACCGGATCGAGACCCTGGTGCTGACAATACCGGGCTGATTGATAAAGGGAACAATGTAGTTTTATATATTTTTTATCAGAGAGAAGGAGAGCAACATGTTAAAAGAATTCAAAGAATTTGCGCTGAAGGGTAATGTTTTTGACATGGCAGTCGGCATCATCATCGGCGGTGCCTTCACAGCTATTGTTAACTCTGTGATCAATGACCTGCTGATGCCGATCCTCGGCATTATCACCGGAGGAATCAATTTCTCCGATCTGTTCATCGCACTTGACGGCAAAGAGTATGCATCCCTTGCAGCCGCACAGGAAGCAGGAGCACCCGCATTTGCATACGGTAGTTTTATCCAGAATGTCATCTCATTTATCATCCTTGCTTTCGTAGTATTCATGTTCGTAAAGACTATGAATAAGATGCGCAAGGAAGAGCCGGCACCGGAGCCCACCACAAAGGTTTGCCCTTACTGCCAGTCCGAGATCCCGATCATGGCTAAGAAGTGCCCGCACTGCACATCCGATCTTCCTGAGGATGCAGCATAAAAGGAGACAGGGGACGATTCTTAAGTCTCCCCCTATATCAAAAGATAAAACAGCAAAACAGGCAGGCCCACAAGGACCTGCCTGTTTTGCTGTTTCTTTGCTTAAACAAGTGTACTTAGTGTACACGGCGGGGAGATACCACATTTATATTTGTCAGGTAAAAACAAGGAGGTAATTGTTGTCTGAATGAGTCTTAAACACAAGAAGTATACCTCATATTGACTTGTTAAGAAAAAAGTGGTGGTA
>CAMHFW010000077.1 GCA_946184675.1 uncultured Clostridia bacterium | reverse complement strand
GCTGCGGTCACCAGGTCATGCTCCGCAGAAAACAGGCGGAGAAAATGATCAGAGAGCTATATAGAGACGGAAAACAGCTGCTGTAGGGAGGAGGGAGACAGAGAACCGTCCCCTGTCTCCCTGTCCCCTTTCTTTATTCTCCGAAGACTTCTTTTTGCAGGCGGAGGCCTGTCGGCGTGGCTGCCAGCCCTCCCGTTGCTGTTTCCTTGAGAGAGGAGGGGAGAGATTCGCTTACCTGGTGCATGGCGTCCAGACATTCATCTGCCGGGATCTTTGATCCAATGCCTGCCAGGGCCAGATCTGCACTGGAAAAGGCGATCATGAGGCCGGAGACATTGCGCTTGATACAGGGAATCTCTACAAGTCCGGCTACAGGGTCGCAGACTAGACCCAGCTGATTGGCAATGGCGATGGCGCAAGCGTTCGCACATTGGGACGGAGTCCCGCCCATTACTTCTGTCACAGCTGCCGCTGCCATGGCAGAGGCACTGCCGCATTCGGCCTGACAGCCGCCCTGGGCACCGGAAATACTGGCCCGCCCGGCAATGACCATACCGAAGGCTCCGGCAGTGAACATAGACAGGATGACATCCTCTTCGGGGAAGCCACGGTCTTCTGCCAGGGAGACCAGACAGCCCGGAAGGATCCCGCAGCTGCCGGCTGTCGGCGCGGCTACAATCCGTCCCATGGAGGCGTTGCATCCGGCTACGGCAAGAGCCCTCGCTATGGCCTTTGTCATCAGGGAACCGGATAATCCGCCTTTCTCCTGCGCGTAGCGCATCATGTGATATCCCTCGCCTCCGGTCAGGCCGGACTTGGAGCGCTGGTCTTTTTTCAGTCCTTCCTGAACAGATTCTTTCATGATCACAAAGCGTTCCTTCATCTCTTCATAAAGCTTTTCGGGCGTGATTTCCATGGCCTGAGCCTGATCTTCCAGCACAAGACGGCTGATTGTGATGCCTCTTTCCTCTGCTTCGAGGACCAGTTTCTCTATAGAATCATATTTGAGCATAAACACAGCACCTCCATCAAAGCCTTCTCACCAGGATGGCATTTGAAACAAAAGGAATCTTCCTGAGCGAGCCGATCAGTTCTTCCGGCGGCTGGCCGTCAATCTCAATGGTCATGATGGCATCTCCGCCTTTATTCTGTCGGGACAGATGAAAACTGGATATATTCAGGTCTGCATATTCAAAGTGCATCAGCTGCGTCACCGCCGCGATGACTCCCGGCTTATCCTGATGCATGACCAGAATAGTGTCACTCTGCCCGGTGAATTCCACATCCATTCCGTCAATCCGATTGACCAGAATATTCCCGCCGCCTACGCTGGCTCCCTGCATCACGCCTTCACTTCCATCCTCCAGATAATAGCGGATGCGTGCCGTGTTGGGATGAGCGCCTTTGATATTTTCTTTCAGAAAAACATACTCCAGACCTTTCTCCTGCGCGATCCGGAATGCATCGCGAATCTCCGGAGCCCAGCTGTGATAGCCCAGGATTCCGGCCAGCAGGGCAAGGTCTGTTCCGTGTCCCTTGTAGGTTTGTGCAAAGGAGCCGGACAGGGTGATCTCCACCCGCTTAATCGGACGATTGTCAGCCAGCTTGCTGACCACGCGCCCCAGACGTACAGCGCCTGCGGTGTGGGAACTGGAAGGGCCGATCATCACGGGACCGATAATATCAAAAATATTCATGAAACAGACCTCCCTTCAGGGTATTCTTATTTATAGTTTACCATGCCGGAGCACTTTCTGGTAGGGATATGTTGCGCTGCAAAAAAAGCAAAGAAATGCTTGCTAGAATAAAAAAACTGTGATAAAATAAATCCCTGTGATATGTCACTATCAATTTCCTTGTTTCCTGTAAATATGCAGGAAGCCATTAAGTCCAAAGGGAGGTGCAACAGGCATGAGCAAGTATGAACTCGCAGTCGTTCTTACGACGCAGGCAGATGATGAGACAAGAGCAGCTACAATCGAGAACATCAAAGGACTCATTGAGCGTTTCGGCGGCACCGTTGCAGGTGTTGACGAGTGGGGCAGCAAGAGACTGGCCTATGAGATCCAGAAGATGAAAGAGGGCTACTACTATTTCATTACCTTTGAAGCTGAATCCAGCTGCCCGAATGAGCTGGAAGGCCGTATGCGTATTATGGACAACGTGCTCAGATACTTATGTGTAAGACAGGACGCTTAAACTTTTAATTTTTTCTTAAAAGAAAAAGGAGTTGTCTGCATGAATAAAGTATTATTAATGGGAAGGTTGACCAGAGACCCCAATGTCCGCTACTCACAGAATGAGAAGCAGACAGCAGTTGCCAGGATGACAATCGCGGTGGACCGCAGATTTAAGCGTGACGGCGAGCCGGACGCTGATTTTATCAGCTGTGTGGCATTCGGACGCCAGGCAGAGTTTGCGGAGAAATATCTGAGAAAAGGTGTTAAAGTCGTTGTATCAGGACGCATCAGCACCGGCAGATATACCGACAGAGACGGCAAGACCGTCTTTACGACAGATGTTGTTCTCGAGGACATCGAGTTCGCAGAGAGCAAGGCTGTCAGTGACCGTAATTCAGGCAGCTATAACAGCGCACCGCAGTTTGGCGGCGCTGATCAGTCCGGAAGTGCGCAAGGCGCGCCGGCCGGCAATCCGTTTGACGGAGATGACGGTTTTATGAATATTCCGGAGAGTCTTGATGATTCGCTTCCGTTCAGCTAAAGAGCAGGACGGATCTTAAACAGCTAAAGAAGGAGGAAAAGCTATGCCCTACAATAGAGAAGAAGGCCGCGCTCCTCAGTCCAGGAGAAGACCTATTCGCAGAAGAAGAAAAGTTTGTGTTTACTGCGTAGATAAAAATGCCGTGATCGATTATAAGGATACTGCTAAATTGAAGAGATATGTCTCCGAGAGAGGCAAGATCCTTCCTCGCAGAATCACAGGCAATTGTGCAAAACATCAGAGAAAAGTTACTACTGCGATCAAGAGAGCCAGACATATCGCATTAATGCCCTATATCGCAGAATAAGAATCAGCTTTCGCATGATGAAAGATTTGGAGGAGACTGGCATAAGGCCGCACAAGTGTGCCTGTGTCAGTCTTTTTCATTTTCATTTCAGCAGTGTTGTGCTATACTGTTTCATAGCAGCAGTATCGGAAGGAGGCAGATCTATATGGCAAAAGAGATATCATTTGATTACCTGAATGTGATGGAGCCCAGGATGCTCGTCAGTGATGACTTTAAAGCAATCTATATTAATGACGCCTTCGTTGAGAAAATGGAGGACCCGGATTCGGAGGAGAATGCTCTGTACCAGAAGGCGGTCAGGGAGCATCCGGGATACGCGACCCAGCGCAGACATCTTCCCCTGACAATTGATGTGATGAAGCGTTATGCCCGCCTGCGCGGGGACAGTGATATGGTAGCGCTGATTGAACGCAAGGAAGCAGTTATGAGCGATGAGAAGCAGGTTCATGAGATGCCGCTTCTGGCTGCTTTTCAGGAGCGTTTCCTGAAGGCATACCCGGAGTGCAGAGACGTATACAAGGCGATCCAGAGGATGGATGCCTATGAGAAGAAGCACGCCGGCGCATAGAGATTCTTACTTTTTGAAAGGATTTTACTATGAAAAACAGGGTAAAATTGAAAGGGCACATCGGCGCGTATATGCGCTGGCCTTTGTTTCTCAGTGTTCTGCTTGCCATCGGGCTTGTGGTGATCCTGAGGATCAGTTACCGGGCCGGTCTGGTCATGGCCGTCTGCCTTTGTATTTATCTCGCGGTTTCCGTGACCCTGTACCTGTATACCAAACCCTATATTACCGAGGAACTGATTCATTTCGCGGCTGATTATTCCCAGATGCACCGTCTGGTGCTGCGGGAGCTGGAGATACCGTATGCAGTGCTGGATGATAAGGGAACGATCCTCTGGGCAGACCTGAAAATGAAAGAGGTCTTCGGCTCGGATATCGAGAAGAAGAATATATCGGATGTTCTGCCGGAGATTGACCCGGAAGATTTTCCGGACGCAGATAAGGGCAGAGCCCATATCCGCAGCGGGGAACGTTATTATATTGCCGAGATTGCCAGGATCCACACGGAAGGTTTTGCTGAGGATAATGAGCTTCTCAGGTTCAATGAGAAAGATCTGCATCTGCGCAGACTCTACCTGTATGATGAGTCGGAGACTGTGCAGGCCCGTAAGGAGATCCAGGAGCAGAAGCTGGCCTGCGGCATCGTTTTTGTTGACAACTATGAAGAGGCCCTGAGCAGCACGGAAGAGGTCAGACGGTCCCTTTTGTCGGCGGTAGTGGACAGTACCATTACCAAATATCTGCAGAGTTATGACGCCATCACAAGCAAGCTGGAAAAGGACAGATACCTTTTTGTGGTTCGCCAGAAGAACCTGCAGGCAATGCGCAGCTCCAAGTTTTCTCTGCTGGATGAGGTGCGGGGGATCAATGTGGGCAATCAGATGAATGTCACCCTCTGCATCGGAATCAGCGTCAACGCGGCCAGCTATGCCCAGTCTCAGGAATGGGCCAGACACGCTTTGGAGCTTGCCCTGGGCCGGGGCGGAGATCAGGCAGTCGTTAAGGACGGCGATAAGATGTCCTACTACGGAGGCCGGTCCAAGCAGGTGGAAAAGACCACCAGAGTTCGCGCCAGAGTCAAGGCGCATGCCCTCAAACAGGTCATCAAAGGCAAGAACCAGGTCGTAATCATGGGCCATCAGATCGGCGATGTGGACTGTATCGGCGCAGCGGTTGGCGTTTACCGGGCAGCCCGTTATATGGAAAAGCCTGCTTACATTGTCTTAAATACCGTGACAAGGTCGGTCAAGCCGATTCTGGAGTCATTTGCGGAAAACCCGGACTATGACCGGAACATGTTTATTACATCAGAAAAGGCCAGAAGTCTTGTCGATATGAATACTGCTCTTGTTGTTGTGGATGTCAATACGGCAGAGCGTACAGAAGGACCGGATCTTTTTGCGCAGACAAAGACAGTTGTCGTGATCGATCACCACAGGCAGAGCGGCAATTCAATCGAAAATCCGGTTCTCTCTTATATAGAGCCTTATGCTTCTTCAGCCTGTGAAATGGTTACCGAAATTCTGCAATATTTCGGAGATAATATCAAACTGACCGCACAGGAGGCAGATGCACTCTATTCGGGTATCATTATTGATACCAACAATTTCCTCAATGAAACTGGTTCCCGTACCTTTGAGGCGGCAGCATTTTTGCGCAGAAACGGGGCAGATGTAACCAGAGTCCGCAAGAAACTCAGGGATGACATGAGCAACTTCAAGGCGAAGGCAGAAGCAGTGAAGAATTCGGTGACAGACGGTTCTTACGCATTTGCTGTGTGTCCATCTGAAGGACTGGACAGCCCGACTGTAACGGGTGCCCAGGTAGCAAATGAGCTTTTGAACATCAAAGGCATCGAGGCTGCTTTTGTCTGCACGCAGGTCGGGGATACTGTTTATGTGAGTGCCCGTTCCCTGGAGACGATGAATGTGCAGCTTGTTATGGAGCGCTTTGGCGGGGGCGGACATACGACAATCGCAGGAGCTCAGATTAAAGATAAAACAGCAGCCGCGGTGCTTGCCGAGGTGAAAGAAGCAGTAAAAGTGATGAAGTCGGAAGGAGATCTGTAATAAATGAAAGTCATACTGATACAGGATGTAAAGGCATTAGGGAAAAAGGGAGACATTGTAGAGATCAGCGATGGTTACGCAAAAAATTACATTCTTCCGAAAAAGCTCGGACGTGAGGCTACTGCAAAGAACCTGAATGATCTGAAGCTGAAAAACCAGAATGAGGAAAAACTGGCCAGAGAGGCTTATGAAAATGCGCTGGCTTTCGCACAGGATATCAAAGAGAAGGTATGCGAAGTCAGGATCAAGACCGGGGAAGGCGGCAGAACTTTCGGTTCTGTTTCTTCGAAGGAAATCGCAGCAGCCTTTAAGGAACAGTTCGGAGTTGAGATTGATAAAAAGAAACTGCAGATCGGAGAGCCTATCCGTTCTCTGGGATTTCACAAGATTCCCTACAAAGCGCACAGCAAGGTAACTGCAGAGATTACAGTCCATGTTGGAGAAGAAGAGTAAATAAACAGAAGCAGCAGGATAGAGCAGGAGGTGAGGAACATGCCGGCAGATGAAGCTGCCATCAAGAGGATACTGCCCCATAGCGCAGACGCAGAAAAAGCGGTTATCGGCGCTATGCTGATGAATGCGGAAGCGATTGCTGCGGCTTCGGAAGAGATTACCGGCGAGGACTTCTACCAGCGCCAGTACGGACAGATTTTCGACGCTATAGTCGCTCTTTACAATGAAGGCAAGCCTGTGGATGTTCTGACACTGACAGAGCGTTTGCAGCAGTCCAATCTTCCTGCAGAGTATACCAGTGTTGCTTTCTTCACCGAGTTGATCGGGAGCGTTCCTTTTTCGACCAATGCCGGTCATTATGCAAAAACGGTACGCGATCACGCCGCTTTGCGTAAGCTGATCAAGGCCAGCGAGGATATCGCTCTTGCATGTTACCAGCATAATCAGCCGGTTGATGATATTATGGAAGGCGCTGAGAAAAAGCTTTTCGATGCTCTGAAGAAGAGAGATATTGAAGAGATGGTGCCGATCGAAGATATTGTCGTTTCTGTTTTTGACAAGATCGAGAAGGCTTCCAAAAACAAAGGAAATGTGACAGGACTGGCATCCGGATTTTACGATCTGGATTACAAAACTTCCGGATTTCAGAATTCAGACCTGGTGCTGATTGCGGCAAGGCCTTCCATGGGAAAAACAGCCTTCGCTCTTAATATTCTGCAGTATATTACCATCCGGAACCATATACCGGCGGCCATCTTCAGCCTGGAGATGTCCAAGGAGCAGCTGGTCAACCGTCTGCTTTCCATGGAATCCAGGGTAGATGCCCAGCTGATGAGGACAGGTAATCTTAAGGCGGGAGACTGGAAGAAACTGATCGAAAGCTCCGGGGTGCTCAGTGAGGCTCCTCTCATTATTGATGATACACCAGGTATCTCCATCAGCGAACTGCGGTCCAAGTGCCGCAAATATAAGCTGGAAAACAATATCGGCATGGTCATCATTGACTACCTGCAGCTGATGTCCGGAGGAAAGAAGTCTGAGTCCAGACAGCAGGAGATTTCAGAAATTTCCCGTGCCCTCAAGGCACTGGCCAGAGAGATTGACGCACCGGTCATTGCTCTGTCCCAGCTCAGCCGTGCCTGCGAACTGAGGCCGGATCACAGACCGATTCTTTCGGATCTGCGTGAGTCCGGAGCCATCGAGCAGGATGCCGACATGGTTATGTTCCTGTATCGTGATGACTACTATAATAAGGACTCCAAGAAAAAGAACATCTCTGAAGTCATTATAGCCAAACAGAGAAACGGTCCTATCGGTACTGTGGAGCTGGTATGGCTGCCCAACTTTACCAAGTTTACCAATAAAGACAGATAGAAGCCATATAAAAGAAATGAAGGCTGCCACCTAATGGTGACAGCCTTCTGTTTTTCAGAAAATCGAATTACTGAATTAACCCTCTGTGATTGCGCCTGTAGGGCAAGCACCTGCACAGGTACCGCAGTCGATGCAAGCACCAGCGTCGATCACGTACTGTCCGTCGCCCTCAGAGATTGCGCCCATAGGGCACTCACCTGCACATGTTCCGCAGGAAATGCAGCTATCGTTAATAACGTATGCCATAATGAATACCTCCTTGTTAAGATATAGAAATTTCGTACACATGTATTGTATATCAAATACTTCGCAAATACAAGCCTTATCTTGTTCTTTTGAGAGTTTTTTCCACTAAAAAAATAGGAATGCCATAGTCCGAAATTCATTTATTAAAGTAAAAAGCACGCATTGCTTTTTACGGAAAAGTATACTATAATACACTCAACTGTGAAATGATCCATTTCAGGAAAGGAGAATTATTATGGCAGCTACCGTTGTTACCAAAGACACGCTGATCGGCGATCTTCTCAAAATAGACGCAAATGTAGCCCCCATCCTCATGGGAATCGGCATGCACTGCCTCGGATGCCCTGCTTCTCAGGGAGAGTCCATCGAGGAAGCCGCATATGTACACGGCATCGATCCGGCCGCTCTGGTTAAAGTAATCAATGAAGTAATCGAAAAAGACGCACAGTGACATGCGTGTAAATGCGCGTAAATGAAGCCATGCACAAAAAGAAATACCTGCAGCTGCGGGGAGCTTGCTCACCAG